>JAZOUM010000077.1:0-1717 GCA_045658205.1 Eubacteriales bacterium | reverse complement strand
ATACCGCCGCCTAACACCATCCATTCGGAGTAGAGCGCCTCTGCAAACGAGCATTCCCCCGTCGGAAGCCTGAAGGCAAGCGAGGATATCTCGCCGATACCGACGATCCTGCCGCCCTCATATCTCGCATGGCCGCAAACTCCTACCCTGATACCGCCCTCAAGAGAAATAAATCCCCTTGATATGTCGTCGCGGTGAGTAAAAAGAGCGCCCCTCGATATGCGGGCGAACACCTCTTGCACCACTTTCGGATCACTCCGTATATCTATCGGAACGTTCTTGCCGCGTACAACGAGTGCAGACGTGCCGTATGCTCGCAGTCTGATTTCCGCGACCGCATTTGAGTTTATGCGCCGCTCGGCAATGCACCTTCTAACATCGTTTGCAACATCCTCTGAAAAATACGAGAGAGTCGTGTCTAGAGCGCTTTTTCCTCTTTCTTTACCTTTACCCATTTATTTTTTCCTTTTTGTTCCAATTATTGGCGCTTTATTTTACATTTAAGGCACAAAAGTCAATTAAAGTCATAAAATTTTGACAAATCTATTGACATACACTTTATTTTTTGCTAAAATACTAATATCTTTAGTTAGCGAGGCTGACTCCCCCGTAACGACGTGACAATACAGTTGGCGGTAAAACGCCGATGGACTAATGAAAGGAATGCTCTATGAAATCAACCGGTATAGTAAGAAACATTGACGAGCTCGGCAGAATCGTCATTCCGAAGGAAATCCGTAAAAAATTTGATATCGTACGCGCCGACCCCATCGAGATATACGTCGAAGGTGATAAGATTATCCTTACAAAGCATCGCCCCTTCTGCCACTTCTGTGACAGTGAGAACGAGGTTGTAGAATTTAAGGGTAAGAAAATCTGCCGTACTTGTCTTGAAGAGATCAAGAGTGCCGATAAGTAAGTTTTTGATAAGAGCCTGTTTTATGCAAACGGGCTCTTTTTTGTTCGTTGCGGCGGTATAAACCGTATATTTTATTCGTTTGCGCGCTTTTTATAAAAAAATATATGCTTGACTCTTGATTTTTAATCTTCTATTTGTTACAATATATGTGTATGCGACTAAATTAAAAAATATAATTCGTGAAAGGAATTTTCAAACATGAAGGTTATTACTTTCGGTGAGCTTATGCTCCGTCTTCAGCCCTACAACTACGAGAGATTCGTTCAGTGCGATCACGTAGAATTCACTTTCGGCGGCGGTGAGGCTAACGTTGCAGTTTCTCTCGCTAATTACGGTATGGATGCTACTTACGTTACCAAGCTTCCTGCACACGCTATCGGTCAGGCAGCAGTTAACAGCCTTCGCCGTTACGGCGTTGACACCTCTAAGATCGTCAGAGGCGGCGACAGAGTAGGTATCTACTTCAACGAGAAGGGCGCTTCTCAGCGTGGCTCCGTATGTATCTACGACAGAGCTAACTCCGCTATCTCCAAGGCATCCCGCGAGGACTTCAACTGGGATGAGATCTTTGAGGGTGCAGATTGGTTCCACTTCACCGGTATCACTCCCGCTCTCGGCGCAAACGTTGTTGAGATCTGTAAGGATGCTTGTAAGGCAGCTAAGGCTCACGGTCTTAAGATCTCCTGCGACCTTAACTACAGAGGTAAGCTCTGGACCAGAGCAGAGGCTCGTGAGGCTATGACCGAGCTCTGCCAGTACGTTGACGTATGCATCTCCAACGAAGAGGATGCAAAGGAC
>JAZOUM010000076.1:0-24211 GCA_045658205.1 Eubacteriales bacterium | reverse complement strand
GAACATACAAAAGGGAAGCTTTCGGGCTTCCTTTTTTTATTAATAGCCTTTCGCCACTCGACGTATGTGTATACGCCTTCAAGATGTAAAGTCATTTTCTTCATCTGATTTTATTCAACCCTGCGGGCTAATAAGCTTAGCGAAGAACATAAAAAAGGAAGCTTTCGGGCTTCCTTTTTATTATAATATCAAAACTCAGGGGTGTAGGTCTTATAGTCGTCGGCAAGGTCAAGGCGCTTGATCTGTATATTTTTATACTTGACCTTGGTGCAGAAGGCTTCAAGTCCGACAAAGCCGTATTTCGTTATGTCGATTGGGTCGGGGTCTGTTATTTCGAGCGCTACTGTGTCGTCGATAGCCATAAAGACTCTGACGGAGCCACAGGGGAGGGAAAAGCTACCGACAGTAACGTGGTACACCTTGCCGGGAATAAAGTTAAAAAGCTCGGTTAAGACGAGTAGATCATACTTCGGGCTTTTCTCAAATCCGATACGTCCTTCCCAAAAGCCGTTGATACCCATAACGTAGCCCATATCGCGTGTATCGGTTTGCTCGTTCCAGCTACCGTGCCAGGTTACGTTGATATCTCTTGTCGCAGGGGATACTGTTGCCGCGTCAAACTCAATGAGCAGATCACCCGTGTAGGTTTGCTTTGTTATACACATAGCGGCGCTACACTCGCGGTTTTCACCAATGAGCCAACCGTCCTCGGTATACCATTTGCCACCCTTAACGGTAAAGTCCTCTACAAGAGTCTTTTCATTTATTTTATTAGCTTCAAAGAGTATTTTTAAGCTTTCGGGATACACCCTCTTTTTCATTAACTGGATCGTTCTCATATTTTACTAAGATCTACTTTCCCTTATTTTACTATTGCTTTTGCGTGACACGGCGATATTCGTACCTGATTTTAGAATACGTGACAGCGCCTTATTTATAGAAGCTATTGCCGCCGATAAACTCTCTGACGATGCTTGTGGGGGGTATCTCGTCGTCAACGTTTGCCTCAAGCACGTAGTTAAGCACCTTAACCATAGCGCGTACCTGGTCATAGCACTCGTCTGAAGCGTCGATAGGAGTAAGGAGGGGATATATATGCTTCTTGATTACGCAAAGCTCATAGAGAGTAGAGCTGTTGAAGATGACGTCGGCGTTCTCCTGGAAGGGGAATATCCACCTTTCCTCTCCGCGTCTGACCGAATCCCACATAGCTAACGTTCTTTGCACCGATGAGCCGCGAGACTCAAAATCTCTCACGGTTCGTCTTAAAAGTCTTAAATAACTTGAAGGAATACGGTTGTGATCGTCAAGATTGAGCGCGAGAAGCGGAGTAACGTAGAGTCTGAATACAAGGTTGGGCGCAAGATCTTCGGGTAGTAGTGAGGGATTAAGACCGTGCAGACCTTCAACGATAATGACCGAACGATCAGTGAGTGAAAGCTTGTGTCCTCTCCACTCGCGCTTTCCTCTCTTAAAGTTGAAGGTAGGTAGCTCAACCTCCTTGCCGTCAAAGAGATCGCGCAGATGCTTTCCAAACAGCTCGGTGTCTATAGTGTTGATATGCTCAAGATCTACCTCGCCGTCAGGACCGGGCTCAAGTTGATCGCGGTCGATATAGTAGTCGTCAAGGCTCATAAGTATCGGTGTCTTACCGTGTACTCTTAACTGTGTAGCCAAGCGATTTGCAGACGTGGTTTTGCCCGACGAGCTTGGTCCGGCAAGCATAACCGCCTTTGCTCCTCGCTCACAGATCATATTGGCAATTTCGGAAAAACGCTTTTCATGGAGTGCCTCGTTAACACGTATAAGCTCGCGGATCTTTCCCGATTTTACAAGCTCGTTAAGATCGGATACGGTCTCGCATCCCATAAGCTCACCCCAATTTTTACCCTCGGTATATACGCTGAAGAAATTAGGACTTTCGCGATATTCAGAGGGGCGGTCGGGATTTTTGATGTCAGGAAGTATGAAGATAAAGCCTTCCTCGGAGGGGATAATGTCAAACGAGCGAAGGAATGAGGTGGACGGAGCCATCTCACCGTAGAAATAATCTCTGAACTCGCCGCTCTCGTATATTTTGAACGTGCTGTTCTTTCTGTATTGCAAAAGAGACGCCTTGTCGGTAAAGCCCTGCTTCTCGTAATACGCGATAGCGTCCGCTGTGGGTATCTTTCTTCTCGTTAGGGTAAGATCGTCGGCGATGATCTCGTCTATCTTTGCCTTGAGCGCGTCAACGGAAAAATCGCAGCCCGTTACCTTGAAATATACACCGGAGCCGACCGTACAGCTCATCTTAGCTCTCGACTGTGGCCAGAGAGTTTCGATAGCCAAAAAGATAATGAACTGCGCCGTACGCATATACGCGTCTCTGCCTTGCGGATCAGAGTAGCGCAAAAGCTTTACCGTGCCGTCGGATGCCGCCATAGCTGTCCTTATGGTTTTTCTCTCGGGTTGTATGTCCTTTTCACGTACAGGTATATAATTTAATGTAAAGACTCTTCCCGAAATTTTAGCTACTATAGGATCATTTGACAACTGTCCATTTACAAAACCCAGTTTTTTTACAATGTCGTATAGGGATTCTCCGGGGAGCGCCTCGTATGGCTTGTTATCTATTATAAGCTTCATATCTTTTCCTTTCTTAATTTGAAGTTTCTGCTCTTTTAGGCAGAAGGTTTGTTTTTATAAGGTGGTATACGTTTATTACGGCGAGGCATACGTTGAGAATTACCGTAGGCCATGCGCCTATGATCACAGAATATATCACGCTTATTATAGAGCCGGACACGTTTAGTATCCTAAGCCTGTTTATCGATTTCATCGTCATTGATAGTATGATGAGAGCGGTACCGATATAACCGAAGATTTCAAGATAAATATTCATAATTTCTCTCCATTTACATGCCGAGAAACAAAAAAAGTCTACTCGGCGAAAATAACCGGTAGACAACCATTGCGGTGGTTTGTAGAAACGCTTGCCCTATTGCAAGTATATACCTCTTCGTGTGATTATGCTTTGTTTGAGTAGTATATCACAAAATAAGCAGATTGTCAATTGTGTTTTGTACGATTTTACCTATTTAACAATCCGCATATTCAAAAACTGTACAAAATAAACAAAAGAAGGTAAGGTATATTAAAAGCATATTTCGGGATCTGTCATTACAGTATAACGGATCACATACTATATTATTATAACGACAATCAAAAGTTGAAATTTAAGGATTTTGATGATTTCAGGGTGGTTTATGAAGGGTAGAAAAGCTTTTTTATACAACGGCGCTATTCTGACGCTCGTGGGATTTGCAATGCGAGCCGTAACGCTGTTTCTCGGCGCTTACATAGCGAGTACTATAGGAGCTGAAGGCGTTGGACTTCAGGGCTTGATAGCCGTAATATATTCCTTTGCCGTGACCTTCGCAACGTCGGGAGTTGGACTCAGCGTTACACGGCTGGTGGCTGTATCTCTCGGTGAGGGAGAGGGGGGAGAGCGCATTTTGCGTGGCGCGTTCATTTACGCCCTTGTTTTCGGCACTGCCGCTACCGCCCTATTATTTTCTCTTTGCTCATTTATCGGCGCGAGCGTACTGTCGGACGTCAGGACCGTTTCGGCATTACGCATTCTTTCCCTTTCGCTCTTACCGATAGCGCTATCAAGCGTCATATCGGGGTATTTTGTAGCGGTAAGACGCGTAACCTTAAACGCCGTGGTACAGGTTGCGGGACAAATATTGCGCATAGCGCTTACTGTAATTTTACTCCTTTATATGTCAGACGGTAGCACGGAGGGGGCGGTAAGGGCGCTCGCGACCGGTACGGTTATAACCGAGGCCGTGTGCTTTTTTATAGCGTTGATTGAATATATTCTCGACCGTAGAATATACGGCGATATGCGTAAGAGAGGATACGCCGTATCTGAGGTAGCTGCCATGGCGTTGCCTCTTGCCTTTTCTGCCTACGTGCGCTCGTTTCTCATGTCGCTTGAGCATAGTCTGATCCCTAAAAGACTTATCGATCGCGGAAATACCCGTGAGGAGTCACTCAGGTCATACGGATTTCTCGGCGGCATGGCTCTCCCTATCATACTCTTTCCGATGACGCCGCTGTCCTCGTTCTCCGGATTGTTAGTACCCGAGTTTGCCGAGAGTGACGGCAGGGGTGATCATACAAGAATGGAGAATATAGCGTCAAGGGCTGCCTCGATAACCGTGTTTTACGCTACTGTCGTGGCGGTATTTCTTTTTGCGTTTTCGGAGGAGATCGGATACGTGGTATATGATACCTACGAGGCGGGTAAATACGTACAAATGCTCGCTCCCGTCATACCTATCATGTACCTTGATCACGTTACCGACTCTATGCTTAAGGGAATAGGAGAGCAGGTCTTTTCTATGTGGGTAAATATTTTTGACTCTATGCTCTCGGTCATTCTCGTATATCTTCTCATTCCTATTTTTGACATAAGCGGCTATGCTATCGTCATAATTTTGATGGAGCTTTTCAACTTCTCGCTATCATTTATGAGACTGAAAAAAAGAGTAAGGATACGTTCGGGAGCGCTTTCCGCTTTCGCATCTGCTTTTGCGCTTTCCGTTATAGCCGTTACGGTATCAAGACGTCTGTTTTATTCAAGAGGTAGCAGTGTAACTCCCTTTATTCTTGTTTGCGAGATGATTTTTGCAGTCTGCATTATATTTGCCGCTTTAGGCGCTGTCGAAATAAAGAAGGCTTTTTCGGAAAATGAGAAATAGCTCTCATATTTACTTAAAATGGGAATGGTGAAAAATGAAAAGGCATAGACCGTTTCAAAGGTGTATTTATCTATAAAAATAGGGCTGCTTCAAGCTTTTGCCTTTGAAGTAGCCCTGAATTATAAGTTTAGATAAATGCTTTTTCTGCCTTTTCGTTTACCATACGCATCTCTTCGCTCTCGGAGGCGAACTTGTTAAGCTCCTCAGGCTTATAGAAGGTAGGTACTGCGAGTCTCATAGCCTCGGTGATCTTATCAGAGCTAATATCATGCTCCGACTCCTTTACAGCTTCGACAAGAGATCTTAACTTTTCCTCGATCTGTTCGCGAGTGTACGGCGTATCCTGCTCTATAAAGATAAGGTTGTTCTCGGTCTTGGTGAGATTTTCGGTCTTGATAAGCAGCTCCTCATAGAGCTTTTCACCGGGTCTTAAGCCGATCTCCTTGACGTCGATATCGACGAAGGGGGTTAGACCGGAAAGCTTGATCATACTGATGGCAAGATCGTATATTTTCACGGGCTTGCCCATATCAAGCACGAACAATTCGCCACGTACTGCCTGAGCGCCCGCCTGCATAACCAGACCTGCCGCCTCGGGTATAGTCATAAAGTATCTTATGATGCGCTTGTCGGTTACGGTTACAGGTCCGCCCTGAGCTATCTGACGCTTGAAGAGAGGGATGACCGAGCCGTTAGATCCAAGCACGTTGCCAAAGCGTACCGCGCTGAATGCGGTGTTGCTGTCGGTACGGCATTCAATTATCATCTCACACATACGCTTGGAAGCGCCCATAATATTGGTCGGGTTAACCGCCTTGTCCGTAGAGATGAGTATAAACTTTTTCGTACCGTATTTTTCTGCCATATCGGCGGTGTTGTAGGTTCCGAGACAGTTGTTTTTGATCGCCTCGCATCCGCTATGCTCCATAAGGGGAACGTGCTTGTGCGCCGCGGCGTGAAAGACTATATCGGGACGGTACGCGCTGAAAACAGCCTCAAGCCTTGCTCTGTCACGGACGGAGCCGATCTCTACGGCAAGGTCGAGAGTATCACCGTATTTACGGATCAGCTCTTGCTGTATATCGTACGCGTTGTTTTCGTAAATATCAAAGATAATAAGCTTTTTGGGAGCGCATTTAGCTACCTGGCGCGTAAGCTCACTACCGATAGATCCGCCGCCACCCGTTACGAGAACCGTCTTGCCCTCGTAAAACTCGCGCGTAGCGCCGTCAGCAACGTTGATGGTATCGCGGAATAAAAGGTCCTCGATGTTGAATTCACGAAGGACACGCTTTTCTCCCGATCCCCCCTCATCGGTGTGTCTTGGGAAATCGTAGAGCTTTACCTTACAGCCGGAGCGCGCGTAACGCTCAAACAGCTTTTGCGCATCCTCACCGCTTAGCTGAGGAATGGCTATGAATATTTCCTGTACGGGAAAAGCCGCAAGTTTCTCAAAAACGTTTTCGTCATCAAGATATACCGGCAGTCCGGCTACTCGTCCGTACTTTTTACCGGGATCGGTGTCTATGAAGCAGACGGGACGGTAGTGTGAGCCCTTGTAGTTCATCAGCTCGTCTGCCAAAAGGGCGCCAACCTGTCCGGCTCCCGCTATGGCAACCGATATCTTACTGTCCTTGAACTCTGCGTGGCTTCTTGAGTACTTTCTATAGTACTGCTGATAAACGAAGCGGGTGGATAGGGTAGCGGTAGTGAACATAGCTATGGTCGCTATGAAGAACCAGCCTACAAATCCGATAAAGGGGAGTATTCTGGTGAGTATAAGTGATATAGATCCACCGATAGCATCGGCAAACACGATCTCAAGGTACGCCTTGGAGTTCGCGTATCTCCACACGTTGCTATAGATTCTGAAGATAAATCTGGTGCCAAATATCAGGATGAAGAACACGAGAAGGTTAGGAGCGTATGCCCATAGATTTGAGAAGAATCCCAGTACAAGGTCCTGCCTCTGCGGTATAACGTCAAGGAATATTGCGAACGCGTAAACAAAAAGCAGAATAGAGACGTCTATTTCAAGAAGCAACAGACGACGTTTTGTCAATTTAAAATGCATTCATCCTCCATAAAGAATAAAGATTGTCCTTATTTTAACATTTTTCGCGCATCAAGTCAATAGAAAGCGTGGACATAAATACGATTTGGATATAATTGCTTAAAAAACATAATAAATGCTCGCAATTAAAGGGATCAAATAGCGAATATTTTACAAATTGATTCTCTCAGCGGCTTTACAATGGCGATTATGATAAGCATAATACCTATAAGCAAGAGGGAAACAAGAGGATAAATGCCCCAACGCAAGAATTCTGCGTCGAATGTGATTACGGAGAGCATCTCCATGATGGGACACAAAAGTCCTGCCGCTATAAAGGCGCCGCCCCAGATATACAGATAGCCTCGTCTTAAGTAGAATGAGAGAATGGTGACGGCGGAAACAATAGCCGCGACAGCGCCTGTGATAGGAAGTGCAAAGGTTAAGAACCATTTGCCGTCTGACGCGTAGTTGACGTAGGCGAGATACGCCGCGATAGCGGCAAAGTCGCAGGGCACGAAGATCGCGGGATGATGCTTTTTAAACCAGGAGGGGAGAATGAAGATGATATAGAATAGGGCTATACCACCTACAACGTATCCCGACCAGCCAAAGCCGTTTCTGATATTTATGTCGCATATAAAGGAAATGATCGCGCCTATAAGACATACGAACGAGATTATAAAGTATATTCCACGGGGATTGACCGTCTCCGGCTTTTCAAATTTCGGATACGTTCTCTCATCCTTTACGATGTGTCCCGGGAAAAATACAGGCGTGTGACAAAGGGGACATTTGCTCTCGCTGTCAGCGAGCTCTACTCCGCATTTTACACAGTACATAGTGAAAACCTTTCAAAAGCTTTTTGATTTAAAGTGGTGATTTTGTAAATTTAAGATTGCAAAAACGAGATTATCTATCGTTGCTCTCTACCTTTACGTGTATGCCGAGAGCCTTGAATTCCTCGTAGATAGCTCTCTCAAGCCTTGGCTCCTTGATGTTTCTAATGATGCTGAGATTCAGCTTATCTCCGTAAGAGAGCATGCCGGCGTTGTAGGGGGCGTTTGACTGTACGCTAAGCACAAAATCAAGCCTGTCCACGTATTCATCCATAGGAGCGGGAAGCTTGATAAGTCCGAGATTGGAGATAGATAGAGTGGACTTTTTCTCACCGACGAGCAGGAATATTGCTCTCATAACGATGTTCTTTAAGAACAGGGGAGTAAGCTTAAGCGCAAGGCGCTCCTCATCCTTTACGTTGGTGTATATTCTCGCGCTGATATTCTTTTCGGTTATATCAAGCGCCATTCTGTGATGCACTATCTTAGCCAGCTCCTCTATGGTATACTCTCCAAGCCTTGGGTCAACTCCGGGAGTAACGTACAGGGCGAAATTTCTGAGCGTCTCTGAGTTATATATTTTACGAAGGTTTACAGGTATAAGTACCTTAACCTTCTTCATGTGCTTAAGCTTTTTTACATCCTCTCTCTGAAGGTTGATGGAGGCTTTGATGAATATCGCGGCTGTGAGCGCCGTGACGGTTACACCCAGCTTTCTTGACTGCTCGAGCAATTCGCCTGAGCTTAGCATAAAGGTGGTAACGTGGCAGAAGCCGTCGTCCTCCTTTTCACCATATATACGGTAGGAATTGGATTCCTGTCTGCTCTTGCCGACGGGCGCTTTGTTTTTCGGGAAGTCGTCTCTCAGCTCCTCATCGCGAGGAGATTCAAGACGGTTGAGAACGCCGTGCTCGTTAGGAATTGAGACACCGTACTTTTGGGTAAGGTATTCCGCTACGAGAGTCTTTAAAAATACGAGAGCTCCGTTGCCGTCCGTAAGTGCGTGGAAGAACTCTACGGCTATCCTCTTTTTATAGATGAGGACACGGAACGCGCAGTTCCTGATGTCGTCAAGAGGCATTCTGACGAGGGGATAGCTCTTTTCATCCTGCACGGTCGGCGCATGCTCTATCTCCTGCAGATAATACCAGAACACGCCGCGCTTCAGCTTGACGGCAATAGAGGGGAATCGGCGCACGGTAACGTCGAGAGACGACTGCAATACTTCGCGATCCACGTCTTCCTTTAAGGTTGCGGAAAGACGGTATATATTGTTCCATCTCGACGTTGCGGCGGCGGGATAGATTTTAGCCGAGTTGTCAAGATGCATCCATCTGAGCTTGCGTTCGTTGTCTTTTGGTAAACATTTCTTGACAAAATCATTGATTAAATCATAATCCTTGGCGTTGCTCTTGAGGCCGTAAAGCAAATATGCGTGCCACATATTCGCTCTTGTGATGAGCGTTACGTCGCACCCGGACGCAAAGAGCTTGTCGCGCATATCGACAGCGTCGGAGAGTATCAATTCATCCTCACCGGCGAAGATCAAGGAGGGGGGCATACCCTCAAGCTCTGCGAATAGCGGTGATACGTAGGGGTCGCGCAATTTTTTAATGTCCGCGCGTCTTTCGGTGGGAAGCCTCTTGATTTTCGTTGCCTCGTCCTTCGAGTATTGTCCTACGTAGCAATCGGCAAAGAAGGTGAGTCTCTCCTTGGTAAGAGTAGGATCGCTATCCTTGTTTTTTGCGTAGGAATCACCGGAAAGGGTAAGGTCGCACCAAGGGGATATCGCTATGATTCCGGCAGGGAGAGGCTTTCCGTTATCCTTTAATTTCAGACAAAGGGAATACGCGAGACCGCCACCGGCGCTCTCACCGGCGATAATGGTCTTTTCCGGCTCGAGACCTCTCTCAAGCAGCTCGCAGTATATTTCATATACGTCGTCGAGCGCCGCAGGGAAGGGATCCTCGGGAGCGAGTCGGTAATCCACGCTTATCACCTTCATACCGCATTCCGCAGACAAGACAGAGGCAAAGCCCTTGGCGTACTCGTGCGAGCCGCACACGTATCCGCCGCCGTGGAGGTAGAGTATGAGTCCGCCTCTCAGCTCATCGCGAGGGATTATCAGCTGGGCGCGATGCTTGTCATTCGATTTATCCATAGCTACTACGTCACGTCGCTTGGTAAAGTGCATCAGCTTACCGAGCTTGTCCTGCAGATTTCTCAGGGACTCAATGCTCGAAGCGTTTGTTATCGGTTTGGTAAGCTCAAGCTGTGAGCGCATAAATTTATCTGTTATTTTCATAATTCGCATTTCCGTTATACCGATGGTAAATTGGTCGGAGGCACACTCCAACAAGTATATCATACACCAATGTTTCCGTTAAGTCAAGTGATAAGGGCAATTTTAAAATTTCACACGCATCTTGACTATTGCGGGCTTTTGAGCTAAAATATAGATACGAAGCATTTGCGAGGTAAAAATGGATCTACGTGATAAGGAAAAGCTGAAAAGGCTTGAAAAGACATTCGAACTTAATTTCAGAGTGACAAGGCTGTACGCAAATTATCTTGAGCATTACAACGAGATAATCAATTCGGATATGATGAACGCGCTGTGCGGTGACGGGACGATTTGTGAAAAGGACGGGATAGTGGCTATACTGTCCGAGATATTCGGCCTTGATATCGACGGATCGGCTGATGAGCGCACGTTGATACGCGAGTATCTTACGCCCTCGGTCAGAATCATGGATGCGGAAAAGTATCGCAAAAACCCATACTATAGGAACATAGAGATCCCCGAGGTAAAGGAGGGGCGTTGGGAGCTTAAAAAGGAGAGCTATCCCGCATACAGAGGTGTGATAGCGGATGATATGATCATCACCGACGGCTTTCGCGAAATACCGCCGCTTGGATTTTTTAAGGAGGAGTTTGCCTTCCCCGCCGTGCTTGAGGACGGCAACGAGTGGATGACTCTGACGCCCGTGGACCTCGATACCTCAGACTACGCGATAGAAAGAGCGCGCGGTAAGGTAGTTACCTTTGGACTTGGGCTTGGTTACTACGCGTATATGGTCTCTGAGAAGGAAAATGTCGACAGTATCACGGTCGTGGAAAAAAGCCCCGACGTTATAGCACTTTTTGAGCGCTATATTCTCCCGCAGTTCTCGCATCCGGAAAAGGTTAGGGTAGTTAACGCGGACGCATTTGAGTACGCAGAGGAGGTTATGCCGACGGAAAAATTCGACGTTGCTTTCGTTGACACATGGAGAGACGCCTCTGACGGAGCGCCAATGTACGAGAGGATGAAGGCGCTTGAATATCTCAGTCCGGATACCGAGTTTCTCTATTGGATAGAGAACTTCCTCGTTTCCAGGCTCAGAGCGCTTCGCTTTGCCGATATACTCGACAGAGTCGAGAATGGTGAGGATATGACCTATGAGTCGGTGACGGCGGCGCTTGCAAAGGAAAATCTTACGAAGAAAAAATAGAAAACAGTTCGGCAGGGTAGCAAAAAGAGGTGTTATCCTGCCGATTTTTTATTCAAAGCATGGCTTTTAACTCTGCGATTGTATATTATTTATAAAAAATGTGCGACATTCTTGGTGGAATGTTCATATTGACATAATTATATATTAATGTTAAAATATTATCGTGAAACCATATCATTTCTTAAATTTCCCAAAGGAGAAAAACAAATGAAAAACATTGGCAAGCTTTTATGCGCTGTTCTGGTTCTTGCTTTGCTTTGCTCGTCGCTCATCATTGCGGCAAGCGCTGAGGCACGTTCCGAGGGTGAGACCGAAGAGTTCACCTCTAACTATAAGATGCAGCCGATAACTGCTAACAGATGGCAGTATGTAAGAGCAAATAACCCCGATAACCAGCTTGGTAAGGCTGACAGTGGCAACGGTATTCAGTACGTTGGCTACAACGTTGACGGCACAAGAGGCACATGGCTCGTTACCGATACCTACACAGGTCTTACATACGTTCATGAGCAGCCTTATGATGACAACTTCAATGCTACCAACACCTATATCGACTGGCATTTTGATAAGGATAAGACCGTAGCGACCTACGAGCTTGGTGTTGACCAGTACATCATACTTGATATAGACTTTTCTCTTGAACAGAGAGGTGCTCACATAAACCTTAACCCCGTTACAAGAACGAGTGGCGGTAGCGGTGTATGGGGCAACTCATGTCCTTACTTCGACAATCTCTTCACCGATGCGGGTATTCCCGACGGTGAGTTTGCGCACGTAACCGCGCTCCTTTCTCCCGATACTCGCGCTCTTACCGTCTTCATCAACGGTAAGTTCGTCAGCACCACCCAGAACGCTATCTCTTCTATCTCGGATGGACATTACTTCAACGGCTTCAGAACCTTCTCTAACTCTGACGCTCACGCGAGCTACGGTAACGTATCCTTGAGAGAGGTTAAGGATCCCGCTGTTACCGCAGCTATAGAGGCGCAGAACATCTCTCTTTGGTCCGGTAACCTCTATACCGAGGATTACGTTATGGTTCAGTATCCCGCTATCGCGGCTGTTAACGGCGAGCCCTGCTACTCTGTGGCTGCTCTTGAAAAGGCTCTTTACGGTAACAACGAGGTGCCCGTTCAGGTAGAGCTTCTTCAGGTATTTGAGGAAACCGTAACCGTTCACACCGACTGTGTCATCGACACCAAGAAGCAGAACGTAAGCTTCGTTGACATCAAGGGTAATCCCCTTGTTCCCGTTGACGGCATTATCGAGCTTGACATTCCCTACGTTGAGAACGCTAAGTACGATCAGATCGCTGTTGAGGGCGACTCTTACGTTACCGAGGCGAAGGACGTGATGGCATCGAGCGTTGGCGGTAACCTCTTCGACTACTTCTACGCTAAGTCCGCGGCTGTTGGCAACTGGGGAAGTGACGGATACCGTGACTCCTTCATCTTCACTAACGTTGATACCGGCGCGACCGTTTATTATGAAAACGGTAAGGCAAACGCCGATGGAAAATATTCCGGCGGTACCACTGAGTACTTCAGCTTGCAGTTCAATTCCGAGTTCTCTTTTGAAGCAGGAAAGAACGAGTATTTGGTAGCTGATTTTGACGTAGCTTACGTTGAAAACGGCGGAGGAATGTATATCCAGCTTATAACCAGATCCGGTAGCCCCTACGGCTCCGAAAAGCTTAATCTCAAGGATCTCGGACTTTCCGAGAACGAGATGTCCCATCTCACTGTTGTTTACGACTTCGCGGCTAACCAAATGCACGTGTTCGTAAACGGCGCGTATCGCTTCACTAAGTCTAACGGCGCGACCTCCGGCTATGATCTCTACACCGCAGGCACCGCTCTTGAGTGCAAGGAATTAAGAGTTATTGCCAACTCTCTTGACGAGTTGTATCTTGATAACGTTCTTATCAGAAAGTACGATCTTGACGAGGCGTCCGACGACCTTGCTCCCGCGCTTTCCGACAATAACATCGTATCCTGGTCAGGTAACGTATTCGATGAGAATTACGAGATGTTCAAGTTCCCCGCGCTTGCAGTTGTTGACGGCAAGGAATATCTTAGCGTTGAGGCTCTCAACGAGGCTCTCACCTTTGATAACGGAAAGGTAAAGAACGTTGAGTTCAAGCATCCTCCCAAGCAGACCGTAAGAATCACCACCGACGCTTTCGTTCAGACTAATGAAATGAAGGTTGACGTTGATTACTCCACCGGCGCTTATAAGTTCTACAACGACGATCCCTATCACGTATCTACCGGTACCGATTACGCTTACGCAAGCAGCAGACTTGTATGTAAGCACAGCGTAGGCTCTACCGTGTACGAGTACGTAACTATAAACAAGGACAACTGCGATCAGTTCGCTACTCCTGTAGTTTGGTTCTACAACACCGACGCGGCTAACACCGAGGTTGAGGTCGTTTACTACGTTTACGGCGATACAGTTAAGCCTCTTGACGGCGATACCTACATCGAGGGCGCAAAGAAGTATGACCACGCATTCTTCGAGCTTTCCAAGAAGCTTGAGCTTGGCGCAGAGGTTGAAAGCTTCCCTGTAGCGTCCGCAGAGCTTTCTGAGCTTTGGTACTTTGTTGGCGTTACCGTTACCGACGTTGATTACGCAGCTACCGATATGCTGTACGGCGCTAACGTTAACTGCAACATTGATTTCACCTTCTACGTAAAGAAGTCCGAGACTGTTACCGATACCGGCAAGGTTGTTACCATCAACGGTATCGAGTACGTTGCATTTGTATACACTCTTGCTCCCAACGAGATCGACAAGGCTATCAGAGCCGAGTTTGAGGTTGCTGACAGCGAGGGTAACGTATATACACAGAGACAGGATATATCCTTCGTTGATTACGCTGCAAGACTTCTTGCACAGAGCGATGAGGATACCAAGAAGCTTGTTGCTTCTCTCCTTAACTACGCTAACGAGGCACACGCGCTCTTTGAGGGTGGCGCTAAGATGGATTCTGTAAGCGCTCTTCTTGAGACCTACGCGGATCTTCTCGTTACAGAGGAGCTTGGCGAGGAGGCTGATGTAGCAGAGCTTAAGGACGTTGTACGTTCCGCAGCTCTTAAGCTTAACTCCGCTCCCGAATTCGTATTCAAGATGGCTCGCGGCCTTCGTGGCACCGTAACCTTCACCTACGAGGGTGTAAACGGTGAAGTCAAGAGCCGTTCGGTAGCGTTTGATTCTACCGTAAGCGAGGTTCTTGTAACACTCGATCAGCTTAACGTATACGAACTTTGCGGCGATATCACCATCACCGTAGCTCTTGAGGGCGCTGAGACTGTTAGCGGCGCGTATAACCTTGCTAATTACGCAAACGGCGTAGGCGAGGACAACGCTTTCGCACTTGCTCTTAACAGCTATGCAAAGCTTGCTAAGGATTACAAGGCTGAGCAGGTTCTTCTTCCCGCATAAAATATGATGCGTTAGCATCAACTCATTAATAAAATATGAGGTTGAGTCAATGCTTTAGCTTAAGCAAGGACTCAACCTCTTTATTTTGTTATCGGAGTCTGTTTATATTTAATTAAATGGAGATTATTCGGATAAGACACATAAGGTAGTTTAATACGGTCATATCAATGCGTCAAATACCAGCATTAGAGAAAAGCCTGCCAAAAGGGCGTAGGTAGCGCCGTTTTCAACTCCGTCTGCGTGCGTATCCGGGATGATCTCGTCGCTTACTACGTAAAGCATGGTGCCTCCGGCAAACGCAAGAGCAAACGGGAGGAGAAATTCCGCTACCGTAACTGCAAAGTAGCCAAGCGCCGTTCCTATAATTTCTATAAGCCCGGTTCCAAGGGCTATGAGAAGCACCTTACGGCGCCTTATGCCGACGGATAGCATAGGCGCGATGATAACCATACCCTCCGGGATATTTTGGAGCGCTATACCACCTGCTATCAGGATTGCAGAGGAGACGTCTCCGCTTCCAAAGCCTACTCCGGCGGCGATACCCTCGGGCAGATTGTGGAGGGCTATGGCTGTAACGAATAGCATAACTCTGCGAGCGCGTATCTTCTCAGGTACGTTACCCGCTTCCGCAAATTTGTGCAGATGTGGCACGAGCTTATCTATTAAATTCAAGGAAAGCGCACCAACGAAAATACCGATTACCGTCAAAATACAGGAGTATCTTCCACCGGCCTCAAGCGAGGGAATTATCAGCGCGAGAATTGCGGAGGAGAGCATAACGCCTGCTGTAAACGCGAGAACTAAATCGGAGAAACGGTGCGTGAGATTTTTGAAAAGAAATCCAAGGATAGCGCCAATCATGGTAGCGCCTCCTACGCCAATGGCGCATATAAGAACAAGCTGCATCGCAAAACCGCCTTTATATTTTCTTTGACAGTATATGCGAGGGCTTGTTATTTTGTTATATAATGAATGAAAAAGTAAAAGGATGAGGAAAAAAGCGTCTCCTCATCCTTATTTTATTTTGTTGTAGAGATATACGATCAGTCGTTTTCCTCAGTGGCTTCCTCATCCTCGTCACCTTCGGACTCGGTAGCTCTATTGTCGAGAATATGAAGGTTTTCTATACGTCTGCCGTCCATCTTAAGAACTCTGACCGTGAGACCTAACTCCTCAAAGGAGTCGCCCTCCTCGGGAATTCTATCGAGTATCTTCATTGCCCAACCGTTAACGGTCATAGCGTCAAGCTCCTCGTCAAGTTCGATTTCAAGCTCCTCAAAGAGTTTTTCAAGATTAGCCATACCGGAAACTATGTATTCGCCCTCGCCGACCTCTTTTATTTCCTCTATGATCTCATCGTGCTCATCCCAGATCTCGCCTACTATCTCCTCGAGAATATCCTCGAGCGTTACGATACCAGCGGTAGAACCGTATTCGTCGGTTACAACGGCAAGATGCATCTGCTTTTCCTGCAGATCCTTGAGAAGATCGTTTATCTTTTGAGTCTTGGTTACGTACATAACAGGCTTAACGATCTCACTGATCGGAATACTTGTGGTGTGAGCGTCCGAGAAGAAGTCCTTATAGTATACGATACCGTGAATGTTATCGAGGTCATCGTCGTAGATCGGGATACGGGAATATCCGGACTCGGTAAATACCTTAGCCATCTCTTCCTTGGTTATATCGGAGCGTACGGCGGTGATATCGATACGGGGAGTGAATATGTCGCCTACCTCAAGCTCGTTAAACTCGATTGCGGACTTAATGAGAGTGCTTTCCTCCTCGTCAAGATCTCCGTCCTCCGCAGCCTCTTCGATAATGGAGATAAGCTCCTCTTCTGTCATACCTTGATCCTCATCAGCCTTGAATATCTTTGAAATAAGATTTTGCAGCTGCTTGAATACAAAGGAAAGGGGTTTGAAAATTACAACGAGAAGAGAAATGAAGGGTGTAGAGAAGAGAACGAATTTGTCGGGTGACTGCTTAGCTATGGTCTTGGGACAAATCTCACCAAAGGTTAATACGATCAAGGTCATTACCGCAGTAGAGATAGTCGTTGAGAACTGAACCGCGGAGCTACCTGTGAGCAGATCAGTGAAATAGATAGTCGCCAAAGACGCCGCGAGAATGTTTACGATATTGTTACCGATAAGAATCGTGGATATGAGAGTATCGTAATTCTCGGAAAGCTCAAGCGCGCGAGCCGCCTTATGATTTCCTTTTTCAGCGAGATTTTTTACCCTGATCTTGTTAAAGGTATTGAAGGCGGTCTCGGTAGCCGAGAAGTACGCCGACATAACAACGCAGAGTAGAATAATAGTGATCAACATAAGTTTTGTTTTTCTCTGTAAAGAGAAAGAAATTCCTTTCGAAACGTATATTTTTTTGTGTTTTTTACAGTATTGTCGGAGAGCAGCAAAAAAAGGCGTAACCACCTACTCTGATGGCTAAGCCTGACTAATACCAATTATTTTCATACAATGACAAGTTTCCCCGTCGCCGTCGTCCATAATATCCTCCGTAAAAGTTATGCGAATAGCATATACGGTATATATTTTAGCATAATGGAAGGAAAATGTCAATAGGTAAACGGTTTTTTCTCTTCTTTGCGCTTTTTAATACATAAATCACCAAAAAAACAGGGCGAAAAAATGGTTTTACATACTTTTCATACAAAAAGAAATTACCCCTATTGACATTAAAATCTCAAAGTGCTAAAATTATACTGTATAATTATGCGAGGCGTGCGCGCGTTAGTCTTTAGCGACGTATTACCAGCGTATTAAGCTCTTTTTGTGAGCGGAAAGGTTAGGAAATGATTAAAACTTTACTCAAAAGCGTAAGGGAATTCAAAACGGCGTCTATCATAACACCGCTTTTTGTATTTTTTGAGGTAATCCTCGAGTGTACGATCCCCTTCGTAATCGCCGAAATGGTCGAGCTTATTGAGCAACACGAGAGCGTCAACATATACGACGTGCTCGGTTATGGCGCAATAGTGGTTGTGCTTGCTCTTCTGTCGCTTGCGTTCGGTACGATTGCCGGCATTACCGCCGCTAAGGCATCCTGTGGATTCGCGAAGAATCTGCGTCACGATCTGTACTATTCCGTACAGGACTTTTCATTTGAGAACATTGACAGATTTTCCACTTCGTCTCTCGTAACCAGACTTACGACCGACGTTACCAACGTGCAGAGCGCTTATATGATGATCATTCGTATGGCGATACGCTCTCCGTTTATGTTTATTTTCGCTATCGTTGCGGCGTTTATTACAGGCGGCAGTCTCGCATGGATATTCGTTGTCGTTATCCCGATCCTTGGGTTTGCGGTATTCGGCATAGCTACCAAGGCGATGCCCATGTTCCGTAAGGCATTCAAGAGATACGATTCTCTTAACGCATCGGTTCAGGAGAATATCAAGGGTATGAGAGTTGTTAAGTCGTTTGTAAGAGAGGATTACGAGAAGGAAAAATTCGCTCGCGCATCCGGTGACGTTTGCAATGATTTTACAAGAATTGAGCGTATGCTCGCCTTCAACAGCCCTGTTATGCAGCTCTGTCTTAACGTGGTTATGGTATTCGTTCTCTCATTTGGATCATACACCGTTGTGTCAAGCGGCGGTAAGGCATTGAACGTTGCGCACTTGTCGGCCCTTCTTACCTACGGATTTATGATACTTTCGAGTCTTATGATGCTCTCTATGGTATTTGTTATGATAACTATGTCCATTGAGTCGGCTCGTAGAATTACCGAGGTTTTGACCGAAAAGTCAACTATAGTTTCCAAAGATGGCGCAATTACTGAGATAAAGGACGGATCTATAGAATTCGATAACGTAAGCTTTAAGTATTCTGCTAACGCGTCCCGATATGCGCTCTCTGATATAAATCTTACTGTAAGATCGGGTGAGACACTCGGAATTATCGGCGGTACGGGATCCTCTAAGTCGACGCTCGTTCAGCTTATATCCCGTCTTTACGACGTCACCGAGGGCTCCGTCAGAGTTGGAGGAATCGACGTAAGAGACTATGACGTCGAGGCATTGCGTAACAACGTTGCCGTAGTGCTTCAGAAGAACGTTTTGTTCTCCGGTACTATTAAGGAAAATCTCCGTTGGGGTAACAAGGAGGCTACCGATGAACAAATGCGTCAGGCATGCCGTCTTGCGTGCGCGGACGAGTTCGTTGAGAGCTTCCCCGATGGCTACGACACCTATATAGAGCAGGGAGGAGCTAACGTTTCCGGTGGTCAGAAGCAGAGACTTTGTATCGCCAGAGCGCTTCTCAAGCAGCCTAAGATACTCATCCTTGATGACTCTACCAGCGCGGTCGATACCAAGACCGACGCCTTTATACGTAAGTCTATGCGTGAGTATATCCCTGAGACTACGAAGCTTATTATCGCTCAAAGAATCTCCTCGGTTATGGACGCTGACAAGATAATCGTTCTTGACGGCGGTAAAATTATCGCTATGGGTACCCACGACGAGCTTCTTGACGTATGCGAGGTATATCGCGAGACATATCTGTCTCAGAACAACGTAGGAGGTGAAGAAAATGGCGCCGAGTAGAAAACCACGCCCTAAGGCGAAAAAAGGCACGTTCAAAAGATTGATACGTGAGCTGTTCAGCTTCTATCCGAGGCTTCTTCCTATTACGTTAGGTTGTATTATTTTCTCTGCCGCTATCGGAGCTATCCCGGCTCTGTTTATGCGACAGGTCTACGACAAGATCGAGGTCGCACTCGCTAACAACCTTGTGTGGAGCGACGTATCCGGCGAGATTGTAAAGCTAGTTATCACTCTCGGTTGCTTGTATCTTGCTTCTCTTATTTCATCCTTCACCTACAATCAACTTATGGTTACCATAACGCAGGGAACGCTTCGTAAGTTCCGTGATAAGATGTTCGATAAGATGCAGGATCTCCCTATTAAGTATTTTGACACTCACAACCACGGCGACGTAATGAGCTATTATACCAACGATATAGATACTCTGCGTCAGCTCGTCTCACAAAGTATACCTCAGCTTCTTATGACGGGTGTTACCGTCACGGTGCTTGTATGCGTAATGCTTACTCTCTCCGTATGGATGTCCCTTGTTGTGTTCCTCGGAGTTGCTCTTATGCTCTTCGTAACAGGTAAGGTCGGCGGTGGTTCTGCGCGTCACTTCGTAAAGCAGCAGATCGCTATCGGTAAGACCGAGGGCTACGTCGAGGAGATGATGCACGGTCAGAAGGTTGTTAAGGTGTTCTGCCATGAGGATGAGAGCAAGATCGCCTTCGACAAGGTAAACGATGAGCTTTACAACGAGGCTGTGCAGGCTAACAAGTACGCCAACACCCTCGGACCTATTCTTGGAAATATCGGAAACATTCTTTATATCTTCGTCGCTATCGTAGGTAGCGCATTGCTTCTCTCAGGACTACCCAACCTCTCGCTTGGCGGCGCTAAGAACGCTGTGTTCAGCGTAGCTTTGGTTGTTCCTTTCCTTAATATGACAAAGCAGTTTACCGGAAATATCGGTCAGGTATCTCACCAGATAAACTCTGTCATTATGGGTCTTGCAGGTGCATCGAGAGTCTTTGAGCTTCTTGATGAGGAGCCCGAAGAGGATGAGGGCTACGTTACACTCGTTAACGTTAAGGAAATCGACGGTGTGCTTGTTGAATGCCGCGAGCGTACCGGAAAGTGGGCGTGGAAGCATCCTCACAAGTCCGACGGTACCATAACCTACGTTCCTCTTATGGGTGACGTTCGTATGACCGAGGTTGACTTTGAATATGATGAAGGAAAGCCCGTCCTTAAGGACGTGACTCTATATGCGGAGCCCGGTCAAAAGGTAGCGTTTGTAGGAGCTACCGGCGCGGGTAAGACTACTGTAACTAATCTTATAAACAGATTCTATGACATCGCTGACGGTAAGATCAGATACGACGGCATCAATATCAACAAGATCAAGAAGAGCTCACTGCGTAAATCTCTCGGTATAGTTCTTCAGGACACCAATCTCTTCACCGGTACTGTAATGGATAATATCCGTTACGGAAAGCTTGACGCTACAGATGAGGAATGTATCTCCGCGGCTAAGCTCGCGGGAGCCGATGATTTTATTACCAGACTTCCCGAGGGCTACTCTACTATGCTTACCGGTAACGGCGCAAATCTTTCGCAGGGTCAAAGACAGCTTATCGCGATAGCAAGAGCGGCTGTTGCCGATCCGCCCGTAATGATACTTGACGAGGCTACGTCCTCTATCGATACCAGAACCGAGCAGATAGTGCAAAAGGGTATGGACGCGCTTATGCACGGTCGTACCGTATTCGTTATAGCTCACAGACTCTCTACCGTACAGAACAGCGACGTCATTATGGTACTCGACCACGGCGTCATTATCGAGCGCGGTTCTCACGATGAGCTTATCGAAAAGCGCGGACAGTACTATAGTCTTTATACCGGAGCATTTGAACTTGAATAAGACCGTAAATGACAACTAAAATTGTCAAAAACGGTTATAATAATTTTAAAAACGTCTTTTAAGATGGGAGTGGATGAATATGAAAGCTTGTGCTTTTACAGGTCATAGACGCATCGATACGATGCATAAGGACAAAATATCGCCCCTCCTTTCTCGCGCCATTTTCTACGCTTATGACCAGGGGTGCCGCCTCTTTATTACCGGTGGAGCCATAGGCTTTGATACTCTTGCGGCGCAGGAGATAATCCGATTTAAGCTGTCCCATCCAGACGTGTTATTCAAGATAATTTTGCCGTGCAAAAACCAGAGTGAGTCCTGGTCCAATTCTCAGATAGGTATGTATGAGTACACACTTGCAAATGCGGACGAGATAGAGTACGTGGCAGATGAGTATTCTAAGGATTGTATGAAGCAGAGAAATGCTCGCTTGGCGGAGGAATGTGATATTATGATTGCTTACGTTTCAAGGTCGTACAGCGGCGCGGCGCAAACGGTGCGTATGGCGATCAAGCTGGAAAAAGCGGTATACAATTTGTATCCGTCTCTCGATAAGTGAGTTATTTACTGATTTTTTGTCAAAAAATGCGTATCGCACAAAATGAAGAGAAAAATCCCAAAATTACTTGACTTTGGCATAATGTTGTGGTACAATTTATGATGACGAAAAATTTTGTGAGGTGTTTAATATGTTTATGACTATTTTAAACTCCGTTTTTGCTGAGCCGTCCGTTGCTCCCGTAGTAAATTGGTATAACGGATTTGTTAGCGGCATCGGAGATTTCTATCCTTACGTTGTTATCGCTCTTTGCTTGTTTGTCGGCTTCTTCGGAAGACGCCTTTCCGATCTTATCAGAGTTGTTTTGATGTTCGCTATCGGATTTGTAGCATCGGTTTATTGGGCAGCTCCCCTTGTTCAGGAGTTCGTTCCCACTATCCCCGCTATCGCCGTTGGTATAGCCGTAGGTCTTTTCATTGCGGTAATGTCGAGAATGATCTACAACTTTGTATACATCGGATGCATCGGCTTTGACGTATATAACATCTGCTTCAATGCCCTCTTCCTTGTAGAGCTTACCTCTAAGACGCAGGGCAATCTCATTCTCAGCGTAGGTATCGCATTCCTTGCTGTAGTTATTGCGCTCGTGCTTCGTAAGTATCTTGAGATGATCATCACCGCAGGCGCTGCGGGTATCGGTCTTGCGTTCTACCTCGACAAGCTCTTCGGTTACGCTCAGCATCTTAACCTTGACGCTAACACCGGTTTGTTCATCGTAGGCGCTCTTATAGCGGTTCCTATGTTCATCTACCAGTACTACAACAGAGTTATCTATTGATCCAATAAAAAAGTGAGTCGTGACGGCTATTGCCCGATCGGCTCGCTTTTTTGTTTATAGAAATCCTATGATTGAAAACTACCAAATTTTCGGCGAAAAATATTTAATATATGTATTTAAAATCAGTTGACTTTTCGCGCAATGTATTGTAAAATAATACTTGTAAAAATATATACCTCGGAGGAGCTATGGATCAGTTAAAAAAACTACAGCTTAAAAAAACGGCAAACAACGTGCGTCTTGGTATAATCGAGGCGGTCTACAACGCTAAGTGCGGCCATCCCGGCGGATCGCTTTCTATCGCGGACATTCTCACATATCTCTACTTTGAAGAGATGAACGTGGATCCCGAAAATCCAAAGGATAACGGACGCGACAGATTTGTGCTTTCAAAGGGACATACCGCTCCCGCGCTTTATTCTGTTCTTGCCGAGCGCGGCTTCTTCCCGAAGGAAGAGCTTAAGACTCTTCGTAAGACTGAATCCAGACTTCAGGGACATCCCGATATGAAGGGAGTTCCCGGCGTTGATATGTCCACCGGTTCTCTCGGTCTCGGCATTTCCGCCGCTTGCGGCATGGCTCTTTCTGCTAAGGTATCCGGGGATTCCTACAGAGTCTACACCGACCTCGGCGACGGTGAGAGCGAGGAGGGACAGGTTTGGGAGGCCGCTATGTTTGCGGCTCACTATAAGCTTGATAACCTTGTCGCCATCGTAGACCTTAACGGACTTCAGATCGACGGACCTATCACCGAGGTTATGAATCCTATGCCCCACGATGAAAAGCTCCGCGCTTTCGGTTGGCACGTTATCACCGTAGATGCGCATAACTTTGACGATATTGAGGCTGCATTCAACGAGGCTCGTACGGTAAAGGGTAAGCCCACTGCCATAATCGCTAAGTCGGTTAAGGGCAAGGGAGTCTCTTATATGGAAAACTCGTGTGAATGGCACGGTCAGGCTCCCAAGGAGGATCTGTATCTCGTTGCGGTAGCAGACCTTAAGAAGATTGAAGAAGAGCTTAAGTGAGGTGAGTGAAATGGCAGATAAGAAGGCTACCAGAGAAAGCTACGGTAAGGCACTTGCCGAGCTTGGCGAAAGATATGATTTTTTGGTTCTTGACGCAGACCTTGCGGCTGCTACCAAGACCGGAATGTTTAAGAAAAAGTTCCCCGAGAGATTCTTTGATTGCGGTATCGCGGAGGGAAATATGATGTCTGTGGCGGCAGGTATTGCCACGACGGGTAAGACTGTTTTTGCATCGTCCTTTGCGATGTTTGCGGCAGGACGCGCGTTTGAGCAGGTTCGTAATTCCATTGGATATCCTCATCTTAACGTTAAAATAGGCGCGACTCACGCGGGTATTACCGTCGGCGAGGACGGAGCGACTCACCAGTGCAACGAGGATATAGCCCTTATGCGTACCATTCCCGGTATGACTGTAATTTGTCCCGCCGACGCGACGGAGGCGTATGCGGCAGTTGAGGCTGCTATCACTACCGAGGGTCCTATGTATATGCGATTCGGCAGATTTGCCGTTCCGGATCTCACCCCTGAGCTTCTTCCCGATTACAAGTTTGAGATAGGCAAGGGCGTTGTATATAGAGAGGGACGTGACGTTACGATCGTTGCTACCGGATATATGGTGCATCTCGCGCTTGAGGCGTCCGATATCTTGAAGGCGGAGGGAATAGACGCGGGAGTTATCAACATTCTCACCATAAAACCCATTGACGGCGAGATAATAATCAAGCCGGCAAGCGAGACAGGTGCCATCGTGACGGCAGAGGAGCATAACATAATCGGCGGTCT
>JAZOUM010000075.1:0-2170 GCA_045658205.1 Eubacteriales bacterium | reverse complement strand
AGCTTCACAAGAAGGTTGAGACCACGTTCATCTACGTTACTCACGACCAGGTCGAGGCTATGACCATGGCGACCCGTATCGTAGTTATGAGAGACGGTCTTATCCAG
The DNA here is from genome assembly GCA_045658205.1 of Eubacteriales bacterium. Lineage (GTDB taxonomy): Bacteria > Bacillota > Clostridia > Oscillospirales > CAG-272 > UBA1740. Next base: position 2,063 of record JAZOUM010000075.1, on the reverse strand, counting down.
CAGGTTGACACTCCCCAGAACCTTTACGATTATCCCACCAACCTCTTCGTTGCAGGCTTCATCGGCACTCCTCAGATGAACTTCATCACCGGTAAGCTCGTAAAGCGTGACAACGACCTTTACGCTACCATCGGTACTGCTGCAGAGCTTAAGCTTCCCGCAGAGAAGGCTAATAACCCCGAGCTTAAGGAGTACATCGGTCAGGAGGTTATCTTCGGTATCCGTCCTGAGGCTATTCACGACGAGCCTATGTTCCTTCAGTCCTTTGCTGAGACTACCATGAGCGTTGACGTTGACGTTACCGAGCTTATGGGTGCAGAGATCTATCTCTACCTTGCATTCGAGGGTATGGAGGACGTTACCAAGGGCGATATCATCGCAAGAGTATCCTCCCGTTCTACCGCAAGAGCAGGCGACAAGATCACCGTTGCTATCGATACCTCTCGTATCCACATCTTTGACAAGGATACCGAGAAGTGCATCTGCCACTAATTCGAAAAAATATCCGTCGGGCGTCATAGGGGCGCCCCGCGGTAGCAAATATCACCCGTGCCGGGCATTTACGGCGCGGGTGATTTTTTTCTTTTTTTCGTCATATAATGTCTTATAAGTGGGGCAGAGGGATAAGGCAATATAGCTCGAAATGTAAAGTAATGTGAATAATTTGCGCGAAAAAACCGTGAAGTGGGTATCGCCTTATCAAAATCGGCTTAGAAAAATATAAAAAATGCAAAAAAATTCCCCATAAGTATTGACTTATTTTATTTAAATTGTTATAATAAAGTTAACAATATACGCGCACAGGCTTGCGCGCGACAATATAGGGTCGGTTGCATCTGCGTTAAAGATGCTCGGCTGAAAGGTCCGTCCGGGTGCAAGGCTATGGTACGAAGGAGGCGACGAGATGTTCTTTAAACGAAAAAAGCAAAAGAGCGTTACGGAAACAGAGACGCCCTCTGGCACCGTAGGCGCTGTGGATACGGCGTTCCCGGCGTATGAAGAATTCGTGTCTTGTATGGATAAATGCAAGGCTGAGCTTGACGAGGAAATGAAGGCATATTTTATTGCCGCGCATAACCTTAAGGTGTCGGCTAAAAAGATTTCGCGTATTCGCGGAGTGTATTCAAATAAGCTTTCGTCAAGAAAAAAGAAGAAGCACGGAATAAAAATCGCAAATTATAACGACAGCCTTAAGCTGTACGCTAATATCGCGTCAAGGATTAACTGGCTCCTTGATACCTACGCTTCCTGTACCGATGGGGCTGTGGCAGCAATGAAAAGCAAGCGCGCCGCAAATAAGCTTCGCAAGAGAGCTGATGAGTATTCCTTTAAGATCCTTAAGGAGAAGAAGAGGATCGAAGATATCACGGACGGTATTGTAATGCCCGTGTCAACCTACGTAAACTAAAATAAAAGATACACAATAACCGCGAGTCGGAGAAAGAGGTATACAATGCAAGATTTTACTAACGCTAACGAAATGGTTATGACCTTGAAGAAGGCTAAGGATGAGTACCTGGGCAAGATCAAGGACACACAGAAGCTGATCTCGAAGGAGCTTAAGGCTTACGCTACCGCGGCTAAGCTCGTTAGGAATACCGCCGCAGCTTACGCTAAGGCAGATGCGAAGTATTCTAAAAAGGCAAGCGTAAGAAACGAGAGCGCATTTATCAGCGCCCAGATGGACTTTAACGAGAGCTGCACCGCATTCGATAGCATTTCAATGAATATCGACGCATACCTTTCCGAGGTTGGCGATTATTACGGAGTTATCATCCTTGCGGCTGAGAACAAGTCGTTTAAGATAGCTAATAAGTATCGCGCAGAGCTTGACGAGTATGCTAACAAGGTTCTCTACGCTAAGGATAAGGTTTACTCCACCGTTATCGGTATAGTTCCCGAGCCTGCGGCAGAGGAGTATGTAGAGGAGGAGCCCGTAGTGGAGGAGCTTCCCGTTGAAGAGCCTGTGGTAGAGGAGCTTCCTGTAGAGGAGCCCGTTGTCGAGGAAGAGCCTGTGGTAGAGGAGCCCGCGCCTGCACCTGCACCCGCGCCTGCACCTAACC
>JAZOUM010000074.1:0-14883 GCA_045658205.1 Eubacteriales bacterium | reverse complement strand
CTTACCTACGCGATAAACTTCAACCTTCTCAACGTTGGGAGAATGAATAGGGAAAGTCTTCTCTACGCCTACACCGTAAGAAACTCTTCTAACAGTGAAGGTCTCGGAGATTCCGCCGCCATGCTTAGCGATAACGGTACCATCGAACATCTGAGTTCTGGTCTTCTCTCCCTCGGTGATGCGGATGTAAACCTTTACGCTGTCACCAATGTTGAACTGAGGAACCTCAGTCTTAAGCTGCTCATTTACAAAAGCCTGGATCTTTTCCATTGTATGGCCCTCCTTAATACTACGAACATTCATGCAGAGCGCGCAGAGGACTGTTCTGAAATTATACCATTGTATGCACCTTGACATACGCACAGTTGTAGATATTGTATCATAAAGTTTGTGAAAAATCAATAGTTTTGACAAAAAAAGTTGAATAAATTATTTGCCTCAATTTAATTGCCGTTTTTCATATGTTTTTATTTAAAAAAATTCGATTACCCTTATTGTAATTTTATTTTAAATATGTTAAAATAGAGAATGAATTAGTATATCCGGAGGTGAATTACCTTTGAAAAACGAAGAATATATAGACAACGATCTTGACCTCACAGCCGAAGAGACGGAATCAGAAAAGGAAAACGAGGTAAGCATTCAAGATGAACCCATCGAAGAGAACGACGATGTTATTGAGGCTCCACTTTCCCTCCTTGCTGAAGATGAGACGTCAGAAGAGTCAGTCGACGCCGTCGATGAAAAATCTGATACACTCGATGACGGTCTGAATGTATCCGAAAGCTCCGATGAGGAGGACGAATATATAACCGATGAGGAATCGGTTGAGGACGAAAACGAGTCCGATGAAGAGGCACTCGAAGAAAAAAACAGTACTGACGATAGTGACAAGCCGAGAAGGATAGATTCGCTATTCGATTTTATCGAAATGTTCGTATTTACCCTTGCAGCGGCGTTTATCATCATGTCCTTCTTCTTCCGTTATTCCACCGTAAATGGCGATTCTATGCTCAATACACTTGAGGATCAGGACAGACTGCTTCTCAGAAGCTTCCTCTACACTCCCAAGCAGGATGATATCATAGTTGTTGAGGATAGATCCAGCGCGCTCAAGGAGCCTATCGTTAAGCGCGTCATCGCAACCGAAGGTCAACGCATTAAAATAACTCACGACGGCGTATACGTAGACGGAGAACTTAAGGATGAGGATTACGTCAACCCTTGCAATAACTGTAATAGAACCTCAACGAGCGACAAGTACGAGTACAGTGTTACTCCGAGTCCTATGTTACACGCCTACTTAACGGAATACGTCCCCGGATCACATTACGAAATACTTGTGCCGGAAGGACAGATATTTGTAATGGGAGATCATAGAGACAACTCTACCGATTCAAGAAAGATAGGTCTATTGCACGAGGATGCAATAATAGGAAAGGTTGTTTTCCGCTTCTTCCCATTTGATAAATTTGGAAAAATAGAATAAGGAAACAAAAATATGTCATCAAATCCCATACAGTGGTTCCCCGGCCATATGGCGAAAACTCGCCGACTGATGCAGGAAAGTCTGTCTCAAGTCGATATCGTACTTGAATTGCTCGATGCGAGAATCCCCTATAGCTCCAAGAATCCGGAAATAGAAAAGCTGCTCGGAACAAAGCCTAAAATAGCGGTTTTTACAAAATCAACGCTTGCAAACCCTGAAATTACAAGAGAGTGGGTAGAATACTATAAAAATCTCGGTGTTACAGCCGTGGTAATAGACAACAATACAGGCGCCGGAATCGCGGCTCTTGAGGACGCCGTAAAGTCGGTAATGTCAGAAAAGCTCGAAAGATACCAAAACAAAGGTATGGCAGGCAGAAAGCTGAAATCTATGATCGTAGGTATCCCGAACGTTGGAAAATCGTCCTTGATCAACAAGCTTGCCGGCGCAAAGAAGGCGAAGGTAGAAAACCGTCCGGGCGTAACGCTTAACAAGCAATGGGTACCTACCGAGATCGGTCTCGATCTACTTGATATGCCGGGTGTTCTTTGGCCTAAATTTGAAGAAGAAAGAGTCGGTCAAAATCTCGCTATGACAGGCGCTATACGCGATCAGATACTCGATATTGAAGAGATAGCTATGCTCTTGTGCGGCCGTCTTATGGAGGTGGCCCCAAAGGAGTTTATGGCAAGATATAAGCTGACCGAGGATGACGTAGATGGTCTTGACTGCTATGATCTTTTCGAGCTTGTAGGTAAAAAGAGAGGATTTCTCGTCTCGGGTGGTGAGATAAACCATCAAAGAACTGCCGAAATGCTTCTTGAGGAATTCAGAAACGCCAAGATAGGCAGAATCTCGCTCGAAAGACCACAAAAATAATCTTATCAAGGATAAATTATGCCAAATTTTGAATACGAGGAAAAGCATTACGCCGAAGGATATACGGCAGTATGCGGATGCGATGAAGCCGGAAGAGGTCCTTTGTGCGGTCCCGTAGTAGCTGCCGCTGTCATTCTGCCGCGCGACGTAGTTATCGAGGGACTAAACGACTCAAAAAAGCTGACCGAAAAAAAGAGAGACGCTCTTTACGATACGATAATCGAAAAGGCTATCGCATACGGTATAGCCGAATGTACTCCCGAGGAAATTGACGAATATAATATCCTCAACGCATCTATGCTCGCAATGAGACGAGCTGTTGAAAAATTAGTGGTAAAAGCGGACTTTGCCCTTATAGACGGAAATTGCTCCAGAGGCTTCAGCATACCTACCGAGACTGTAGTAAAGGGAGACGCAAAAAGCGCGTCGATAGCCGCGGCATCAATTCTCGCAAAGGTAACGAGAGATAGAGGCTGTATAGAGCTTGACCGACAGTATCCTATGTATGGAATAGCTAAGCACAAGGGATACCCCACAAAGGATCATATGAACGCAGTACGAGAGCACGGAGTAGCGCCTATATACAGACGCAGCTTTTTAAAATTCTTGGACAAATAATATGCATATCCTAAAGATAAAAACCGAAAAAAGACGTCTCGGAAGCTACGGTGAGAAAATGGCAAGAAGATACCTGAGGCGACATGGATACAAAATAATCAAAAAGAATTTTGTCGCCGATGCTCACGAGATAGATATCATAGCCGAGGACCGTGATACTATCGCATTCATAGAAGTAAAGACCAGGACTTTGGGGTACCAAAACGCGAACGAACCACGCCCGGCATCAAGCGTAGACGCGAAGAAACAGCGAGGAATTATCAGCGCCGCCAGATATTACGCCGCATATAATCCATCGAACAAAAGAAAACGTTTTGATATTATTGAAGTCTACGTAAATAACAATAAAGGTAAATATTCGATGGCAGACATGAAGCATTTGGTCAACACATTTAATTTAAATACCGCTTACAATCCTGCCGAAAGGAGAAAGAAATGAAGTATATAAGCACAAGAGGAAAGGACGTAGAGAGAGTAAGCTCCGCCTTTGCTATAAAGACGGGTCTTGCCAGAGATCGCGGACTCTTTATGCCCGAAAGCATCCCTTCCCTTTCGCTCGATGAAATAAAAAGCCTTATAGATCGCACCTATCCCGAAAGAGCAGCTTCGGTGCTGTCAAAATTCCTTGACGACTATTCGTATGATGAGCTTATCGAGGATGCTGAGGCGGCATATTCAAACGAAAAATTCAGCGATTATCCCGCCAAGGTAACCGATATGAAGGACGGCGGATATATGCTTGAATTGTGGCACGGTCCCACCTGCGCCTTCAAGGATATGGCGCTGCAGCTTATGCCAAGACTTTTCGTAAGAGCACTCAAAAAATGCAATGAGGAAAGAACGGCGCTCATACTTGTAGCTACCTCAGGAGATACCGGAAAAGCGGCTCTTGAGGGATATCGCGATGTAGCGGGCACAAAGGTAAAGGTGTTCTATCCCATTGACGGTGTAAGCCGCGTTCAAAAGTTGCAAATGCAAACCCAGCTCGGTGAAAACGTATCTGTAAGCGGAATCGTCGGAAACTTCGACGACGCGCAAAGCGGCGTCAAGGAAATTTTCGCAAACGTAGCTTATGCAGATGATCTTAATGGGTATAACGTATTTCTCTCAAGCGCAAATTCTATCAACTGGGGTAGACTTGTACCCCAAATAGCTTATTACGTATCCGCATACTGTGATATGGTAAAGCGCGGAGCTATTGAGCTTGGCGAAAAAATAGACGTATGCGTACCTACCGGCAACTTCGGTAATATTTTTGCTTGTTATATAGCGAAGATGATGGGTCTACCCGTAGATAAGCTCATTTGCGCATCAAATAAAAATGACGTTCTGACCGAGTTTTTAACAAGCGGAGTGTATGATAAAAACCGTATCTTCCACACAACGATGTCTCCCTCTATGGACATACTCATATCATCCAATCTCGAAAGATTGCTCTACGTTACTCTCGGAGCTGAAAAAACAGCAAAATACATGGATGAGCTCTCCGAAAAAGGAAGATACGCTCTTTCAGAGGACGATTTCAAAAAAATCAGCTGTAATTTCATCGGATACTCTGCAAACGAAGACGATACGGCGAAAACCATCAAGGAAATTTATGAAAATAAAAACTGCCTTATCGACCCTCATACCGCAGTTGCATTCTCTGCAACCAACAAATATATCAAGACCAATAAGGCAGAGAGAAGGATACTAACCGTATCCACCGCTTCTCCTTATAAATTTGCTATAGACGTATACACTTCCCTGACCGGATCTCAACCCAAAGATGAGCTATCGGCTCTTGATGAGCTTTGCGAGCTAACAGGTGTTTCTATACCGAAGCCCTTAAAGGATCTCGGAAAGAAGAGAATCATACACGACTCGGTAATAAATAAGACAGATATGACGGATGCGGTAAGCGAATTTGCCAAGGCGTAATCAACAACACTCCTTGGGCTTAAAGGTTGCGCAGGATGTGTTTGCGGAGCATTTAGCCTCGTGAGGTCCTACGCAGATGCTGCCGGCATAGCACTCATTGGCGCCATTGTGATAAGCGCAATTCATTACGTCACAGGTAACGCCCTTGATACGCTTTGCGCTATCATGGCAGCATTCATTCTTCTGCATTTTTTCGTTCATTCTTCATTCTCTTTTCCGCAGACGTTTTACGCTTGTCTGCAAGTATAGTTTTAACACAAAACAAACATTTTATACACTTCGGAGAAACGTATGTCATTATATGTTATCGCCGACCTTCATTTGTCAACCCTCGACTCCACAAACAAATCTATGGAGGTTTTTGGGCGCAGATGGGACGGATATATGACGAGGATAAAAAATAATTGGGAAAGACTCGTCACAAACGAGGATACCGTAATAATACCGGGCGACGTGTCTTGGGCGCTCTCGCTTGAGGAAGCTGTATCCGACCTCAAGTTCATAGATTCTCTACCGGGAAAAAAGATTCTCGGCAAGGGCAACCACGATTTTTGGTGGTGTACTATGAAAAAGCATGAGGAACTATTTAGAAAGCACGATATAACAAGTATCTCGTTTTTGTTTAACAACGCTCACGAGACGGACCAATATATCATAGCCGGAACAAGAGGCTGGTATCACGATCCCGACGCAAAAAACGCTCCCGATAATGCCGATTTCCATAAGCTTATAAATCGCGAAGCGCAAAGATTGCGTACAAGCCTTAAGGAAGCGGCAAAGCTCAAGGAAGCGTCTCCTGAAAAGGAAATAGTGGTTTTTATGCACTTCCCTCCCTTTTGGGCGGATAAGGCGTCCGAAGGACTTGTTGAGATACTCAAGGAATTTGATATCAAAAACGTCTACTTCGGACACATACACGGAAGCTATTCCGAGCCGCCAAAATTCAACTATGACGGTATAGATATGCATATTATTTCTGCCGATTATATTGAATTTATACCTAAAATCGTGAAGCATTGACAAATTGAACAAACTTTTTTGTGGATTTTTATTAAATCACTTGACAAAGGCGATTTATTATTGTAAAATAATGTGGTTGTAAAAAATAATATAAAAAAATAAAATAAATGTACTTTTTCGGAGGAAAAAACAATGAGCCTTATCAAAAAGGAACTTACTGAAAAGAATGGCTATGTAATCGAGTTCTCTGTAGACAAGGAGACTTATGCAAAGGCCGAGCTTGAAGCTTACAAGAAGAACGTTAAGAATATGAACGTTCCCGGCTTCAGAAAAGGAAAGGCACCCATGCACGTAGTTAAGACATTCTACGGCAAGGAGGTATTCTTCGAGGATGCTATCAACGCTTGCATTCCCGAGGCTTTCGAGGCAGCAATCACCGAGGCTGGCTACGATATGTTAGGCAACCCCAAGTTTGATCTCGTATCTATGGAGGGCGACATCGTTCTCAAGGCTGAGGGCTTTGTTAAGCCTGAGGTTACCATCGAGAACTACAAGGGCATCGAGGCTAAGAAGAAGGCTGTAAGAATCACCAAGGATGCTATTGATGCTGAGATCGATAAGGCAAGAGACAGAAACGCAAGATTCGTTCAGGAATCTGAAGAGGCTATAAAGGATGGCGACACTATCACTCTCGATTTCGAGGGATTTGTTGACGGAGTAGCATTTGACGGTGGCAAGGGCGAGAACTACGAGCTTAAGATCGGCTCCGGTAGCTTCATCCCCGGCTTTGAGGCACAGATCGTTGGTCACAAGATCGGCGAGGACTTCGACGTTAACGTAACCTTCCCCGAGGACTATACCGCAAAGGATCTCGCAGGCAAGGCTTCTACCTTCAAGTGCACCGTTAAGTCTCTTAAGCAGCTCCCCGAGCTCGACGATGAGTTCGTAAAGGACGTTTCTGAATTCGATACCGTTGATGAATACAAGGCTGACGTTAAGGCTAAACTTTCCGAGAGAGCTAAGGCTGAAAACGAGAGAGAGTTTGAGAACACCCTCGCTGAAAAGCTTATGGAGCTTCTCGTAGCAGAGATTCCCGAGCCTATGTTCGAGGCAGAGACCGAGAACTATCTCCGTGACTATGACACAAGACTCCGTTCCAGCGGACTTGATCTCAAGACTTACATGCAGTACACCGGTCTTACCCTTGACGCTATCCGCGCTCAGCTTCGTCCCCAGGCAGAAAAGCAGGTTAAGATCAGACTCGCTCTTGAGAAGATCGCAGTTCTTGAGAACCTTGATGCAACCGAGGAAGAGATCAACGCAGAGTACGCAAGAATCGGCGCTACCTACAACGTAGAGGTTGACGAGGTTAAAAAGATGATCGCCGCTGAGGATATCAAGGCAGATCTCCTTACCGCAAAGGCTATGGAGCTCGTTAAGACTAACGCAGTTAGCAAGTAATTTAACTTTAGCAGACTAAGTCCGACCGTTTCGGACAACACGGCCGACAATCCCTGCTCAATACGGATTGTCGGTCTTTTTTAAGCTTTATAGGAGGTTCTATACCTCTTTTATTAAAATATGAACAGGAGGATTTTTAATATGCCACTCGTTCCAAACGTAATAGAACAGACACCGGGCGGAGAACGCGCTTACGACATATATTCAAGACTTTTGAGCGACAGAATAGTAATGCTTACCGATGAGGTCAATGACGTTACCGCATCCCTCGTAGTAGCTCAGATGCTCTTCCTTGAGGCCCAGGATCCCGATAAGGATATATACTTCTATATCAACAGCCCCGGAGGATCCGTTTCCGCAGGATTCGCCATCTACGATACAATGAACTACATTAAGTGTGACGTATGCACCATATGTATGGGTATGGCGGCTTCTATGGGCGCTTTTCTTCTCTCAGGAGGAACAAAGGGTAAAAGACTTGCTCTCCCCAACGCTGAGATAATGATCCATCAGCCTCTCGGTGGTGCGCAGGGTCAGGCATCGGACATCAAGATCCACGCGGAGCACATCTTAAGAACAAGAGCAAAGCTCAACAAGCTCCTTGCGGCACATACAGGAAAGCCTGTAGAACAGATCGAGATCGACACAGAGAGAGATAATTTCCTCACCGCAGAGGAAGCCTGCGAATACGGTCTTATCGACAAAGTAATCACCAAGAAGGACTAATAGATGTCTAACGAAACAAACAACAACAGAACTATGCGCCGTTGCTCCTTCTGCGGCAGAGGAGAGGATGTTGTAAACCTTCTCATACCCGCTCAAGATGGCAAGACCTATATTTGCGATGAATGTATCTTCGTCTGCTCTGACTTTATAGAAGAACAGTTTGGAAATACAGTTGCTGCAGATGACATCGAGGAAAGCGGTCTTTCTATCGAGACTCTGCCCCGCCCCATAGATATCAAGGCTATGCTTGATGAACACGTAATAGGTCAGGATAACGCAAAGCTTGCGCTCGCTGTAGCCGTATACAATCACTACAAGAGAATTCTCACGATAGATGAAGCAAACAAGAAAAGACGTGGCAAGAATGTTGAAGCCGAAGATGATGACGGTGTAGAGATACAAAAGTCTAACGTACTTTTGCTCGGTCCCACCGGTGTCGGAAAGACATATCTTGCGCAGACCTTAGCAAAAAGCTTTAAGGTTCCATTCGCGATAGCGGACGCAACCACTCTTACCGAGGCTGGTTACGTAGGCGAGGACGTTGAGAATATACTGCTTCGACTCATACAGGCTGCGGATTTTGACGTTGCAAAGGCTGAGCGTGGTATAATTTACATTGACGAGATCGATAAGATCTCGAGAAAGAGCGAAAACCGCTCTATCACCCGTGACGTATCCGGCGAGGGCGTACAACAGGCTCTGCTCAAGATACTTGAGGGCACTACCGCAAACGTGCCTCCTCAGGGTGGCAGAAAGCATCCCAACCAAGAGTTTATCCGTATTGATACAAAGAATATACTCTTTATTTGCGGTGGAGCGTTCGACGGTATCGAAAAGCTTATTGAAACGAGAAAGGGCTCTCAGCAGATCGGCTTTGGTACCGAGAAGATGACGTCCAAGGAGAAGGTTGCCAAGGGCGTATACAAGGACGTTGAAGCACACGACGTAGTAAAATACGGCCTCATCCCCGAGCTTGTAGGTCGTCTACCCGTTATCGTGTCGCTTGATAATCTTGACGAGGATGCGCTCGTAAGAATCATAAAGGAGCCTAAAAACGCGCTTTATAAGCAATATCAGAAGCTCTTTAAGCTGGACGGAATAGAGCTTGAGTTTGAGGATGACGCATTCCGAGCGATAGCTCATCTTGCAATCGAAAGAAATACCGGAGCAAGAGGTCTCAGAGCTATAATCGAAGGTATTATGATGAAACCTATGTATGAGCTTCCATCCGACAAAACCGTCAAAAAAGTTCTCGTTACAGCTAAATATGTAAAAGGACTTGAACCGATTACAATCATAAGAGACGAATAAAACAAAAAAGACTGATAAGCTTTCCTAAGTCCGAAATCGGTATGGAAGCTGATCAGTCTTTTTACTTTATGTGCTGTCTTTACTATACGATCACTATGATAAACAATTAAGCAGCATTATCTTGCGCTCTTACGATACGCAAGGGGACTTGTAAGCATATATTGCTTGAATATCTTGTGGAAGTAGTTAGGATTGCAGAAGCCGATGGAGTCGGCGATCTCGGTCATAGACATCTCCGTCGTGCAAAGCAGATCCATAGCCGAGTTGACCTTCATTCCGTTTATATAATCTATGGGTGTCTTGCCGATACTCTCCTTGAACATCTTAGTAAAGTAATCGGGAGAAACGTTGATCATAGCGGAAAGATCTTCGATATATATCTTCTCTCTATAATGCTCGTCGATATAAGTGATAACGGGACGGAGTCTCAAAACGTTGTGATATATCATTCTGTCAAGCTCATTCTTGGTACCGCAATAGTAGCGAAGGAGCGCCGTCATCATCTGATATATATTAGCTCTTATAGGGAGCTTATAGCATATTTCCTTTTCGGAATACTCATCGTACGACTCCTGCATAAAGCGCTTAAGAGTGGGCTGTATGGGGTGATCGTTGCCAAAAATAGTTATCTTTTTTCTCGACTGAACGTAGAACATATAGAAAACCTCGCTATCGAAGTTTTCAAGATTAGCCTCGATGATAGACATATCAAATATCATACCTCTTACCGACGCGTAATCCGTAGCGGCATCCACGCGGAACGTCATAGTAGGCGGAATATAAAGGAAATCGCCTTTTTCCGCCGCGACAAGCTCGGTTCCGATCTGAACCATAACGGTACCTGCGGTAACCTCTACTATCTCCATCGACGTCTGATGCGAACGGCTGTTTACTATTCTGCCATCGCCGGATTCTCTATACATTGAAAAGGGAAATTTTGTATCCTCGTGATTCATACACTGCTCTCCTGAAAGTGATATATAATTAATAGAAGGTAGCGACCTCTTGCACGGGCTTCTCTGCCCTGTCAATATTCTTTACGTACAGTACGGGACCAACGCCTCGATATAGCTTTGAGTACTCCTCAACGAGTCTGCCCTCTACAGTTACCCAATCTCGTGTGGTAAGCTTAAGTCTGCCCATTCCCTTTGCCACAACACCGCGATAAGCGATATCGTCTGCGCAACAGGTCATAATATGTCTGCCTATTGCATAGCTATCCTTCGGAAGTGAGCCGTCAAGCGCTACTATACCCTTAAAGCGAACCGTCTTATCCTTATACTTAGCGAACTCATCGGTCATATCACGGTAGAAGATAGCAAAATCCTCATCCTTGATCTCTATGACCTCAGCATTTATATCATAAGGAAGCGGATCCTCGATGTCATCAAACTCGATCTCTCCTGCTATATCCTCATAGCAAATATTTGCTCGCTTGGAAACGCCTCTGACGATCTTGTGAAGTGCCATTTTATCGTACTCGGGCTTGAAACGATTAAACACAACCATCTCACAGCTTGTAAGCTTATCTACAACCAGCTGACGCATATTTGCGTTATAATTGACTATTGTAGTTGAATCAACGATCAGAACCTCTTGATATACCATCCAATTTTGCGGGAGCGCATTGTAGAAGGAGTCGATAGTCCACATACCGTTGTACTCAACGACAACTATATCGGCGCCCGCTCTCTTAGCCATAGCGTTAAGTCTATCGGGAGTTAAGCGCTGCACATCATCAAAGGAAGAAAAATGCACGTTATCGGGGAATTCGGATGCCTCAAACTCCTCCTCGCCTTCCTCACAGGTTATGATAAGATATTGCTTTTTTCCATCGTTAAAATTAGGATCTGACATAGTCTCCTTGATAAAGCTGGTCTTACCCGCTTCAAGAAAGCCTGTAAACAAATATACCGGAATTTCCATATTCTGCTCGGAATTAAAGTCCGAAAATCTCCTTTATTTTATCATTATCGATGCCAGAGCCAATAACACAAAGACGACCGATAACACCGGGCGCGCCGTGTCTTACGTTAGGCTCTGCGGGAACGTAATCAAAGTGTATCCACTCGCCGTTCTCTCCCTCAACTATACCCTTTGCGCGAAGAACCATACCAAACGAGTCATCCTCTGAGAAGGTTTCAAGAATAGCCGTTATCCCCTCAATAGTGAACTTCTTGGTTGTCTCACAACCAAAGCTGGTAAACACCTCATCAGCGTGATGATGGTGGTGGTCGTGACATCCGCAAGTACAATGGCACTCCTCATCGTGATGGTGATGCTCATGCTCGTGGCAATGGCATTCCTCGTCGTGATGGTGATGCTCGTGGTCGTGGCAATGGCATTCCCCGTCGTGGTGATGATGCTCGTGGTCGTGGCAATGGCACTCCTCATCATGATGGTGATGCTCATGCTCGTGGCAATGGCATTCCTCGTCGTGATGGTGATGCTCGTGGTCGTGGCAATGGCATTCCTCGTCGTGATGGTGATGCTCATGCTCGTGGCAATGGCATTCCTCGTCGTGATGGTGATGCTCGTGGTCGTGACAATGGCATTCCCCGTCGTGGTGATGATGCTCGTGGTCGTGGCAATGGCACTCCTCATCATGATGGTGATGCTCGTGGTCGTGACAATGGCATTCCCCGTCGTGGTGATGATGCTCGTGGTCGTGACAATGGCATTCCCCGTCGTGGTGATGATGCTCGTGATGATGCTTGTGCTCGTGTTCAAGAGCCTCTATAGCCAGGTCGAGAGTATCCTTCTTCTCCATTGCCGCAAGAATATCTGTTCCGTTAAGCTTGTCCCAAGGAGTTGTGACAATAACCGCATTGGCATTGTGCTGTCTGATAAGCTCAACAGCCGCCTCCACCTTTTCGCTCTTGGCAACATCGGTATGAGAAAGAACTATGCATGAAGCATTCGCAATCTGATCGTTATAGAACTCTCCAAAATTCTTCATATACATCTTGCATTTGTTAACGTCGGCAACGGTAGTAAAGCAATTAAGCTCCGCGTCCGTATCAACCGAACGCACTGCTTTTATAACGTCGGAAAGCTTTCCAACGCCACTGGGCTCAATGATAACTCTATCGGGATGGAATTCATCAAGAACCTTAACAAGCGCCTTAGAAAAATCACCGACGAGAGAGCAACAGATACAACCTGAGTTCATCTCCGTTATCTCAATACCCGCATCCTGAAGAAATCCTCCGTCAATACCAATCTCACCAAACTCATTCTCGATAAGAACAAGCTTTTCACCTGCGTAAGCTTCCTTAATAAGCTTCTTTATAAGTGTGGTTTTACCGGCTCCGAGGAATCCGGAAAAAATATCTATTTTCGTCATTTTTAAAAAAATGCCGCGAGGGCAAACCTCCGTAATACGTTAATAATATAATTATACATTTTTGACCTGAAAATGTCAAGTGAAACACCGAATTTTCAGGCCAAAAATATATTTTTCCGTTCAAGTCAACCCACAAAAGTCTTTTTGTCTGAGAACCTCATAAACAGCTACAGCAACCGAATTTGAGAGATTAAGGCAGCGCAAGGTAGGTAACATAGGAATACGCAACGCTCTATCTGCATTTTTCTCTACAAGCTCTTTCGGTAATCCGACGGATTCTCTGCCGAATATAAGGAATACGCCGTCGGGATACTCTACATCCGCATACGATCTTTGAGCGTGTGATGAAAAGAAATACATGGGAGAATCCGGGTGCGCGATAATAAATTCATCAAATGAATCGTAGTAAGTAACATCAAGCTTGTCCCAATAGTCAAGACCTGCTCGCTTTAACGTACGGTCGGATATTTCAAATCCAGTAGGACGTATAATATGTAACGCCGCTCCCGTTACCGCACAAGTACGTGAGATATTACCCGTGTTTTGAGGTATCTCGGGATTGTATAAAACTATATTGATATTTTTCATCGTCAGAAATCCTCCGTAATTCACGGTACTATTTTATCATAATGATCGCTATTTTACAATACATGCGATAAATATTTTATTTATTTACAAATATCTCTTTATTTTTTTAGTTTCGTGTGCTATACTATAATAGTTATATTATACTCTCATGCTTTTTTGAGAAAGGTTAGGTAAAAATGGGATTTTTAAATAAGCTGTTTGCATCATACAGCGAAAAGCAGATAAAGAGAATACTTCCCGTCGTTGACGAAATCGAGGCTATGGCGGATAAATTCGGCGCTATGAGCGACGAAGAGCTTCGCGCTTACACAGACAAGCTGAAGGCTGATCTTAAGGACGGAAAGACGCTTGACGATATACTTCCCGAGGCTTTTGCGCTTGTAAGAGAGGCAGACGATCGAGTACTCGGAAAGCGCCCCTACAGAGTACAGCTCATAGGCGGTATACTACTGCACCAAGGCAGAATTGCCGAAATGAAAACCGGTGAAGGTAAAACGCTCGTTGAAACCTTGCCCGCTTATCTCAATGCTCTTGCGGGTAACGGAGTACACATAGTCACAGTCAACGACTATCTTGCAGAGCGAGATAGTGAAGAAATGGGACGAGTATACTCATTCCTCGGTCTTACAACCGGTCTTATAATACACGGACAGGACAGAGATGAAAAGAAAAGAGCTTACAATGCGGATATCACCTACGGTACCAACAACGAGCTTGGATTTGATTATCTTAGAGATAATATGGTTCCCTACAAGGAACTTATGGTACAACGCGGTCACGCATTCGCAATCATTGACGAGGTAGACTCCATACTCATAGATGAGGCGAGAACTCCCCTTATCATTTCCGGTAGAGGCGACAAGTCCACCGATCTTTACGATAGAGCCGACCAGCTCGTATCAAGATTTTCAAAATTTGTAATCAAGGAAGTGGATACAAAGCAAGACCTTGATACCTATGCTGAAGATTATATAGTTGACGAAAAGGCTCGTACAGCTGTTCTTACAAAGCACGGTATCGAAAAGGCGGAGGCATTCTTCGGCGTAGACAACCTCTCCGACAGAGAAAACAGCACACTCTATCATCACATAATAATAGCTATAAAGGCTCACGGCGTTATGAAGCGAGACGTTGATTACATCGTAAAGGATGACGCCATCGTAATCATCGACTCCTTCACCGGACGTACTATGCCGGGAAGAAGATACAGCGACGGCTTACATCAGGCTATCGAGGCTAAGGAGCACGTAGACGTACAAAGCGAGAACCAGACTATTGCGACCATCACCTTCCAGAACTACTTTAGAATGTACAAAAAGCTCTCCGGTATGACCGGTACTGCTATGACCGAGGAGGATGAGTTTAAGCAGATATACGCTTTGGACGTTGTAGAGGTTCCCACAAATAAGCCGATGATCAGAATCGACCATAACGATGCTGTATATAGTACTATCGCAGCTAAAACACGTGCTATCGTACGTCAGATCAAGGAATGTCACGAAAAGGGACAGCCGGTGCTTGTAGGTACTGTATCCATCGAGAAATCAGAGGAGCTATCAAAGGTCCTTAAACGCGAGGGTATCCC
>JAZOUM010000073.1:0-1191 GCA_045658205.1 Eubacteriales bacterium | reverse complement strand
GCCTTCATTACCTTAGCGTTAGCCTTGGCTATAGTGCGTATCTCCTTATTCGAGAGGTAATGCTTATCGGAGCTCTTGTTTGCATTAGCTTTATTATTCAGTTTGCTCATATATTACCTCCTCATCTTGGGGTCAAGGGCGCCCCGCAGACCGCCGCCGATAAAGTTGAAGCCAAGAACGGCGATGATAATGCAGATGCCGGGAGGGCCCCATACGTTGAAAAAGTTAGAAAGAATATCAGGGTCCTTTGCTGCGTTGATCATAGTACCCCACGCCGCGTACTGCTCGGGAGCGCCAAGACCAAGGTAGGACAGGGAAGCCTCGTAAAGAATCATACTGCCAAGGCTCAAAGTCATTGAAACGATAAGCTGAGGCATTACGTTAGGAATAAGATGCTTGAATATCTTTCTGCCCGTGGAATAACCCATCGCCTCTGCGGCAACCATATATTCCTGCTCACGAAGTGAGAGGATCTGACCGCGCACAAGACGCGCCGTTCCCGACCAGGAGATGAGAGTCAAGAATCCCATAAGCCAGTAAATTTTGTACTGATAGTCAAACATTGACATTCCGCCCTCGCGCAAGCCGTCAATAATCGTGCCGACGATAAGCAGAATAGGGAAGCCGGGCAAGCACATGAGAATATCGCATATTCTCATTATGATATTGTCAATAACTCCGCCGAAATATCCTGCTATACCGCCAAAGATAATTCCGAGGAATGTGACGATAAACACCGCCATAAAGCTTATGGTAAGCGAGATCTTACCGCCGTTCATAAGTCTTGCGAGAACGTCCTTACCGGTTTTGTCAGTACCAAGCGGATGCTCGGCGCTGGGCTCTGAAAGCATATTATCGGTAAGATTTGTTTCAATTACCTGATAAAAGCCGTGAATATTGCCGTTCTCGTCTGTGTATTCTACCCATTTGGTAGTATACTCGACCTTACCCGTTTTGTCTATCTCGGTGGGGGATACTCTATAAAAGAGAGGACCGACCCAGCAGAATATAAAGAGGGAAATTACCATTACAAGACCAATAACGCTGAGTTTTGAACGGAAGAAACGGCGGATTACCATCTGCATGGGAGACATCAGCTTGAGTGTTTGCTCGTGAGTAGCCTCTTTTTCGGGCGCGACTGTTTCGGTAATCTCTTGAGTTTCCTGAATTTCTGTTGTTTCAAGATCAAGT
>JAZOUM010000072.1:0-16144 GCA_045658205.1 Eubacteriales bacterium | reverse complement strand
CGATATGTGTACCGGCGTAGATGTGCGCGGACATACCGAGATTGTAGTAAGCCTGTGCTACAGCGGTATACTTCTCGTCAACGCTGAGAGCATTGAGGTATGAAGCAAGGCTGAAGGACATAGAGTTACTTACACGGGTGTTTCCGTTGTAGATACTGATCTTAGCGCTGTCGAAGAGCTCGTAGGTGTAAATGCCCTTAATGGTAACCTTGTTGTAGTGACCGTAGGACTTAACAGCTGTCTCATGCTCTCTTCCGTTGATGGAAAGACAAGCGGTAAGATTGTCAAGCACAGTATCAGTGTACGGAACGTCGACATTGAAGTAAAGCTCAACGCCGTTGGTCATGGAGAGGGAAGAAGTGTCGATAGACGCGCTTTCCTCACGGCTGAGGTCCTGGTTGGGAATGTTGTCCTGAAGCACTATCATATCTGAGGGAGCTGCGCTGGGCTTAAGACCAATCATACCGTTGGTAACGTATTCGTCTACGCTCTCACCAAGAAGCGCCTGAGTCTCGGTACCGTATGTCAAAAGGTCGCTGACAAGGGTCTTAAGACTGTCTGAATTGCTGTTGGTGAGGAGGTACTGACAGTAGTTCTTAACACTGTAGGTAAGAGTACTTGTTAAAGCGCTGCCCACGTAGAGCTTAGCTGTGATGGTATCTCCGAAATCCTGGGGCATTACGTTATTATAGCGATAAAGCGCGTATGTAACGCCGTCCAAGGTCTTAGTACCGGCATAAGCCGTTGGAGTACCGTCGTTAAACGTCATAAACGTGTCTACGCTCTGAGCTGTACTCTCTGAGATATCAGTCCAGAATATGAGATCCACGTTGTTGTCGATAACGACATTGACATGTGTGATCTGGCTGGTGCGATTTTCTGTCACTTCCTCGTCAGCCATTACCGTGATGCCGAGTGCGCATACGATGACGGTCAGGAGAGTCAACAAAAGAGGCAAGAGCCTTCTGAGTTTTGTTTTTTTCATAATTTACTCCTTATAAAAAAATTACCATTTATATTTTAAATCATTATAAGGAAATAGTCAAGTGACAAAGCAACCAAAAAACGACTCATCGCTTTGTTTAAATCCACCAACTAACAAATTGCAACAAGAGAAAAGTCACAGTTTTTTGAAGAAAATGTGTTGACAAAAAAGAAAAAATGAGGTATAGTACCTACAAGCGTAAATAACGCTTTCTCCTTTTTCAATGCCTTCATCGTAAATTTTAGTTGAATGTGTTTTGAAATAGTGAGAGAATACCCGTGTCAAAATTTTGCGGGGAACGGCAGAAGTCTGATGTGATCTGCCGTAAATTTATTTTGTGTGCCGATATAGCTGTCTTTGGGACACTCTGCACACCGGGAGGTAAATATGGAAAAGACTATTAATTTCGGTTATTGCGCGGAACTGGCGCCTATGCCCATTTCTCGCCCTAATGATATGAAAGCGATCTCTTATGAGGACTACGGAGCAAAGGGTGACGGCGTTACCGATGATTCCGCGGCTATTCGCGCGGCTCATACTGCCGCAAACGAGCAGGAGCTTCCCGTAGTAGCTCGCTCCGATGCTAAATACTACATAGGTGAGCTTAATACGCCTATCGTCATTGAAACCGAGACCAACTGGAACGGCGCGGAGATCATATTCGGCGACGAGAGTATTGCTTGGACTAATCCCAACCGTTTAATAGACGTTTTTGCTATCAGATCGAAAAAGCCTGCCGTAAGCCTTGATATCCCTGAGGGATATTCGCTTAAGAAGGGGCAGAAGAGCGTCGGTATGACATTTGACGAGCCCTGTATGCTTAAAATCGAGAATGCAAATGAAAAGATATATAAGCGATATGGCGCTAACGCTAATAACGGCGTTAATAAGAATGAAATGATTTTGGTGGATGAAAACGGCAACGTTGATCCTACCACTCCCATTCAGTACGATTATTCCGAGGTTACAAAGATAACCCGTATCTCGACGACCGATGAGCCTATTTTTGTAGGAAACGCTCGTGTGACCACGATCGTTTACGATCCCAAGAAGCATGATCCGGATTACGATAACAACTATTGCTACTACGCAAGAGGAATTATAACCGAGAGATCCAATACTACTTTGTACGGCATTAAGCACCGTATAGTAGGCGAGGATATGACTATAGAGATCGATAGAAACGGCGACGGAATCATCGATAAGTGGGGCGCGGATAAGTCTTACGGCGTTCCTTATGCCGGTACCTTCTCGTTTGGTAGATGTAATAACGCGCTTATGACCGATTGCTACGTTCAGGGACATCAGGCGTACAGCTTCTGGCAGGGCGCGAATCGCGATGAAAAGGGAACCGTGCGTAATGAAATGGGTAGTTACAGCATAAACGCTACTGATTGCATAAATCTTACGTTCAATAATATCATTCAGCATGAAAACAAGGAGACCGGAGAGGTCATAACCAACAGATTTATGTATCACGGTATTATGGGAAGTAATTTCTGCCGTAATATCACGATGGAAAACTGTTACGTTGACCGCTTTGATTCACACCAGGGCGTTCATAATGCTACTATCAAGAATTGTACGCTTGGTTTTGGTATACTCGTTATCGGCGGCGGAGATCTGTACGTAGAAAACGTTTACCGTATCAGCGGAAACGCTTTTGTGCATCTGCGTATGGATTACAACAGCGTATTCGACGGAGACGTCGTTCTCAAAAAGTGTAGATTTGGTTCTACTCTTACAACTGCCGTAGAAGGCATATGGATCAAATTCTTCAACGGACTTGATAACCGTGTCACAAACAGCATTTCTCTCGATGACGTAATATCCGAGAGCGGAGACCTCACTCTTTATAGCATATATAACGCTACTCCCGAGGCTCTTGACGATGATACGAATAAGCTCTATCTTCCCAAGACCGCTACGATAAAGAACGTATATTCGCTTGACGGATCTGCGGTTGACGTTAAAATAGCAAAGCAGCCAGAGGCATTTACGGGTGTTAAGATAAGTCACATATAATTTGGAATCGCGAGGATTTGGTGTATGACGCGTCAAGTCCTCGCGTTTTGCTAATAAGACGAAAAACGTTTTTAGATATTGACAAATTGCGTAAAATGTTGTAGACTTGAAATAGAAAAAATAGGTAAATAATGCTCGATTTATTCTCGTAATGAATCGTGAACTGAGCGTAAAAAAGTCTGACATAAAAGCAAATTTTTTCTAAATTTCTGATTTTTGAAAATGAAAAATAAATTATGAAAACTTGAAAGGGATGGAAAAAAGTGAAAAAAAGTAAAATTAAGTTGTCAATATGCTTGATAATTATGCTTGTGACTCTTGTTTTTGCATTTGCTTCTTGCGAATTTATTCCGCTTGACAGCTTTGGGACTACCGGTAGTGTAGACCAGGGTGGCGGTGATACTAACACCAATACTGACGTAGAAGCTCCCGATGAAAACGAGGATGTGGATGACACTCAGGAACCTGCATTGGATCCCAACTGTAAGCATCAATGGGTTAAAACAAAAGTGGAGCAGCCTTTTTGCGGTTCAGGAAATGTCGGTAGCACCACATACACCTGTGAGAAGTGCAACGGTACTAAAGAGGAACTTTTGTACGGTCGCTCTTCGCATGATTTGGAGATTATTGTAAAAAGACAGGTAACCTGCGAAGTCGCAGGACTTGAGAGCGAAAAATGTAAAATTTGCAGCTATTCAAGAGATAAGGTTATTCCTTCTCCCGCGCATACCACAAAGCTTATGAAGGTGCCGAACGAGGAGAATAAGTTTGCTGTAATGTGTCCTTATTGTCTTAAAATAGACAATTACGTCGACGCTCTTCGCTATGAGGACTACGGAGCAAAGGGTGATGGTGTTACCGACGATTCCGAGGCTATACGCGCTACTCACAACGCGGCTAACGAGATAGGCATTAAGGTGCTTGGTAACCCTAACGCTACCTATTACATTGGACCTATCTCCAGTACGATCTATATTAAGACCGATACGGATTGGAACGGCGCTAAGTTTATATTCGGCGACGATCAGATCCATTGGAACAACAGCGCTCTGCGTGGCGTTCACGTATTTACAGTAACGGAACAGGAGTACTCTTATACCGTATCCCTTTCCGATACCTATAAGATCCAAAAGGGACAGACCAATCTCGGCATCACCTTCGATGCGCCCTGTATGGTTAAGATCGAAAACTCCCACGAAAAAATATTCATAAGATACGGCGAGAATGCGAATTCCGGAGCAAAGCAGCACGAGTTTATCCTTGTTGATGAAAACGGTAACGTCGATCCCTCAACACCCATTCAGTATGACTATTTCACGGTCACTGAGATGAGAGTGTATTATAACGATGATCCTATTTCCGTAGGAAACGCGCATATTACAACGATTGTTCCCGATCCTAAGGCGCAGGATGCTGATTATGAAAATAATTATTGCTTCTATTATAGAGGTATTAACGTAACCAGATCAAATACAACTATCTATAACATTCAGCACAGTATTGTCGGCGAGCAAATGACGATTAAAATCGATAGAGACGGTGACGGAAGGATCGAGGAATACGACGACGATAAGTCTTACGGTGTTCCTTACAACGGATTCTTCTCCTTTAACAGATGCGCCAACGTTACTATGAAGGATTGTCTCGTTCAGGGACATCAGGCGTACAGCTTCTGGCAGGTCTCCGGTAACAGTAAGGCTCGTAACGAGATGGGTAGCTACGATATATACGCTACAGATTGCGTAAATCTCAGTCTCGTGAATATCACCCAGTATGAAAACAAGGAAACCGGTGAGGTTATTACTAATAGATTTATGTATCACGGTATTATGGGTACTAACTTCTGCCGTAATATGGTTGTAGATAACTGTTACATCGATAGGTTTGACGCTCACCAGGGACTTCACAATGCAAGAATAACCAACTCTACAATCGGCTTTGGTATCCTTGTTATCGGTGGAGGAGAGCTGTACATCGAGAACGTTTACCGTATAGGCAATGATGCAGGTAATGATGCTTTCATCCTTCTTCGTCACGATTATAACAGTGTGTTTGACGGTGATCTCATTATAAAGAATTGCAAGATGGGTAAAAACGTTTCCTACTTGATCACAGGTGTTTGGCGTGAGTTCTACAAGGGACTTCCTAACCATATGTTCAATTCTATTACTATAGATGGACTTGTAGTTGAAGGTAGAAATACCCTCAGTATATACGGTGTATCGGGAGCGTTTGAAGACGTTGTGGATAACAAAGTGAACAAGCTTTACTTGCCCACAAGCATTACTGTTTCCGGCGTCGTAGGTACAACAGGAAGACCTGTTACCGTAAAGGCTTCGCAAACAGAAGACGCCTTTGCTACAGTTCCTGTAACTAAAAAATAAACGCTTATAAAGAAAGAAGCTGATGTTTTCATAGCCTGAGCGCTACTGAGAATTGTCAGCTTCTTTTATATTTATAAAGGAAAAAAGAATGCACTCTCAGGGAGTGCATTCTTTTTATAAAGGTTTGTTTTTTAATTAAACAACTGCTCTACCGAAGGGCTTGAAGGAAAGCTTAGCGAGCTTGAGGCACTGCTTACCGAAGGGGATACCTACGAGAGTTACGCAAAGTGCAACGCCAAGTACGAAGTAGAGAAGGGAGAATACCTCTCCGCCAAGAAGGAAGAAGAGGAAGTTGAGGAAGGGGCGCTTTCTGTTGAATACAACGCTCTTGCCGAAGGGCTTGAATACAAGCTTAGCCATCTTGAGGTACTGCTTACCGAAGGGGATACCTACGATAGTAACGCAGAGTGCAAGACCGAGAACGAAGTATACTGCAGCGAAGATGAAGCCGCCGAGTAAGCACCAAAGGAAATTGCCGAGTTTTTTCATTGTGATGAGCTCCTTAAAAACTTTATTTTTTAGTACGACACAATTTTAACATAAATGAAAAGAAATGTCAACAGTAAAATTTAATTTTTTTTAATAATTTCAAAAAAAGAGTAAATATGCACAAAAACTTAATGAAAGTTTATGAAAAGTGCCGTTTTCACCCTATAAATAAACACATTCTCTCGATTGTATCATTAATTTTGGTCGTTCTATGGGTATTGACTTTGATCTTTTCTTGTATTAAAATGGTAGAGAAGCTTTAATGAATTCCCGAAATATAAGGAGACGCTGTATGAAGCATAATGAGGTTTTTTCCGATGCTATATGGGTAAGGGCAAGGGAAGCAGATATTTGCCCTGTTATAAGAACTAATTTTGAAATCAAGGAAGATGTTAAGCGCGCTACTTTGCGTATTCTCGGTCTTGGCACGTATGTCTTTTATGTAAATGGCGAACGCACGACCACCGACCTTTTCCAGCCTATAAACAGTAATTACGAGCACCGCGATTTTCCTAAGGGAGAGATCATGGCGGTCAGATCTTACGTAAACGAATACGATATTACATCTTATCTGAAAGAGGGGCGAAACACGATAGCTACTATGCTCGGCAACGGATGGTACGACGGCACAAGACAGGAGAAGCCATACGGTGAGAAAAAGCTTTGCCTTTCTATTGAGCTTGAGTGTGAGTCCGGCACGAGATTTGTCGGTACGTCTTTGAATGACAAATATGCGCAAACGTATGTAAAAAAGAGTAATCTCCTTGAGTACGAGGTGCATGATTATACCGATTGGGATCCTTCGATTTTAGGCGCTGATTTTGATGACTCGTCACTTGCCTTTGTTGAGGCTGCTAAGCCGCTTGATACCGAGTATTTCTTCTCCGATTGTCCGCGTGACTCTGTGATTGAGGCTTGTACTCCAAAGCTTATAGGTCAGGTAGGAAATGCGAAGGTTTATGACGCAGGCTGCAACATGGCTTGTATACCGGTAATTAGATCATTAGGCGAAAAATGCAAAGTAAAGGTTTCATTTTCTGAGGAAATATTAGAAAATGGCGATCTTGATGAAGAGCATTCTATGTGGCAATGGTTTGAAGCTACGGTAGGAGAAAATCCCGTCGATATTGTGAACGTATTCTCTTGGTACGCCTTCAGATACTTCAAGGTTGAGGGCGCCGCCGAGGCGGTTTCCGTTCTCAGAGTGCATACCAACACCCCCGTTACATCCTCGTTTAAATCAAGTGATCCTACGCTCAACTGGATATACGACGCGTACCTCAATACACAGAGATCAAATATGCATCACGGTATGCCGTCAGATTGCCCTCACTTTGAGCGTCGCGGATACACGGGAGACGGTCAGTTGACTTGTCGCTCGGCAATGCATCTTCTTGATATGCGCAAGTTCTATACCAAGTGGATGGAGGATATATCCGACTGTCAGGACAGACTTACCGGACATATTCAGTATACCGCTCCTTACACTCACAGCGGCGGAGGTCCCGGAGGATGGGGATCCGCAATAGTCGTGCTTCCTTATGAGATGTGGAAGCATTACGGAGACGATAAGGATCTCGCTCGCTTTTATCCTCAGATGCTTCATTATTTTGAGTATCTTGAGAGTCATAGTGAGAATTTACTTGTTAATTCCGATACACCGGGCGAATGGTGTCTCGGAGAATGGTGTACGCCCGGTCCTGTTGAGCTGCCCGCACCATTTGTGAACAACTATTTCTACGTAAAGGCTCTTGAAAAGACGATTGAAATTGCGAAGCATATAGGCAAAGAAGAAGATATTACTATGCTTGAAAAACGTATGGCAGAGCGCAAAAATGCCATTAAAGTAGCATATTTCAATCCTTGGGACGGCAATTTCCTTGGTATGAGACAGGGCGCGAACGCGTTTGCGCTTGATATTGGTCTTGGAGACAAGAGAACTAAGGACAACTTTATCAAGTATTACGATCAGCTTGGATATTACGATACCGGTATATTTGGAACCGATATAGTTACGAGATTGCTCTTTGAGTATGATAGAGCAGACGTTGCGGTCAAGCTGCTTACGGCGAGCGAGCCTCACGGCTTCGGCAGATGGCAGAACGACGGCGCGACAACCCTTTGGGAATATTGGTTTGACTCTCGTTCACACAGTCATCCTATGTTCGGCGCTGTCGCTACTTATCTTTACGAGTACGTACTCGGTATAAAGCAGTGCAAGGATTCCTACGGCTTTGACCGTATAACGATATCTCCTAAATACGTTGACGGGCTTGATTTTGCTCAAGGTCATATAACTACCGAAAAGGGAGTTATCAGTGTATCTTACGAGAAGATAAACGGCAAGGTTGCTCTCTATTTGGATCTTCCCGACGGAATTCACGCCGTGGTTACTACACCTCTTGGAGCGAAGGTTGAGGTGGATAAGGCTACCAAGGCCAGATTCTTCTGATACGTATATAAAGGAACGCTGTGCTTGATGCGATTTTCTATGCAGATAATACGCAAAAGCCGAGCGTTCCTTTTTATGTTTTTTTGTGAAAAAATACAATTATAAGACGCTTTGGTTTGTTTTTTCATACATCACTTGATTATTGGGATATTTTATGGTATACTTTATAAGTCAAAAGTTGCGTTTTTGTAAAAATATAAAGAGGGAATAAACATAATGCGTAAAACTAAAATAATCTGTACTATAGGACCTGCGTCGGATAATGAGGTAACTCTCACAAAAATGTGTCTTGCGGGTATGAACGTTGCCAGACTTAATTTTTCTCACGGAACTCACGAGCAGCATCTTGAGAAAATTCAACTTGTTAAAAAGGTAAGAGAGAATCTCGAGCTTCCTATTGCGATCATGCTTGATACCAAGGGACCGGAGTATAGAATCAAGACCTTTAAAAATAAGAAGATAAAGCTTAACGACGGCGACACCTTTGTATTTACGTCCGATGAGGTAGAGGGTGACGAAAAGCAGGTATCCGTTTCTTATAAGAATCTACATAACGAGCTTGTAGTTGGCGATAGAATTCTTTTAAACAACGGACTTGTCATCTTTGAGGTAACCGACGTTCAGGGAACGTCTATTGTCACTAAGGTTATTACCGGCGGCGAGCTTTCCGACAGAAAGAGTATGTCCTTCCCGGGTAAGGTGCTTAAGCAGGATTTCCTTAGCGAGCAGGATAAATCCGATCTTTTGTTAGGTATAGAAAATGACGTTGATTTTGTTGCCGCATCCTTTGTTTCCTCTGAGGAGGATATACGCTCCATGCGTGATTTCCTTGACGCAAACGGCGGTAAAAATATAGATATAATCGCAAAGATAGAGAACCGCGCCGGTGTTGACAATATTGAGGAAATATGTAAAGTTGCCGACGGTATAATGGTAGCCAGAGGCGACCTTGGCGTTGAGATCCCCTTTGTTGAGGTTCCCACGATACAAAAATATCTCATAAAGAAATGCCGACTTCTCGGCAAGCGTGTTATTACGGCTACGGAGATGCTTGAGAGCATGATAAACAACCCAAGACCTACCCGTGCGGAGATATCAGACGTTGCTAACGCAGTATATGACGGCTCCTCTGCAGTAATGCTCTCCGGAGAGACTGCGGCAGGTAAGCACCCTGTTGAGGCGGTGAAGAATATGGCGGAGATCGCCGAATTCACCGAAAGAGGTATTGACTATAAGCAGTTCTTCCTTTCCACAGAGTTCCGTATCAGAAACAATATTGACGCCGTTTCTCACGCTACCTGCGCGATGGCTGTAGATACCGGAGCAAAGTGTATCGTGGTTGCGTCAATGTCGGGACAGACAGCGAGAATGGTCAGCCGTTTCCGTTGTCCGGTTGATATTATTGGTATGACTATATCCGAAAAGGCTTGGCGAAAGCTCAACCTCAGCTGGGGTGTAACACCCGTTCTCAGCGAGGAGTTCAGCTCGGTAGAGGTACTATTCTACCGTGAGCTTTGCGAAGCAAAGAAAATTAAAAAGCTTAAGGCAGGCGACAACGTTGTTCTTACGGGAGGACAGATAAACGGCAAACCCGGAAATACCAACGTTATCAAGCTTGAGACGGTGAAATAAT
The DNA here is from genome assembly GCA_045658205.1 of Eubacteriales bacterium. Classification (GTDB taxonomy): domain Bacteria; phylum Bacillota; class Clostridia; order Oscillospirales; family CAG-272; genus UBA1740. The sequence continues at coordinate 6,176 of JAZOUM010000072.1, read as the reverse complement.
GAAGAAATATGACGTTATAGCATTCGATCTTGACGGGACTCTATCAGATCCTGCCGCGGGATTGATACAGGGCTTTGTTTATTGCTTTAAAAAGCTCGGCATAGCCTATGAAAGCGAGGAATCCTTGCGCAAATACATCGGTCCCTCACTCTATGAGGAGTGGCAGGAGGATTTTGGATTCTCTCCGGATGAGGCAAATGACGCTATAGAGGTATTCCGTGAATATTACAATATTTACGGCTGGTGGGATAACGTAATTTACAATGGTATTCCCGATATGCTCGCGTCCTTGAAAAAGGCGGGAAAGAAGGTAGTTCTCGCAACCTCAAAGCCTCTCGATACTGCTAAAAAGGTGCTTGAGTTATTCGGATTGACGAAGTATTTTGATTTTATAGGTGGCGCTGTAAGCCATCAGAACGATCAAAAATGGCAGGTGCTCAACTGGTCGCTTTCAAGCGTTGGCGTGGATATCAACGATCCTGAGGATCGCGCAAGATGTATACTCGTAGGCGATAGAAAATACGATGCTGAGGGCGCTAAGATCTGTGGAATCGACTCCTTGGGAGTGCTTTACGGACACGGTACAGCGGATGAGATAAACGCATCAGGATTCACCTTTACCGCCGATTCCGTATCTGATATTTTGAATAAATTGATTTAAAAAATAAAAAATCGGATAACCTCTTGTTTTGAAGTAGGTTATCCGATTTTTGTAAATAATTGTTTTCAAAATTAGCCTATACCTCGAAGCTTTGCAGCTTTAAGCACAGCTATCTGAGTTTTACCATCTCTGATTTCTCCGCTCATAACCATATCGAGAAGAGCTTTTAGAGGCATTTTTTCAACTGCGAGAAATTCGTCGTCATCCGGGTGGGTTTCACCGAAGGTCAGTCCCTCTGCCATATACATGTGTATCTTTTCGTCAATCAAGGCCGGGGTGGTGTCGAGTACACCGAGATAGGTGTATTTTTCGGCAATAGCTCCCGTTTCCTCAGACAGCTCTCTTTTAGCCGCCTCCAATGGATCCTCGCCTATAAAGTCAAATTTTCCCGCCGGTATTTCAAGAAATTCCCTATGGTGCGCGTATCTGAACTGGCGAACCATGATCGCCTCGTTTTCATCAGTTATCGGAATCACCGCTACAGCGCCCTTGTGCAGACAAAACTCTCTGTACGAGACGTTGCCGTCGGGCAATAGAATCTTGTCCTTTACAACGTGCAGCACGACTCCGTCAAATATTTCCTCGCGCTCTATTTGCTTTTCTTCAAACTGTGACATACGGCCTCCAAATACGTTAGTACCGTAATTGTATCACCGTTTGAGGATTTTGTCAATATCGCTTATCAAAAATAGCATATTCCAAACGCCTGATTAATTCCGCCGCCGATTATTTTCGCGCCGTTTTTAACGATTCTGTTTATCCCTCTTGGAGATAAAAAATACGAGTCGTTTTTACCGGTATTGCTTTTAGCAATTATATCCGCGCTTATTACGGTTGGTATCCCTATGGCTATCACAGGGACGCCGAGAAGCGCCTCGTCGATTTTTTCCGCTCTACGTCCCACTCCGGTTCCGGGAATTATACCCGTATTTGAAATTTGTACCGTATTGCCCAGTCGTTCGTCCGAGCGCGATGCCAGCGCGTCTATGGCAAATACCACTGTCGGTCTTACAGCGGACGCTACGCTTTTTACTATCTCTGCGCTGCTCATGCCACTGTTGGACGTAACGTCGGGACAGAGTATGCATATTTCGGAGCAGCCAAGCGTTTCGAACAGCTCGTTATCTTCGCTTTTTAGATGCATGGTTGCTTCCACCTCACTTGCCGATTCAGGTCCTATTGCGTCCGGTGTCAGCTCGCGATTGCCGAGGCCTACGACAAGTATTCTTTCGGGGGAAATATCACATAGATCGCAAATTCGGCATAGCTCGCGAGATATCTCTTCCTTCGCATCTTCTATGTCCTCGGGCATTATCGTGTCCATTCTCGGCAGAGTCAAAGTATCATACATACCGATAGGTCTCCCTATATTTCTTTCTCCAGCCTCGCTCGTGATCTTGAGTCTTTCCCATACGCCTCCGATGCAAACGTCTCTTTTGTACTCTACGCCTTCTACGTATGTGCTTGCCTTGCGTCTTTCAAGCGCGAGATCGCTTTCTAAGCAGTCGTCACTATATGTCTGGTAGTTATCCATAACCGTTACCTCCCGTTAATTCTATCATATTATTCGCTTCTTGCGACATATATTATGCACCGTGGGGTGATATTTACACAAAAAAATCCCTATTATTTTGGTTAAAAACACGAAAATCAAAGTTATTTAAAAATAAGATTGAAATAATCATGCGTTTATGATAAAATTGAAAAGTAAAAACACATTTTTTCGGAGGAAGTATGAAAAGAATTGTTTCTTTGATTTTGACTCTCATCATGCTTTTCGGCGCTCTCACTACTCTTGTGAGCTGTGGGGCTCCTAAGGACGACGGTGCAGAGATTAACGTTTATCTTGGATCTCAGGTGTTTGACTTTGATCCAAGTGATTATTACGTAAGCGCTGCTGCAGAGCAGGTTCTCGGCCTTTTGTATGAGCCGCTCTTCACGGTTAATGCAAAGGGTAAGCTTAAGATGGCTGCTGCAAAGGATTATGAGGTTGATGAGGATGAGCGCAAGATAGTTATCGAGCTTCGCGATTCCTATTGGTCCGATAATATCAAGGTTACCGCGAGCGATTTCGTTTATGCTTGGTGCGAGAGAATTATTAACGCTAAGTATCCTAACCCCGCAGCTGCTTTGTTCCTTGAGATCGAGGGCGTTAAGGAAGCGATGAACGGCGAGGGTAGTATTTCCGACGTTGCTATTAAGGCTACCGAAAGAGATCAGCTCACTATTACATACTGCGAGGGCGCTGATTACAAGAGAATTCTCAAGAATCTCGCTACCGTAGCAACATCTCCTGTTCGTCAGGATATCGTAGAGAGCGCTGAGACAACTTGGTCAAAGACTCCTAACTCCATCGCTACTAACGGAGCTTTTAGACTCAAGAGCTACGATAAGGAGACCGGCGAATTTGAGCTTTCGAGAAACCTTGGCTACCACCAGGATCCTAAGGTTAAGGATTATGATAACAAGGTAAGACCCGGTATGCTTTACGGAGAATTTACTGTTCCCGGTACCGACATCAAGCTCACATACGAGGATATCCGTAACAAGGTAACCTTCATTATGGCAGACGCTTCTCTCGGTGATAGAGTGGAGTACAAGAAGAAGGCAAAGACTGCTGATCATACCTCCGTATACACATACGTTTTCAATACGTCCCATCCGCTCTTTGCAGATGCTAACGTCAGACTTGCGCTCTCTACAGCTATCGATAGAGAGGCTATTATAGAGGCAATAACCTTCGGTGATGCCGCTAACGGCTTCATTCCCGATGTTTCCGGTGGCGCAAAGGAAGATTTCATATCCAAAAACGCAGATATGACCAAGGCTAAGGAATATCTCGCTGACGCTGATCAGGCTATTGTAAGCGCTAACAAGGCGTTCACTCTCACCGTTAACGACGATGAGGAGAGTAAGAAGATAGCAGAACTTGTTGAAAAGGCGTGGGAGGAGCTTGAGTTCGACGTTACAGTTAAGTACGCTTCCACTGTTGCGACAGAGCTTTCCGACGGTAGTGTTATCTTTGATTCCGAGATCCAGTATCTTATCAAGGATGTCGCTAACGGTGTTGTAAAGACTGATGATAACGGCAAGGAGGTTCTCCTTTACGACGTTATTGCGGTAGACTGGCAGACATTTGGCAAGGATGCGCTCGTAGGACTTGCGTCTCTTACCTCCAATCTTAACGGTATGGGTACAGAGTTCTATTCCGGAACTCCCGGACAGAGTGCTGATACATCCAAGGCGAGAACTAACGTGGCATACTGGGCGGATGCTGAGTTTGACAATCTTGTAGCCGATGCTATGAAGTCCACTAACAAGAAGGAAAGAGCAGAGAAGCTTGCTAAGGCAGAGGAATACCTTATGAGCAAGATGCCTGTATGTCCTCTTGTATTCAACGAGACCTTCGTATTCGTTGGCTCTAAGATCTCCAAGTTTAAGTTTGACGGATTTGGCAAGATCAATCTTACCGATCTCAAGCTTGCTAACTACAAGAAATTCTACAAGCCCGAGAAGATAGAGGAGTAATTCCGATCTCGGAAAATAACGAGGCTGTCGTAGGCTGTGTGCCGCGACAGCCTCTCTATAAAATATTTGAGAGCGCTACAACGCGCTCGCGGAGCTTTCGTTTTATGAAAAAAAAGGAATTTGAACTTACGACTACTACGGATATGAAGGTGTTCCTTCTTTTCCTTCTTGATAATATCGGTTATCCGCTTGAGCACACGACGATAATGGAGATAGTTCAGGAAAATACGGATGAAATATCGCTTGATTATGACGAGTGCTTGCGTCAGCTTGTCGCTTCTGAGCATATGCTCTATGATGAGGTTGGCGAGGAGCGTTACTATATGATATCCGATAAAGGGAGACTTGTCGCGGCTGAGCTTTACGATAGCCTTGATAAGGGCTTTAGAGAAAGAAGTATGCGAGTTGCGATCAAGCATATCTCCTTGTCTAAGACGGGTGCCGGTATCAAGGCGTATATAACCGAGACCGAGAGCCGCAGATTTAAGGTTACTCTTGAGGCGTTTGATAGATACGGCGAGATAATGAGCACTTCAATTACAGTTAATTCAAGAAACGAGGCGGAGCTTATTAAGAAAAATTATGAGGCTAAGCCGGACGGCGTATACAGAGGTGTTTTGTTTTCTGTTACCGGAAAGCTTGAATACATCTCGTAATTTGGTGATTTTGACAAAACACAAACGACTAAACATATAAACTTTGTTCAAATGTTCGGAAAAATATGACATTTTTTTGACAAAACTATTGACAAAATATTTTAAGAAAGATATAATGTATATATATTTAAGGACGATTGGGTATGGAGCTTAAGGATAGTAAGCATATCGATGAGCTGATTGCTTCCGTAAGAGGCGGAGATGATAGTGCTTTTGAGGCGCTTGTTAATGAGTACAAGCCTATGATTGACGGTGCTATTCGCCGTTTCTCTTTGGATGCTCGCGATGCTTTTTCAGAGGCTTGCATCGGTTTTTATCGTGCAGTTACTACTTATGAGCTTGGACAAAGCGCCGTTACGTTTGGTCTATATGCAGGAATCTGTGTTGAGAGATCTCTTATTGATATGCAAAGAAGAGAGAATAGAAGAGCCTCTCACTACGTTGACAATGCCGTAGACGTTGAAAAGATAGCGGTGTCGGACGGTATACAGTCTATGCTTGAGCATAGAGAGCAGACTGCGTACTTTACGTCTATAGCTAAGGATACCTTGTCGGAATTTGAATTTGAGGTTTACCGTTATTGGATGCTTGGATACAAGACGTCCGATATTGCGTCGTCTCTCGGTGTCACCGCTAAGGTGGTGGACAATGCGAAGAATAGAATGTGGCGAAAGCTTCGTAAGCATTTATCATCCGAGAATTAATCAGTTTTATATGCCCAAGTAGCTTAAGGGAGAGCGTTGTTTACAAAGGCGTCGGTTGGAATCCGTCTAGGGCAAAATTATAAAAAATCCAAGTGAGGAAAAAGAAAACATGTATCAGGACGAGACATTGAAGTGCAGAGACTGCGGTAACGAGTTCGTGTTCACAGCAGGTGAGCAGGAGTTTTACGCTGCGAGAGGCTTTGAGAACAAGCCCTCCAGATGTAAGGAGTGCCGCGCCGCAAAGAAGAATGCGCAGAAGGGTGCGAGAGAGATGTTCTCCGCAGTTTGCGTAGAGTGCGGCAAGGAGTGTCAGGTGCCCTTCAAGCCTACCGAGGGAAAGCCTGTTTACTGCAGCGAGTGCTTTGCAGCAAAGAAAGAAAACAACTAAGACTTCACCCGAATAAAAAGCCTGTCTTTCGACAGGTTTTTTATTTTTTTGTGATTTTGTATATACAAACGGATTTTTTTGTGTTATAATATATTATCTAAAAGTATGTGCACGCGCGAAAGAGCGCGTACAGAGGTATAAATATGAATTACAAAAAGGACAGAAATAATCAGAGAAACACTCCTGCAAGGAGAAACGATTTCAAGAAAAATCAGCAGAGCTTTGACAGACCTCGCAAG
>JAZOUM010000071.1:0-1141 GCA_045658205.1 Eubacteriales bacterium | reverse complement strand
GAAAGTAGGTCTTTTGCCTGTAATTGCCTCAATTCTATCAAGAACGCAAAGTTTACTGTTAGAAAGATTATCAACAATTACAACGTCAGAGCCGGAATTTATAAGTTCAACGACGGTATGAGAACCGATATAACCGGTACCGCCTGTAACCAAAATAGACATATTTCCCTCCAAATATTTTCTTAATTAAAAAAGAGTAGCCGAGCTACTCTTTTTTAAAATATAATTAGTCAGCGTAAACGCTAACCTGCTTCTTGCCACCGGTAATATGCTCGAACTTAACGGTGCCGTCGGTAAGTGCAAAGAGAGTATCGTCAGAACCGATACCTACGTTCTTACCGGGATGGATCTTGGTACCACGCTGTCTAACAAGAATGTTACCAGCAAGAACTGCCTGTCCATCAGCCTTCTTTACGCCGAGACGCTTGGACTCGGAATCACGGCCGTTTTTAGTAGAACCTACGCCCTTTTTGTGAGCAAAGAATTGTAAACTGAGCTTTAACATTTCGTACCTCCATATTTAGTTGATTGGCATATAGCCGTAGAAATTGCTTAAATCTCCTTCTCGATCTCTTTTACGTCGAGATATTCGTAATATTCCTCGACAAGATCCATAAGCTGGAAGAAATAAGCCTGTATAAGACCTGAAACCGCAAACTGCTTTTTCTCATCCTTCTCGTACTTCGGAAGCGCGGACTTAGCAATAAGCTTGATATCCGTAGTCTTCTCGTCTATCGTATAATCTACAATAGAATCGTAAGAGCACTCAATAGTATTGATAAGCAACATAGTCATCGCAGAAAGCGCAGAGCAAAGAATATCCTCGCCCGACTCTGCAAAGCCTGTATGCCCCTGCTCCTCGAAGCCGTAATAGATGCCGTTGGTCTTATAAAAACATACTGTTGTCATTAAAAATTAGCCCTCGATCTTTTCGATCTGAATCTTAGTATAATCCTGACGATGACCGATCTTCTTCTTCTCGTTCTTCTTAGCCTTATACTTGATTACGTCGATCTTCTTGGACTTGCCATTCTTAACAACGTTTGCAACTACGGTTGCACCAGCTACATAGGGAGTACCAACAGTAAGAGACTCACCGGAAACGCAAAGAACCTTATCAAAGGTAACCTTTTCGCCTTCC
>JAZOUM010000070.1:0-12060 GCA_045658205.1 Eubacteriales bacterium | reverse complement strand
GCAAAGGTGTCGATACCCTCAAAGCGAAGTAAATAGGTGTCGTTCCCCTTCTCAAAATCGAACGAGCGGCTGAAGGTATAATCGTTATGAGTAAGAGCAAGAGCGTCAAACTCATTGTCGCGATAGTAGGGATCCTCCATTAAGCCGGCGTCAAGAAGGAAGGAATAAAGAGAGCCGGGGATATTACCCTCGCACTCAAATCCTGCGCCAACCATTTTCCATTTTCCGTTTAGAGATAAGCTTTTCATATTTCCTCCGTAAATCGTATTACTGTTTTTTCTTTTTCGTACTCGGAGCTGACGGCAAGTATGTACTCCTTGCCAAATATCCGGATTTTTTCTACGTACGCGTCAATCCGAGAGCTTTCCATCGCTCTTGGCATAAGCATATTTCCTCCCGTTTTTTTAAAGACGCTTTCCTTCTTAGTCCACGCCTCAAGGAAAAAGCTCTCTGCCTCAGAGCCTGTAAGAGCCGTAAAGCATTCCCTCTCCTTATCGGTCAGAAATCTTTCTGCCATATCCGCCTCTACGTGACGCGTCGCCTCAATATCGACGCCTATCGGAAGGTCCGATATTGCTACCGCCACGGCGCCGGATGAGTGAGAAAGCGAAAAGTAAAAATCGGGGCATACCCATTGTCCATTAGCAAGTTTTGTAAACTGTAAGTTATCAAATTCGAGATCAAACATCTCTTTTACCGCCAACCTCAAAAGTTGCCATACATAGTATTTTTCGCGCTTGACCTTCTCGTTTTTACATCCGAGTATCTCAAGGTTGCGCTCTGCCGGATAGATGGGCATATCAAGATCAGCCTCGCCAAGCGCGGCATACCAAACACGAGCCTTTGCATTTGTACAAGACATGATCTCACCTCCCATTCACGCTTGATTATACCATAACTTAATTTCTTTTGCAATACGTAACCAATAAATAAATATTTATATTATTATTGAAAATTCCTTCAAGATGTGATACAATAATATCCGTAAATCAAACATATCGAAAGGAACGACAATGTACAGATATGAAACCCACCTCCATTCCTCTCCCGTAAGCAAGTGCGGAAGCTACTCTGTTAGGGACAATATGGAGTTTTATAAAGAAATAGGTTATGACGGCATTTTTCTTACCAACCACTTTTTAGACGCGAATATCGGAGGAGACCGTTCTCGTCCTTATGAAGAGCAGATCGAATTTTATTTTTCGGATATTGAAGAGGGACAAAGACTCGCCGACGAGATCGGAATTAAATTTTTCTGGGGCGTTGAGACCTCTTATCTTGGCACCGACTTTCTTATATACGGTCTTTCAAAGGAATGGTATCTTGCGCACCCCGAGGTAATGACGCTTCCCCGTAAGCAGCTTCTCGACATGATGGCTGATGACGGCGCCCTTGTAGTACAGGCTCATCCCTTCAGAGAGGCGAGCTATATAGATCACGTACGACTCTACCCCCACAACGTACATGCTATCGAGATAGATAACTGCGGTAACAAGCCTATGCTGAACGAAATGGCAAGACTTTACGCGCAGACCTACGGTCTGCCCGTATCCGCGGGAAGCGATAACCACAATTCCCGTTTTATCGATAGACTTGCGGGTGTGGAATTTGATACTCCGTTACAAAGCATAGATGACTTCATCGAAAGAATCAAGAACGGAGAGGCTCATACATTCACCGTCAATATAGAAAACGGAAAAATAGTTTAAGGAGAAATATTATGGGAAAGTGGAATCTTGATATACTCTATACCGGTCTTGACACCGAGGAGTACAAGAGCGACTATGAAAGACTCGAGTCTCTGATCCCCGAGCTTGCAAGACTTGCAAACGTATGTAACGAAAAGTCTGCGGCAGAGCTTTTGACCGACTACGTTAAGCTCAACGAGGAGATCTCCGGTCTTGTGGAAAAGCTTGCGATCTATTGCAACCTCAGATACTCAGCCAACACGCGCGATACCGACGCGGCTTCGAGCCTTGGCAGAATTATGCAGGCAATGAGCGCGACTGCAGCTCCCACAGCTGTAATTGAAAAGGCGATATCCGAAATAGACGATCTTGAGTCCGTAATAGACGCGACTCCCGCGCTTCACGAATTCAGATATCTCATCACCAACATTAAGCGTGACTCACGCTATCTTCTATCCGACAAGGAAGAGACCATCCTTGCAAAGCTCGATCTCTCCGGAGCATCGGCTTGGAGCGATCTTCAAAGCAGTCTCACAAGCGGAGTTAAGGTAAAATACGAGGGAGAGGATATTACTCTCTCAGCCGTAAGAAACCTCGCTTATTCTCCCGACGCTGACGTGAGACGTAAGGCGTTTGAAGCAGAGATCGCCGCCTACGACTCGATCAAGGATGCGGTAGCATTTGCGCTCAACAGCATTAAGCTCCAGGTGCTTACCGTTTGCGAGCTCAGAGGCTATGAATCGCCTCTTGCAAAATCACTTTATCAGTCAAGAATGAAGAGAGAGACGCTTGACGCCCTTATCGGAGCGATGCAGGAATACCTCCCCGCGTTCCGTAAATATCTTAAAGCTAAGGCGAAGGCGCTTGGTCACGATGGCGCTCTTCCCTTCTGCGATCTTTTTGCTCCCATAGGCAAGAGTGATAAGACCTTCACCGTAGAGGACGCAAAGAGTTATCTACTCAATATATTCGCTAAGTTTGACACAGAACTTCACGATATGGTAAAATGCGCGTTCGAAAACGAATGGATCGACTTCTTCCCACGCGAAGGAAAGGTCGGCGGCGCATTCGACTGTGGAGTTCCCTCCGCGAAGCAAAGCCGTGTACTCACCAACTTTGACGGCGCATTCAGCGACGTCGTAACTCTCGCCCACGAGCTGGGGCACTCCTTCCATGACCGACAGGTATTCTCTCACTCAGTGCTTAACCAGGGATACTCTATGCCCGTAGCCGAGACGGCATCCACCTTCAACGAGGTGCTGGTTATGGAGACGGCAATAGCAGAGGCGACAGACAAGGAGGAAAAGCTCGCCCTTATCGAAAGTCAGCTCATGGATACTTGTCAGATAATCGTAGACATCTACTCCAGATTCCTCTTTGAAGCATCCGTATTTGAAAACAGACCCAACGAGTTTATGAGCGCGGATAGAATGTGTGAGCTTATGACAAACGCGCAGAAGAAGGCGTACGGCGATGGTCTTGACGAAAGCTCACTCCACCCCTATATGTGGCTTTGCAAGGGTCACTATTACAGCGGTGGACTCAGCTTCTACAACTACCCATACGCATTCGGCGGTCTCTTCGCTCGCGGACTCTACGCTAAGTATAAGGCAGAGGGCGAAAGCTTCGTAAATACCTACAAGGCTATGCTTAAGGCTACGAGCGTATGCGACGTTGAGGAGTGCGCAATGATCGCGGGAATCGATCTTACCGACAAAAACTTCTGGCGTCAGGGCCTTCAGTCTATATCGGATAGAATTGATGAGTTCTGCGAATTGATAGGTTAAAGTAAATTATAGATTGCATTTCAAACTTTTATAAAGCAATGGGCAGAGAACCTTATGAGTTCTCTGCCCATTTGATTTAACTATTATTACTCGCTAAGAACGTAGTAATATTTCTTGCTTTCTTCGTTAGTGATCTGGATAACAGCGCCGTACTCGTAAGTGGTTACTAAGGACAAGCTATTTGCCTTGATGGAATCACCAATTTCATTTCCGTACTGATCGTATACCTGATACTCGTTGGAATCGCTCTTGGTTACGAAGAATTCCGAAGTACTGCTACTATAATTAAAGGTTCCGGAAATCTTATTTGGTTTGCTACCTTCTGTGTAGAGATAGTAGTATATCTTGGATGTTTCATCATCATACTCGCTGAATATAACGGTATCATTCATCCACATAACAAGAGACTTGCCGTCATCGGAGTAGTTGTACACAAGATTCAGATTGAAATCGTACAAAGCGCCACCCTTAGCAAGATACTTATTATTCTTATAATCATAAGATCCGCCGAACTTTCCTATCTTCTTACCTGTATTGTCAAGAAGGTACTTGTCTCCGTTCTTGCAGGTCATAAGGAATCTGTCCTCGGAGAAGGGCTCTATTTCAGAGCAATTCTTAGCCTCGGTAAAGAGCTCTGCCACTATCTCTGCCTTTTCGGAGCCAAGGGAAACCACAACCTCTTGAAGAACCTTCTTGTCCTTTATTTTTGCTATAGTCGCAATGTTTTCAATGCCGTTAACGGTATATTCGTTCTCTATATCGGATGCGAAGTAATCTACGCTAATAACGGCGTAATCGAGATCCAATTCCTTCTCTTCACCTGTTTTAACGTCGATGATCATAGAAATAAGATCGTACTTCTGATTAGAGCGAGAATAATCGTACTTCTTCTCAGTAAAAGGAAGAGGTCTGTTAAGCTGGAAGAGGAGCTTATCTCCACTCAAGAGTGAGATATTTCCGTAAGAGCTACCCTCAGCATAAGGAGACTCCCAGAAGAATACCATCTCAAGGCTATGATTATATACAGTAACTGTATCAGACGAAATGTCGTAGTAATAAGAATCGGTGGCGTAATCAATGCTGGAAAGATTGCCAAAGAAGGGGTTATCAATTACCAAGGAAGCAGTCTCGCCATTCAAGCGATATATAGATCCGTCAATGGTAAAGAGATCAAGTCCCTCTCCGGTAAGGCCAAAGGAGTCGGTTGTAAGAGCGCTTGCCTTTTTAAGAACCACAGTTCCGCTCGCGTCATAAACGGTAGTGTTGGTCTTGCTATTCTTTTCGGTCTGAACAAGCAAGAAGGGGACGCCGTAAACGTCAACGGTATATAACCCCTCTGTATCTGCCTTATCGAGATCCAAAATTACCTTCTCGGTCTTCGCGTTGTAAACCTTCCACTCGTTATTTTCGGTATCGGAAAGCACTACGAGATAACCGGTAGTCTTTGATGAATCGTAAGAAAGATTCTTAAGAGCGTCTACGCGCTCAAGATTCTTAGGACTGAAGAAGTCCTCGCTGTACTGAATGCTATTGCAAAATTCACCAACAGAAATAGCATCTGTCTTCGAACAGGATGTACACAACATCACTACGCAAAACAGACAGCATACAATGCAAATGATTTTTTTCATAATATGCCTCCTCAAAGTGTTTTTTATGGGAACTACCCACTTGTATTATATCACCGTAGTGGCATACTGTCAATTAGCCGTTTGTCTATATTATCGCCTGATATTTTGTACATAATTATATATAAACAGGACTTAACTTACATTTATGCTTTCTATGTACGCTTTTACGGTAGGCGGTACAAGCCCATCCAAGCTCTCCTTAGCTTTTATTTTTTCGCGAACACGGGTTGAGCTTACGTTGACGTATTTTTCATCGGAAAGTATAAGCTCGGTCTCATATCCGTGCTTTTTGTTATATTCAGCCTGCTCCATCTCCCAAGGAAGATCAGCTTCTGAACGATACCCCTTCACTATCTTCTCTATGCCGTGATCGCGCATATAATCTACCACGTATCCCATAGAAAAGGAGACGAATACGTTGTCGTACTCCTCTGTAGCGAGCATAAGCATAGCTACTCGGTCATCGAGCGAGAATGTGTATTTTTTATTAGGATTGGTAAAAACTACGACGTATACCTCTTCCTCGCGCTCAGCAACGCGACGTATCATATCAAGATGACCTACGGTAACAGGATCGTAGCTACCCGGCATTATAACGCTCATTCCTCTGTGCCTCTGAATATAAGAACGTTTACAGCGGTCTTTTTACCGTAGCTTGTGCTTTTTACAAACTCAAAGCCGGAAAGACGGGGATCATTTTCATTTATCTCTTCGGTACCGCTCTCAAGCACAAGAATTGCGCCGGGAATAATAAGCTCTGCATCGCGAAGTCGCATAGCTGACTCGACGCAACACTCCATAGCGTAGGGAGGATCGATAAAAACGAGATCAAACTTTTCTCTGCCGGACGCCTTTCTGATATAATTTCTATAATCTGCAACCGAGAATCTCGACACGTCAAAAAATCCGAGATCTCTTGCATTTTTCTTTACTATCTCCATAGCATCGCGCTCTGAGTCAACGAAGGTCGCGCTCTCGGCTCCGCGCGAAAGCGCCTCAAAGCCAAGCTGTCCCGATCCGGCAAACAGATCCAGCACGCGTCTGTTTTCTATATCGAATTGAATCGATGAGAATATTGCGCCCTTAATTCTTTCTGAGGTCGGGCGTGTAGCTTCTCCCTCAAGTGTTATAAGCTTTTTTCCTTTTTTGCTTCCGGTTATAATTCTTACCATTTTATCTGACCTCTTTATCAAAATATTCACGTATCGCTACGGCGTCTCTTTCGGAGATGCCGTTTATTTTAACAAGCTCCTCCTTTGAGGCGCTCTTTATTTTTGCGTAAGGCATAGAGGAAAGAAGCGCCTTAGCCTTCTTTTCACCTATACCGTTTATTTTCGTTAATGAGGAGCGAGTAAGCTTATTGCTCTTATCACGGGTAGAGTGCTTCAGAGCAAATCTGTGCGCCTCCTCCTGAAGATTATAGATAAACGTATACACGCTCATCTCTCTTGCTATGGATATCTCCTCCTCGCCGTCGGTAATTGCGCGGGTCTTGTGGAAATCGTCTTTTACCATACCGTAGACGGGAATATCGATCTGAAGCTCTCCGAGAAGCTCCTTGATCGTACCTACGTGTCCGACGCCACCGTCAAGCAAAATAAGATCCGGTGTCTCTCCAAGAGAGAGCGTACCGTCGCCTATATGAGCAAGTCTCCTTGATATAGCCTCGCGCATAGAAGCATAATCATCCTGACCGTCCGTGGATTTTATCGAGAACGCCCTATAGTCGCTTTTTTTCAACTTACCGTCAGTATACACGACCATTGACGCGAATATAGACTCGTTGCCGAAGTTGGATATATCGTACGCTTCTATTCTCTTTGGTATTTCTGAAAGTCCGAGAAGCTCGGAAAGTCGCTTCAGACTCTTGTCCTCTCGCTCTATGCTAAGACGATTTTGTCTTGCAGTCTCCTTAGCGTTTTCCAGAGCCATATCGCAAAGCCTCCTGCCATCGCCTCTGGTTGGAACCTTAACAGTAACCTTATAAGGAGCCGAGAGCGTGAGGTACTCGGACAAAAGCTCGCGCTCATCCTCGCTAAGCTCAAAGTCGAGCATAATTTCTCTGGGAATATTTCCCGCGGTATCGTAATAATCCGCTATAAGCGCCACCGCATCATCCTGTGAGCTGAAGTCTACGTGAGACAAGACAAACTGATTCTTGTTTACCAACGCGCCGCCGCGTATCGAAAGCATAGACAAAACGCTTTCAGTCTCACCAATATAAACGGCAAATACATCGCGCATAACCTTCTCATCAGCAACGACCTTTTGCTTTTCAACAAGAGCGCCAAGAGCTCTGATGCTGTCGCGAAGCTGAGCAGCGCGCTCAAACTCCATATCCTCAGCTGCGCTCTCCATCTCACGCGTTAGACTTGACACGGTTCCCTTGATATTGCCGTCCAGCACCCATTCCGCGCATTTTACAAGCGCGCGATATTCCTCAGAGGAAACAGATCCGGCGCAAGGCGCTACGCATCTGCCCATATCCTTATAAATACATGGGCGCTCCTTACCGATATCCTTAGGAAAGGATCTGCGACACGTATAAAGACCGAATATTTTTACAACCACCTCAAGCGCCGAGTGCGCGCCGGAGGAGCCTTGATATGGACCAAAGTATTTCGCCTTATCACCCTTTCGCTCTCTGGTCACATAAAGACGCGGATATTCCTCAGACGTCACCTTGATATAAGGGTAGGATTTTGCATCCTTAAGCTTTATGTTATATTTAGGCGAATGCTTCTTGATCAAAACGTTCTCAAGAGCCAACGCCTCTATCTCGGTATCGCAAACGATATAATCAAAGTCGTTGACAAGGCTGACCATTCTCGCCGTCTTTACCGTATGATTATTACCGGTGAAGTAGGTCGTCACTCGGTTCTTGAGCTTTTTTGATTTTCCGACGTAAATGATTTCGCCGTCGGCATTCTTCATAATGTATACGCCGGCAGATTCCGGCAACGAATTTGCCTTATCTCGAAGGCGTTCGATTCTCGTCACTTCCTACTCCTTTCACAAAATTATATATATACCGGTCATAACGAAAAACGGCAGTCAACCGACCGCCGTTTTCTGAGATAATCTCTGATTTTTACTCAATTTTCGTCATTTTCGGTTTAACCAAAATGCGATTTATAAATTAGAACTCAGGGAATCCGCCGTTAACGAGCTCTGTAAGACCTGCAACAGCCTCGTTCTCATCATTTCCGTCAGCGATAAGGGTGATAGTAGTTCCCTTTACGATTCCAAGAGAAAGAACGCCGAGAAGACTCTTTGCGTTAACACGGCAATCCTCTTTCTCAACCCAGATAGAGCACTTGTAAGAGTTAGCCTTCTGGATAAAGAAGGTAGCAGGTCTTGCGTGAAGACCAACGCTATTCTGTATAGTAACACTGCGAGAAACCATTAAATCAATTTCCTCCGATAGTTTAAGTAATAACAGTATATCAAATTGTTAGGGAAAAATCAATACTTTTTATATAAAATAAAGTTATAAGGTTTGCTTTATCAGTTTGAACATTTTTAGGCAATTCAACCAAATTTGTACCACTATCTTATGGTAATGTCGATAGAAGATGCATCTTCAGCGCTTCCGTCACGGAAATACGCGGCTCGATCGTCAAACTCACTCTTGGCAACACGCAACGTTGCGCTTCCGAGTCCAAATACGCACCAGAACAAATAATACATCGTCATATCTGCCCAAATATAGTTAAATGCGCCGTAGGTCATAAGCATAACTGTAGTAACGGTAGTATAGACCGAAATCTTGCTCACCTGCGAATTTTTCACGTACGGCTGATATATGCCTCTGTGTCTGACTCGAACAAGGTAAATAAGAACAAATGCGAAAAGCGATATAATACCCGCCTCACAAGCTATTTCCAAAAGGAAGCTACCGCTGTTGTGATAATTAAAGGTCTCGGTATATCCCGCTATCTCTTGAAGGAAAGAGTCCTCGCCAATACCAACGCCGAGAAAAAGATTATCCTTAAGCATAGCCATTGATACCTGCCAACGCTCGATAGAGTCGGAAAGACCGAGTGTCTCAACAAGATTATTTTCCGAAATTATTGCGAGGTAATCGTTAGGTATAAGCAGCATTGCGTACATGAAAATAGACAAAATAAGCAAGACAACGCCGGACCCGTGTCGCATTTTCTGCGCAGAGAATGCCAAAATTCCGATCAAAAGCGCGCCAAGCGCCCAAAAGCTCATAGTGGAGATAAGCGCCGCAAAATTAATGACGGCTATCACGGCATAGAGCGCCTTTGCGGATCTGCGACGTCTTGCATCAACGAAATATGCCGAGAAGGTAAATGACACAAGCAAGAAAATTGCAAGTGTATAAGGCTTATCAAACGTAGCAGAGGCTCCTGCAAAAGCAACTAATCCATAGCGCGTAATCGCAACTATAGACTCTATTATAGCTATGACGGATACCGGTAAGGCGGAAATTATAACCGCGTTTATAAGACAGTCGGCAAGACGACGGTTAGTAACCAGACTGCTGGAAAGAACGTATCCCATACCAAGAAGTATCATTACCACCGAGCTTACGAAAGACTCCGTGCCCTTAACGAAAATGCCACTGATGAGAATACAGAATAAAAGCGCAAACAAGCATAAGTCGTATTGCTCAAAGAAATAGACTCTCTTACCGAGCGCTACCTTACGTCCGTAAGAGATAAGAGTTACGGCAACAAGCGCCGCAAGTAGCATACCGTGTGTATCAAACGACAAGTATGGCATAGCTATAAATATGGAAAAGAATGAAAACTCGGGAGATAAAAACGTTAAAAATAGATATGTGAAGGCGCCAAACGAGAGCGCTACCGTCCAAAGAGGCAAAATCGCGCCGAGAACAGCGAGCAATGCACCAAGCAAAACGCCAATAACCGGCTGAACACCACGTTCGCTCTCATTTCTATGCATTCGTCTTATACAGAAGAATTCGAAAAAGATAAAATCGGTTATAGGATTATCCTGCAAAGCGATCGAAAGCGGCTTTTCAGATATTATGAATGGAATACTCGTCAGAGCAAAGGCCGCGCTGATTATAAGAACACTCAACGGCACGTCGTCATATAAACCGACGTATTCCTTCACAAAATGGAGCGCCATTGAAAGAGCGCCGAAAACGCAAAGCATAGCGCCATACGTTCTTGCGGGAGTGTATGAAATGACCTTAGTCAGCTTTTCAAAAAACTTGGTAACGTATTTTCCAAATCGAGTCAAGGAAACTCTATTTGCCGAGCCGGTTACAGTCTCAACGCAGAACTTTTTTCCGCTTGTTCTTCCGTCGCCTTTTGTATAACCACCAAGAAATTCTACAAATTTACTTTTTGCCATATTCACACTCCTTTCCTATGTATTTGACTACTTAACTTTATATTTCTTTAGTTATTTTCTTTTTCTTCTTTGCCTTAGGCTTTAAAGACTCTTCAATTTCAGGATGCATAGCTAAGAGATCCGGACGTCTTTCTCTAGTTATCTCAACAGCCTGCTCAAGGCGCCAGCGATCGATCTTGGCGTGGTCGCCCGACAGCAAAATCTCGGGCACCTCTCGATCAAGAAAGACACGTGGCTTGGTATACTGAGGATACTCAAGAATACCCGACGCATGCGACTCATCCTCATAGCACTCGGAGTCTGCGAGTACTCCCTCCTTGAGTCTTGACACTGCATCAATGACTATACAAGCGGGCAATTCTCCTCCCGTAAGCACGTAGTCGCCTATAGATATGTCCTCATCGACGATCTCATCAAGCACACGCTGATCTACACCCTCGTAGTGACCGCAGAGCAAAATGAGATTATCATACCCCGCAAGCTCACGAGCGATGCTATGGTTGAAAATTCTACCCTTGGGAGACATATAGATAACACGCGCCTTATTACCGTCCGGGATTTCAGATTTTACGCTAAGATAACAATCGTAGATAGGCTGACAGGTCATAACCATACCCATACCGCCACCGTAAGGCGTATCGTCTGTCTTGCGGTGCTTATCCACCGAAAAATCTCTGATATTATGGCATTTTACCTCTATGATTCCCGCGTTCTGAGCCCTGCCGATTATACTCTCTCCGAGAGTTCTCTCGACCATTTCGGGAAACAAGGTCATTACGTCAAATCTCATATCAATCGAAGAATCCGGGAATAGGCGTGATAAACATACCCTTTTCCTCGTCTATCTCCTTTATGAATTCCTTGCCTGAGGGATAGTATACCACCCCTTTAGGCGTGTTTATAGTATAGAGTAATCCGCGGGGAACGTCATTTACCTCCGCGATCTCTCCGTACACCTCTTCGGTATTAGCATCAATGACGGGAAGTCCTATCATATCGGCAAGAAGCATCTGTCCCTTGCTAACGGGAATATCATCACGGTGAAGATATATAACCGTACCCTTCATAGCAACGGCAACGTCTCTGTCCTCGATTCCCTCGATAGACATAAGTACAAGCTCAGCCGCTGCTGATGCGGAAACAACCTTTTTCTCCTCATAGCCGCCATCCTTACCGGCGAGAAAAACTCGTTTCTGCTTTGCGAGCACCTTGGGACTGTCGCACCAAACTTCAATTTTTAATACACCGCGTACTCCGTGCGGGCCAAGCACCTTTCCGCCTTCTAAATACATTTTTTTCATAATACTTATTATACCATATTTAATAGATAAAGTCAATATTGCAATAAAACCTTATATAGTACATGAACTGAACCCATCAAAACAGGTTCAGTTCACAATCAATGCTTTCTTATTTGATTGTTTCGGTTTCGTCGTATCAGCCAACCGAACACTTTCAATACAAACAAAAAATGCCCTGCTTTAGCAGGACACCGCATATATGCTCCTATGTGGCATAGGAACGCTTAGAGCGTCCTTGGTGCTACGCACCTGTAATCTCCAAAAGGAGATGCGCCACGGAGCAATCTCCGCTCGTTCGCTT
>JAZOUM010000069.1:0-1143 GCA_045658205.1 Eubacteriales bacterium | reverse complement strand
TTTTCGCTTTTTTTCGAAAAACTATTGATTTTTCACAAACATTATGGTACAATATCTACAACTGTGCGTATGCCTATTTGCATACAATGGTGTATTTTCAGAACAGTCCTCTGCAAGCTCTGCACGAATGTTCGTAGTATTAAGGAGGGCCATAAAATGGAAAAGATCCAGGCTTTTGTAAATGAGCAGCTTAAGACTGAGGTTCCTCAGTTCAACATTGGTGACAGCGTAAAGGTTTACATCCGCATCACCGAGGGAGAGAAGACCAGAACTCAGATGTTCGACGGTACCGTTATCGCTAAGCATGGCGGCGGAATCTCCGAGACCTTCACTGTTAGAAAGATTTCTTACGGTGTTGGCGTAGAGAAGACTTTCCCTATCCATTCTCCTAACGTTGAGAAGGTTGAAGTATATCGCTTGGGTAAGGTTCGCCGTGCGAAGCTCTACTACCTCAGAGGTAGAGTTGGTAAGGCGGCTAAGGTTAAGGAGAAGAAGTAATTCTCTTTCCGCCCGCGTATGAAATAGCCGCTATGCGAGATTCTTGCATAGCGGTTATTTCTTTACTTTATAAAAAACCGCGCGCAACACGTCGGAACGGACGCTATCGCACACGGTTTTGATTTTTACGTTGCTTTGTGGGATTTCCGAGATCGGGCTTTACGCCATCTTGTCGCTGAGCTTCTCACCGCCGAGGATGTGGAAGTGCAGGTGCTTTACAGACTGACAGCCGTCCTCACCGACGTTGCTTACTACTCTGTAGCCGCCCTCGAGTCCGAGCTCTTTGGCGATCTTGGGAATTACGGTGAAGATGTGAGCTACTACGTCCGCATTTGCTTCTACTAGCTCATCTACGGATGCAATATGCTCCTTGGGTACGATGAGGCAGTGGACCTTAGCCTGAGGCTGAATATCGAGGAATGCGTAGCATTTTTCGTCTTCATATACCTTTTTAGAGGGGATGTCACCGCTGATTATAGCGCAGAATATACACATAACGTTTCTCCTTAGTTAAAGCTTTTTCTTTATTCTAACACAAAGCATTTTTAAATTCAATAGAAAATCGGTATAAATATGAGATATATTAATTGCGATCTTCCTGCCTACCCGGTAGCAGAGGATATGTGGGATGCCTTAGCAAGTGAA
>JAZOUM010000068.1:0-6506 GCA_045658205.1 Eubacteriales bacterium | reverse complement strand
AAGAAGAACGAGAAGAAGAAGATCGGTCATCGCCAGGATTATACTAAGATTCAGATCGAAAAGATCGAGGGTTAATTTTTAATGACGACAGTATGTTTTTATAAGACCAATGGTATCTATTACGGCTTCGAGGAGAAGGGACACACGGGATTTGCTGAGTCAGGTGAGGATATTCTTTGCTCCGCACTTTCAGCGATGACTATGTTACTTATCAATACTATTGAATGCTCATACGATTCTATCGTAGACTACACAATAGATGAGAAGACCACGGATATCAAGCTCATTGCTAAGTCGGCTCTTCCCAAATATGAGAAGGACGAGAAGAAGCAGTATGCAGTTTCAGGTCTTATACAGGCTTATTTCTTCCAGCTCATGGATCTCGTTGAAGAGTACTACGAGTACCTTGACGTTAAAGAGATCGAGCGCGAGATTTAAGCATTTTCTACGGCTATATGCCAATCAACTAAATATGGAGGTACGAAATGTTAAAGCTCAGTTTACAATTCTTTGCTCACAAAAAGGGCGTAGGTTCTACTAAAAACGGTCGTGATTCCGAGTCCAAGCGTCTCGGCGTAAAGAAGGCTGATGGACAGGCAGTTCTTGCTGGTAACATTCTTGTTAGACAGCGTGGTACCAAGATCCATCCCGGTAACAATGTAGGTATCGGTTCTGACGATACTCTCTTTGCACTTATCAGCGGCACCGTTAAGTTCGAGCATATTACCGGTGGCAAGAAGCAGGTTAGCGTATACGCTGACTAATCATATAAAAAAGAGTAGCTCGGCTACTCTTTTTTAATTAATAATAAAATTCTGGAGGGAATTATGTCGATATTAGTAACAGGTGGTACAGGTTACATAGGCTCACATACTGTTGTTGAGCTTATGAATATAGGCGTCGATGTAGTTATAGTAGACAATCTTTCTAACAGTAAGCTTTGTGTTCTTGATAGAATCGAGGCCATCACAGGCAAGAGACCTGTTTTTGTAAAGTGTGATCTTTGCGATAAGGAAGCTCTTGATAAGGTGTTTACCGACTATCCTGAGATTGATTCTGTTATCCATTTTGCAGGTCTTAAGGCTGTTGGTGAGTCTGTATCTATGCCGGTATGGTATTACTACAACAATCTTACCAGTACGCTCAATCTTCTTGATTGTATGAATGCTCACGGTGTAAATAGAATAGTTTTCAGTTCTTCTGCTACCGTTTATGGTGTTCCTAAGACTGTTCCGATCAGAGAGGACTTTCCTCTTTCTACCACCAATCCTTACGGCGAGACCAAGCTTATGATAGAGAGAATACTTAAGGACACTTGTGTTGCTAATAAAGAGCTTTCTGCTTGTGTTCTTCGTTATTTCAATCCTATCGGTGCCCATGAGAGCGGTACTATGGGTGAGGATCCTCGTGGAATTCCGAACAATCTCCTTCCTTATATATCAAAGGTTGCGGCGGGCAAGCTTGAGTGCCTCAGCGTTTTCGGCGATGATTACAATACTCCTGATGGCACCGGTGTACGTGACTATATTCACGTAGTAGATCTTGCACTTGCTCACCTTAAGGCTATTGAATATACCGGTCGTATGAAGGGTATCGATTTTGTTAACGTTGGTACCGGTAACGGTTATTCGGTTCTTCAGATGGTTAAGGCATTTGGCGAGGTATGGGGATCTCCTGTTAAGTACAAGATCGCTCCAAGACGTCCCGGTGATGTTGCTGAGTGCTATGCTGATCCTACAAAGGCTTACGAGGTTCTTGGTTGGAAGGCGGAGAGAGATCTTTACAAGATGTGTGAGGATTCTGCAAGATGGCAGAAGATGAATCCCGACGGATATCCTGACGACTAAAATTTTAAAATAAGCTGAAATACAATAGAGACACCTATTTCTTACCTTAACGGATGTTAGGTGTCTCTTTTTATGAAAAAATGGAGCCGGATATGTCACTAAAAAATAAGAAATTCTTCCTGCTTGATATGGATGGAACTATATATCTTGATAATGAGCTTTTTGACGGCGCACTTGATTTTTTACACGCTGTAAAAGAAAACGGCGGTAAATATCTTTTTGTGACCAACAATTCTTCTAAAAGCACGTCTGCTTACGTTGATAAGCTTTCTAAAATAGGCATATCTGCGACGGAGGATGATTTCCTTACTTCCACTGACGCTACGTGCTTATATCTCAAACGCTATGAAGGTAAGAAGTTCTACGTCAGCGGAACAAAATCATTTGAGTCACAGTTGAAATCAAGCGGTGTTATAACAACCACTGAAATAGAAGATGATATATTTGGTATCGTGATGGGCAATGATACCGAGCTTACGTTCAAAAAGCTCGATGATGTTTCGAGGCTTTTAACGGAAAGAGAGCTTGTATATATCGCCACCAATCCGGACTGGGTGTGCCCAACCTCATACGGTTATGTTCCTGACTGTGGTGCAGTTGCGGAGATGATCAATAGAGCTACAGGCAAGACTCCTACGTTTATTGGTAAGCCTAAGCCTGAGATGCTCTTACTCGCTATGGAGAAGTTTGGATACTCAAAGGATGAAACGTTGATGATCGGCGATAGAGTATATACTGATATCGCATCCGGTTATAATGCGGGTGTGGACACGGTTCTCGTGCTCTCTGGCGAGGGAACTCTCACTGATGCCGAGGATACTGATACAAAGCCAACATATATTTTCGATAACATCAAAGAATTATACAATAAAATCTATAATTAGTATATAAAATAAAGCAGAATGGGAAATATAAATGATTACAGTTAATAATGTTGCATTTCAATTTGGCGGACAATTGCTATTCAAGGACGTTGATTTGAAGTTTACACCCGGTAATTGCTACGGCATTATCGGCGCTAACGGAGCAGGAAAATCCACGTTCCTAAGAATTCTTTGCGGTGAGCTTTCTCCCACCAAGGGCGAGGTTTCAATTCCCGCTACCGAACGTCTTTCTATACTTAAGCAGGATCACTTTGCATACGAGGAATACACCGTTCTCGATACTATCATAATGGGTAATAAGCGCCTTTATGATATTATGAAGGAGAAGGATGCAATCTATTGCAAGGAAGATTTTGACGATGAGGACGGCATCAGAGCGGCTGAGCTTGAAGGCGAATTCGCCGAGCTTAACGGTTGGGAAGCAGAGTCCGATGCGTCAAAGCTTATTCAAGGTCTCGGTCTTACCGATGACTATCTTTACAAGATGATGTCTGAACTCAAGGAGAGTGAAAAGGTTAAGGTCCTTCTTGCGCAGGCTCTTTTTGGCAATCCCGATATCATACTACTCGACGAGCCTACCAACGGTCTTGATATTGATGCTGTTATGTGGCTTGAAGACTTCCTTTCGGATTATTTTGGTACAGTTCTTGTCGTATCTCACGATAGACATTTCCTTAACGACGTATGCACAAACATCGTAGATATTGATTACAGCGGAATAAAGATGTACGTTGGTAACTATGAGTTTTGGTACGAGTCGAGCCAGCTTATTCAGCGTATGATAAAAATGCAAAATAAGCGTAATGAGGAGAAGATTGCGGAGCTTCAGAGCTTTATTGCGAGATTCTCGGCAAATAAATCCAAGTCGAGACAGGCTACCTCAAGAAGAAAACTCCTTGACAAGCTTACGGTTGAAGAAATGCCGGCTTCCAGCAGAAGATATCCGTTCATCGGATTCGATATGGATAGAGAGGCAGGCAAAGAAATTCTGCACGTAGAGGGACTTTCTAAAAAGCTTGGAGATAATTATCTCTTCAAGGATGTATCCTTCCATGTAAACAAGGGGGATAAAATCGCGTTTATAGGTAACGAGCTTGCGATAACCCATCTTTTCAAGGTGCTTATGGAAGAGGAACCTGCAGATTCGGGTGAATTCAAGTTTGGTATTTCCATTACCACCTCGTATTTCCCACACGATAATTCAGAATATTTTGACGGTCATAGCGAGTCTATTCTTGATTGGATGCGCCAGTATTCAAAGGATCAGACCGAGACGTATCTTCGTGGATTCCTTGGTAAAATGCTGTTCTCTAACGAGTCGGTATTTAAGCCTGTTAACGTTCTTTCCGGTGGAGAAAAGGTTAGATGTATGTTCTCGAGAATGATGATGTTCGGATCTAATATGCTTATTATAGACCAGCCTACCGACCATCTTGATCTCGAGTCTATTACCGCCGTTAACAACGGTATGAATAGCTTCAAGGGCAATATACTGTTTTCCTCGCACGACTATGAGATTCTTAATACTGTAGCTAATAGAATCATCGAGATCACTCCCGACGGAGTTATTGATAGAGTAGGAACTTACGAGGAATTTCTTGAGTATAAGAAGTCCTTGGCAAAGTAAAGCGTAACAAAGCTTTTTAAAGTTTTTATTATAAGATTAAATCTAAAATGCCTTCTGCAATATGTAGTAGGCATTTTAGATTTGATACGGCATTGACAAAAAAGCTCAACCGACAGTTGTTTTTTAGTCAATTAACCGGTCATTTACAAATGGCAAAAATAGGTGTATAATAAAAACAAAAAAGAAGATACAAAAATGTTCAATGATAATTTAAAGCGAATCAGACTTCAAAACGACTTACACAAAAGGATGTTGCTGACTTTTTACATATAAGTCCTCAATCTATATCTAAATGGGAAAATGGAGAAGCGGCGCCTTCTATTGAGTTTTTGCCCAAGCTGGCAGAGCTTTTTAATTGCAGAACCGACGACTTTTTCGCAGAAGAAAAGGCATCATCTATTGATATAGGTGATCTTGAAAAATATGCGGCGTTTTGCAAAATATTCGAAAAAGATAAAAAAGACCCGGGATACGTAGATCCTGCTAAATACGCAAAAGAAAATTCTGGGTGGGAGGATAATTGTATTGCGTTTTTCAAATCTATGAAGAAAGAAAAATGCTTTACACCTCAAACGGTTCAAAAATATCAAGGCTGTAATTTTGAAACAGCACAGGAAATATGCTCGGCGCTCGAAAATATGGGATGCTTGACTAAAGCTCCGGATAGCAAGTATTACGTAACGAATGCCGAAAATATGGGCGCGTTTATATCTATGATAAAAATGGCAAAGTTGTTCGGGATAATTGACGAGTTAAAAGGGAAGAGCGCAGATGAAATTGATGCGCTCTTGGATGAGAAAATATAAAAAGAATGCTTGGATCGACTACGGAATTGATCCAAGCATTTTTATTATACAAAAGAGGCATTCACGGTTAAGTGAACGCCTCTTAAATATTTGAATTAGATAGAACCTACGATGTAGGGAGCCATATCAGCTCTCTCCTCAGCAAGTCTTGCTTCCTCAGCAGCAGCCTCAGCCTCTGCAGCTGCTTCAGCAGCAGCCTCCTCAGCTTCCTTAGCAGCCTTTTCAGCAGCCTCGGTGATAGCGCGGATGGAAAGCGCAAGCTTTCTGTTCTCATCATCGATCTCGGTGATCTTAACGTCAACAACCTGACCAACTTCAAGAACGTCAGCAGGATTATTGATTCTCTGGCTGGAAATTCTAGAGATGTGGATGAGACCATCAACATCCTCGTATACCTCAGCAAATGCGCCGAAGGGCATAATAGAAACGATCTTAGCGGGAACGATATCACCTACGTTGAACTTCTGAGTGAACTGGAACCAAGAATCCATCTCCTGAGTCTTGTAGCCAAGAGAGATTCTCTTCTTCTCAACGTCGAGTTCCTTGATGAATACGTCGATCTGCTGACCAACGGAAACAACCTGAGAAGGATGCTTAATTCTCTTCCAGGAAAGCTCGGTGTTGTGAACCATACCGTCTACGCCGCCGATATCAACGAATGCGCCGTAAGGAGTAAGATTCTTAACGGTACCCATAAAGTGCTTACCAACCTCAAGCTCAGCCCAAGCAGCTTCCTCACGAGCCTTCTTTTCCTCGTTGAGAATAACCTTGATAGAACCAAGTGCCTTCTTCTTCTCGGTGTCAAACTCAAGAAGCTTAACCTTCTGAGTAGTACCTACAAGAGCTGCGAGATCGCCACCCTTAGCAACTCCGGTCTGAGATGCGGGTACAAATACGGTGTTGCCATTAGTAGAGAGGATAACACCACCCTTAACTACGGAAACAACCTTGCCCTCGAGAACGTCGCCGTTATCGAAAGCTGCCTTGAGAATAACCCAACTGTTATCTCTGTCTACTCTTTTCTTGGACACGGTAGCGATGCCCTTGCCATCCTCAACTCTGATGACGAATACTTCGATCTCGTCACCGATCTTGAACATCTCAGTAAGCACAGCGTTAGGATCGTCAGTGATCTGATCCTTAGTAAGCACGCCGGTGAACTTAGCGCCAAGGTCGAGCTTTATCTCAGCCTTATCGATGGTGAACACGGTACCAACAACTGTATCTCCTGTATGTAAAGATTTGATTGAGCCTTCCAGCAATTCTGTAAAGTTTTCCATTTCTTTCAAAACCTCCGTTATTATACCGTCCGGTGTGGAAGCGCCGGCGGTTATTCCTACGC
>JAZOUM010000067.1:0-43320 GCA_045658205.1 Eubacteriales bacterium | reverse complement strand
AGAGATAATAACAAGGCATCTTACAGAGCATTCCGTAAGCTTTGCCTTATGATTATTGAGCTTATCCGTCAATTCTATGATCTTCCAAGATGCTTCCGTATTATGGGAGAGAATGGTGCAGCTAAGTTTGTACAATATTCTAACGCTGGTATCTCTCCTCAATTCCAAGGCGTAGAGATGGGCGTTGACTTAGGTCATAGACTTCCACTCTTCGATATAGAGGTAACAGCTCAGAAGCAATCACCTTACAGTAAGATGGCTCAGAATGAGTTAGCTCTTCAATTCTTTGCTGCTGGCTTCTTCAATCCTCAGATGGCAGATCAGGCTTTAGCTTGCATTGATATGATGGACTTTGATAGAAAGCAATTCGTAATGCAGAAGATAGCTCAGAATGGCGGCATGTATCAACAAATGCTTGCAATGCAACAGCAGATGATAATGCTTGCTCAGATGGTTGACCAGTCAAGAGGCTCTAACATAGCAGAGCAATTAGCAGCTCAATTCGGTGGTGGTGCTCCTGTAGCTCCCATTGATGGAGGTGCTCCTGCAGATGTAGAGGAGACAGAAGCTCTTGGAGGCAATGAGAAGGGCGAAGCTTCTAACACTAAGAAAGCAAGGCAGAGAGTGGCTGATTCCACATCACCTACATAAAGGAGAGAAGAGATGCTTAAAGTAATCTTTGAAGATAAAGACAACAGGCTCACTCTTAAGCTTGATGGACATGCAGGGCAGGCAAGTATCGGTCACGATATTGTCTGTGCCTCGTGCTCTATCTTGGCTTATACGGTGGCACAGCTTGTTAAGGTAGCAGAAGCTCAAGGAGACCTTATAAACGCTCCTGAGATTAAATTAGAGAACGGAGATGCCATTATCTCCTGTGAGCCTACAGAAGAGGCTCGTAGTGGCTTGTTAGCTGCTTATATGTTTGCTGTAACAGGGTATAACCTTCTTGCACATAACTATCCACAATATGTGGACCTTAAATCGTTTGGCAAGGCTGAATAATAGCCTTAAATATAGACCAAAAGACTCGCTCACTTTACGAGCAGATTAAATAAAGGAGTCACCTATATGACAAAACAATTATTCCTTAAGCTCAACCTCCAACTCTTTGCAGAAGGAGCAGGTGGAAGTGGCACAGGAGCTGAAGGATCTTCGGGCGTAACAGGGGTAAACGCCGTATCCCAATCTAAAGGCGTAAAAAGCAATCCTCTTGCTAATGTCGTTTACGGCAAACAAGATGATGCAGCACAGATCGCCAATGTGCAAACAGAATCTACAGGAGCAGATGTTGTTCAGCAACCTGATCGTAATGCAGAGTTTGAGAAACTCATTAAAGGTGAGTATAAAGACTTGTACGACCAAAGGATGCAGGACACTATTCAGAAGAGGCTCAAAGGCTCAAAAGAGACTGTCGATAAGTACAATGCTCTCACTCCAACACTTGAATTGCTTGCGAAGAAGTATGGCGTAGATGCCAACGATACCGAAGCTCTCAATAAGGCAATCGAAGAAGACGATGCCTATTATGAGGAAGAAGCTCTTGAGAAAGGTATAACCGTTCAGCAACTCAAAGAAATCCGTAAGATGGAGAAAGAGAACGTAGAACTTAAGAGACAGATGCAAGAGAAGAACGCCAAGGAACAAGGTGCTAAACTCTATGCGGCATGGATGGACCAAGCAGAGAAAGCTAAAAGTGTTTATCCTTCATTTGACTTAAGAGCAGAGATGCAGAATCCAAAGTTTACAGAGCTTCTCAGAGCGAATATAGACGTAAGAACTGCTTATGAAGTAATTCATAAGGATGAGATACTTCCTGCAGCTATGCAGTTTACTGCAAAGACTATAGAGAAGAAGCTTACGGACAAGATAATCGCAAACGGAGCAAGACCTACCGAGAATGGCATCTCATCACAGAGTGCAACTGTAGTTAAGAGTGATGTGTCACAACTCTCAAAAGCCGACAGAGACGAAATTAGACGTCGTGTCGCAAGAGGAGAGAAGATCAAATTCTAAGCTACTGATCCAATCTCCTTAATAGCAATATTTGCAACAAAAACACAAAAAAGGAGATTAAACATGAAAGATTTATTCAAAATCAACCTTCAGCTTTTCGCTGAAATGAACACTAACGTAACTGGTGATGCTGGCTTATCCGTAGAAATGAAAACCTTCTACGATATGAATCTTATCGATGAAGCACAACCAAACCTCATTCACGACCAATTCGGTCAAAAGAGACCTATTCCTGCCAACGGTGGTAAGAAAATCGAATTCAGAAAATTCGCTTCACTTTCTAAGGCTCTCACTGCACTTACTGAAGGCGTAACTCCTGATGGTAAGAAACTCAACGTTACTAACATTGAAGCTACTGTAGCTCAATATGGTGACTACATCGTACAATCTGATGTACTTGAGCTTACTGCTCTTGATAACACTATCGTAGAAGCTACTAAGATTCTTGGTAATCAAGCTGGTTTAACTCTTGATACTATCACTAGAAATGTACTTCAAGCTGGTACTAACGTATTCTATGCACCTAAGAAAGATGGTACTGCAGTAGATTCTCGTGCTGCTCTTGATGATACTTGCGTATTATCTGTAGACCTTGTTAAGAGAGTTGTAGCTTTCCTTAAGAAGAATAACGCTCCTAAGATTAACGGTAGCTATGTAGCTATTATCCATCCATATGTAGCATATGACCTTATGTCTGATCCTGAATGGATTGATGCTCATAAGTATGCAACTCCAGAGAACATCTATGAAGGTGAAATCGGTAAGATTGCAGGTGTAAGATTCGTAGAATCTTCTGAGGCTAAGGTTTACGAAGGCGGTGTATTTGGCTGTCTCTTCCTTGCTGATGGTGCTTATGGTGTTACTGAAATCACTGGTGGTGGTTTACAAACTATCATCAAACAAAAAGGCTCTGCTGGTACTGCCGATCCACTTGACCAAAGAAGCTCTATTGGTTGGAAGGCTATGAAGACTGCAGAAATCCTCGTTGAGCCATACATGGTAAGAGTAGAGTGTAAGAGCAAGCTCTCTGGCGAAATCACTGAAGCTAACTAATCACATAACTTAGGGGAGGGGTAACTCCCTCCCCACAAAACATTAACAGGAGGCTATTTAAATGGCTACAGAAACCAAGAAAACCGAATTAAAAGAAGA
This sequence comes from Eubacteriales bacterium, assembly GCA_045658205.1. Classification (GTDB taxonomy): domain Bacteria; phylum Bacillota; class Clostridia; order Oscillospirales; family CAG-272; genus UBA1740. The sequence continues at coordinate 40,152 of JAZOUM010000067.1, read as the reverse complement.
TGCAAAATTAAAAGAAGATGCAAAAGTTAAGAAGGTAAGAATTAGACTTGAAAAAAGAAGAGACGATGCAGAAGACGTATATGTTGCTGTAAACGGCAAGGCTTACCTTATTAAAAGAGGTGAATATGTAGAAGTACCTGAAAGTGTAGCAGAAGTGCTTCAACATAAAGAAGAAATGCTTACCTTAGCTATGGAGTTTGAAGACCAAGCAAAAGGTACTGGAGCATCTAAGTAAGTAATTAGTAAAAAGCGGAGGTAAATAGCTATCTCCGCTTTTTAACAAATGGAGGGGAATATGACTCTTATTGAGGCTATAAACAGAATAGATACAATCAAGCCTAACAATTACACACAAACAGATAAAATCAGATGGTTATCCTTGCTTGATGGCACGATTAAGGCTGAGATTATCGACACGCACGAGGGAGGAGAAGGTGTTGTTTTCGAAGGGTATGATGACAATACATCTATACATACGGTGTTATTAGTGCCTGCTCCTTATGATGACGTATATATTAAGTGGCTTGAGTCTCAAATCGACTATAACAATGCTGAATATGGCAAGTATAACAACAGCTCTACAGCTTACAATACAGCTTATTTAGCATTTGAAAGATATTACAATAGGCAACATATGCCTTTAACAACTAAGTTAAAATTCTTTTGAGAGGAGGGGATAGCATAAATGAAACTCCCAGTATTATCAGAACTGGAAGCTACGAGGGATATGATAGATGTCTTTAAAGGCTATAATCATAACCTTCGCATAGGAGAGGGCGAGTTTTACGATATGACAAACCTCTCTTCTTCTTATTATCCAGTCCTCTCACCACGAGGTAAAAGGGGATTATACAAGATGACTGTTAATCCTCAAGCTCTCATAGCTAAAGACTCTCTTTGCTATGTAGATGGGCAGTATTTTGTCATCAATGGCTACAGGGTAGACATGAATCTCTCTACGAGAGTGGAAGATTGTCCTAAGAGCCTTGTATCAATGGGTGCTTATGTAATCATTCTTCCTGACAAGAAGTATATCAATACAGCAGATTTTAACGACTGGGGCAATATAGAGGCTGAAGTGACCACAAAATCACCTGTAGTCTTTGAAATGTGCAGAGTAGATGGCTCAGCCTATGAGAATGCTACAGTGTCTTCTAATGAGCCTACAGAGCCTGAGAATATGTCCTTTTGGATTGATACATCGTCTACACCTCATACCTTAAAACAATGGTCAGAATCTAGTGATATGTGGGTAAGTATAGCAACGACATATATCAAGATATCTGCTGCTGGTATAGGTAAGTCTTTTGCCGTAAATGATGGCGTATCAATCTCAGGTGTTGAGGTTGAACAACTCTCTGATCTTAATAACACTATGATTATTTGGGATAAGGGAGATGACTATATCGTAGTAACAGGTATTTTAGATACTGTAAGCTCTCAAGAAGCACCTATTACTATTAAGAGACAAATGCCTATCATGGACTTTGTAATTGAGTCAGGCAACCGTCTTTGGGGATGTAGGTATGGTGTGGCTAATAACGGACAGGTAGTAAACGAAATCTACGCTTCAAAGCTCGGAGACTTTAAGAACTGGAACTGCTTTGCTGGCATCTCTACAGATAGCTATGCTGCAACAGTTGGTACGGATGGACCTTTCACAGGAGCTATAACGTATGCTGGAAATCCTCTTTTCTTCAAAGAGAATTGTATGCATAAGGTTTATGGTAACTATCCTGCTAACTATCAGATTGCAGATTTAGCTTGCAGAGGTGTTCAGAAGGGATGTCACAATAGCCTTGCTATTATAAACGAGATTCTATACTACAAGTCAAAAACGGCTGTCTGTGCCTACGATGGCTCACTTCCAAGGGAAATCTCATATGCCTTAGGAAATGTGCCTTACAGCGAAGCTGTGGCAGGCAAACACGCTAATAAGTATTATATCTCAATGCACGATGACTCTAACGATAATCCTAACTGGATTATGCCGTTAATGTCTGGCTCTATGATGTACTTGCAACAGCCTTTCGGAGTAATTGCAAAAGAGGATACTCTTTTTATTGATGGCTGGGAGCTTCCAGAATTATCTAATAGCGTATTATCCATAACGCAGACCTACGATGCACAAAAGACCTCGAAAGTGCTTATGGTAGACAAGAACGATGGCTCTGAAGCAAGCAAGTGGAATCTCTTTGTGTACGATACTGCTACAGGAATGTGGCATAAAGAAGATAATACAAGAGTTGATGCATTCTGCTCCTGCCGAGGAGAGCTTTATTATATCGATCATAAAGATAGATACATAAAGACTATGTTCGGCACAGGTACTGTTGACAGTCGTAAGGTTAAATGGATGGCAGAGACAGGAGTTATAGGTGTAGCTCATCCTGACAAGAAGTACATCTCTAAACTTAATGTAAGAATGTCTCTTGAGATGGGATCGAAGGTAACCTTCTTTATTCAGTATGACTCGTTGCCAAATTGGGAATATCTTTTCAGGATGGAGGGAGTAAGCCTTAAAAGCTTTACTGTACCTATAAGACCTAAACGCTGCGACCACATGAGAATTCGCATAGAGGGAGAGGGCGAAGCAAAGATTTACTCTATCTCTAAGACTATAGAGCAAGGAAGTGATAGCTAATGAGTTTTGATATAAGATATCCAAGTATTACTTCATCTACTGAAAAAGGGCAGCTTGAGCAGATTAGAGCTTACCTTTTTCAGCTTGCTGATCAACTTAAATTTGCTTTGAATTCTCTCGATGGTGACGTAACGAAAGTCCTTCAGCGAGGTAATCAGTCAGAGAAGAAAAGCTTAACCGAGGAAGAAGCTCAGGCTACTTTTGGCTCGGTTAAATCTTTAATTATAAAGTCTGCTGATATTGTAAATGCTTATTACGAAGAGTTTACAAAGAGGCTTGAAGGACAATATGTTGCACAGTCTGACTTTGGCATGTATGTAGAGAATACCGTACAAACCATAACGGAAGACTCCAAGAGCGTTGAAGCCTTGTTTGAATCAATACAGAAAATAATCACTGATATTGGAAACATTGAAAGCTCTCTCATTGAAGTTAACGCTCGAATTAAATCAGGTCTCCTGTATTACGATGAGAATGAAGTACCTATCTATGGTATTGAGATTGGTCAAACAAACGACATAGATGGCATAGAAGTCTTTAATAAGTTTGCTCGGTTTACGAGTGATAGGCTTTCTTTCTACGATAAGAACGATACAGAGGTAGCCTATATTAGTGATTATAAGCTATTTATAACACATTTGCATGTAACAGGAACGTTTACACTTGGCAGATTCGAGTCTGATACATCAAACGGTCTTGCGATTAAGTGGGTATAAGGAGGTTATATGGCAGTAAATCAAACCTTAACTGTTGAAGAGGTGGCAGGAAGTGTCAATAATTCAGCAAACACATCAAAAGTAAGAATTCTGTGGCAATCTACACAGACAGGAGAAAGTTGGAACGGATATACAAAAGTAGCGAAATACTGGATATCCATCAACGGAGGAGCAGAGAAAGAGTATTCCGTAAGTTATACGTTACCTAAAGCTTCTACAAAGACCATTGTAGACAACACTATTACCGTTACCCATACAGACAATGGCTCAGGTACAGTTAAAGTAAGAACTTGGATGGATACAGGCATAAATGCAGGAGAGGTTGAGAAGTCTGAGACAATCACTCTTACCAGCATTCCAAGAGCATCCACTATATCGTATGTCTCCAACGTAACACTTGGCAATTTATGTACAGTTAGATGGACACCTGCATCTAAAAGCTTCCGTTATAAGATGAAGTTTTCGGTTGGTGGTTGGTCTCTAACTACTATTGCAATTCATCCAGATATTACAACGCTATATACTAATGCTTCTTATGGCATATCTATGGATGCAGCACATCAATTCCCTAATAGTAAGGAAGCGGATATGACCGTTACGCTTTATACATATTCCGATGAGGCGTGTACGAAGCAGGTTGGTGCAGCAAATACAGCGAAGTGTAAAGTTTTTATTCCAGAAAACGGCTATACTTTGCCATCAGTGGTTATGAGCCTATCTCCTGTAAGCTCTCTTTCGGACAAGTTTAATGGTCTTTATATCCAAAACAAAACGAAGGTGCAAGCAAATTTTAAAGGCTCGGAAGCAAAGTATAGTGCAAGTGTTTCCAAGTGCTCTTTAAATGTTAACGGAGTGGCATACAATGAGCCTTATTTATCTGATCTGCTTTCAAAGTCTGGAACGGTATCTGTAAAAGGAATAGCTGTGGATTCAAGAGGTTGTTCAAATTCCTTATCTCAGAAGATAACCGTTGTTCCGTATTCTAAACCGAGTCTCATTCCTTATACTGGAGAGACATCTATTATTTGTAAAAGATGTGCTTCTAATGGGGATTTAAATCCTTCAGGAAAATATCTCCGTATTAAGGTAGGAAGGCTGTACAGTAAGGTTATATCGGACAATGTACAGAAAAACTTCAGTTTTATCCGCTTAAGATACAAAGTTGATGGCACTACCTCATGGGGAGAGTGGAGAACAATCCTTGATAGAGAAAGCTCTGCTGAAAGCGTGGACACAACGTTAACTTCTTTTGAACTTTCCTTGGCAAATACATACCTTGTCCAGCTTGAAGTAGTAGACGATGTGGGAGAATCCTACAGTACGCTTATAACTGTTCCAACTGCAGATGTTACAGTGCATCTTAGAGAGGGTGGTAAGGCTGTTGGTATCGGCAAGTACGCTGAAAAAGATTATATCGTTGATATAGACGATGAGTGGGATGTCAATGCGAGGGGAAATTTAACTGTAGGAGGCACACTCTTTACAAAACATATAGCTCAAATCGATACCTACGCAAACAAGGATTTTAACAATCTTGTTTATAATACAGGATATTACTCAGACACTTCTGCACCATCAGCCACATCTTGTTTAAATTATCCTATTAACGAAACAGGAGTGCTTGAAGTTATATCTGCAATGGAAGAGAACACATCAGGCTGGTGGGGATTCGCTTATCAAACATATAGGACTTACACAGGCAAGATATATATGCGTAATTACTATAGTACCACAGGATGGACTGCTTGGAAGCAAGTGTCCTTAACATAATGAAAGGAGGAAAATTATAATATGGCAGACAATGAAAAAAAGAAATATTCTGATGTTGACTTATCTAAGTATGATAGTGGATATCAGAAGTCAGCTGACGTAATAGCTGCAGATCAAAAGAAGGCTGAAGCTGAAAATGCTGTCTCTAAATATGGAGATTTTGCTTATTCTAACGATAGTGCATTTAAAAACGCTATGGACAAGATATTGAATAGAGAGAAATTCTCCTATGATCTTAACGGAGATGCTCTTTATCAACAGTATAAGGATAAGTATATCCAGCAAGGCAAGATGGCTATGCAAGATACTATGGGGCAGGCGGCGGCAATGACTGGTGGCTACGGCAACTCTTACGCAGCATCCGTAGGAAATCAAGCTTACCAAGCATCTCTTGAGAACTTGAACGATATCGTACCTGAACTCTATCAAATGGCTTACGATAAGTACAATCAAAAAGGACAAGACCTCTACAATCAATATGCTATGCTTTCTGACGATAGAAACATGGAATATGGCATGTGGGGAGATAAGAGAAATCAACTTCTTACCGATAGAGATTATTACGGCAACGAAGCTAACAACGTTTTCTCTAAGGACTATGGCTTATGGGCAGATAATAGAGATTTCGATACCAATAAGTATTGGAACGAGACTAACTTCGGATATGGTCAGGAACGTGATGCTATAGCTGATAAGCAGTGGCAAGCACAATTCGATGAAGCTAAGAGACAATATGATAATCAAATGGCTTTTCAAAAGGAACAATATGAAGCTCAAAAGGCTAGCAGTAGTGGTGTAAGCTTAAACCATGTTGCTACAATGTCTTCATCTGAACTTGTTTCTGCACTTGAAGGGTATAAATTGGATGGAAACGATGCTGGTCTTGAAGCTTTCCTCGATGACTGCATATATTCAGGAAGATTAACTGAGGAACAAGCTGTTGCTTACTATGAAAAATACAAGACAGCCAAAGAGGATGGTGGCGGAGGCAATGATCTAGACATTACGGTCAACAGAGGCGGTGGTGGCGGTGGTCATGCTAGACCAATAGAGATTGCATATAAAAATTAACGGAGGTCAATATGGGCGTAGTTGAGCTGTACGAAGAAAAACTAAAGAAAGAAAAGTCGGAAGGTAAAAAAACGCCATATTATGGCGTAAAGAATCTTTACTACTCAAGTACGGTAGAGGATGTTGCAAAAGATATTGTAAACCGCACTAATAATTGGCTTAAAAACAACAGTAACTATGTTGACAACTATAGGACACGTTATAGTGGCAATAACGAGACATATAAAAAGGATGCAGATGATTGGTTATCTACAGTAACCACGCAAAATCAAAACTTTATTAGCGAAGCTAATAGTCTTAAATCGTTGTTAAGCGAGTACAATGACTATTTAGATCCTGAATTCGTAAAACAAATTACCGATGCTCTTGACGGAAACCTTGATATCCAGAGTAAGATAGTAGAGAATGTAGCCTTAGATAGAGACTATTGGAAGCAGTGGGATTCGGAAGCCTCATATAATCAATGGCACGCCAATGAAAAAAGTAAGCAATTGATTATGGGGGAAGATGGCTTTGAGGATTATTACAAGGCTGGCGAACAACAAGGACTTGGTACGCATAAAGCGTGGTTTGGAATTGACGGAACAAAACAGACGATAGGATCTGATGTCAACGACTATGTTATAGCCTTCCGTAATAATCGTACTGCTGATGGCTTTCCTGTAGCTAGTGCCATTGGTGCGGGAACTGGCTCTGGTAATGCTTTTTATGCTAGTCACCAAAGGGAACTTGATGCTGCTCAATATATGACCGATGATGAGTATAAGATATACTGTTATTATATCGGCAAAGGTGAAACAGCTAAGGCTAATGGGTATTTAATCAGCCTCGATGATACTATCGCACAAAGGAAAGGTGGAGCAATAGCTCAAATGTATAAAGACAACAACTTGGAGTGGATAGCATGGGCTGCTGTAGGTCTTGACAGTTGGGCATCAGGCGTAAAAAACCTTGACAATTTTATTATGGGAACAGAAGCTGATCCCACAACTGCAATTCAATATGCAGGCTCAATAATCAGAGAAGACATTGACAGCAAGTTTTGGCAAGGTGCTTGGGATTTAGGTGTTACAACCTCTAACATGCTTCCTTCTATTTTAGTAGGCTCTGTTACAGGCGGTGCAGGTGGTCTTGCCACAATGGGTGCATCTGTTCTTGGTAATTCTTATGCCGAAATGAGAAATCTCGGTTATAACGAATGGCAATCAAGAGGGTATGCGGCTCTCGTAACTGCTGCAGAAGTTGGATTGCAGTATGCAATCGGTGGTATCACGAAACTCGGAGGTAAGCTTCCAAATGGTGTTGTGGAAAAGTTTGCATCAGGAGTAGACAATGCCATTGCTAAAATTGCCATCAGATATGGCGGTAGTATGGCTTCAGAAGGCTTTGAAGAAGCTCTTCAATCCGTTCTTGAGCCTATGTTTAAGAGTTGGGTGTCTGGCGAAAAGTATGACGTTGACTGGAGCGAAGTGTGGTATTCAGGTATACTTGGTGCTTTATCTGCAGGCGTTCTTGACAGCGTACCATCGGTAGTAGGTGGTGCTATAGAGGCTAACACTATTAAAAGGCAAGGAGAATCCTTTAAAAATAACGGTGGAGACGTAAACAGACTTGCAACCTATGTAAAAGAGCATGGTGATACCACATTTGCTGCAAGCTCTGTTGCAAATAGACTTGCAGGCAAGGTTAACGAAAATACAAATGCTTATCAACTCGGTTTGCTTCTTAACGAGGTCGGTGCTGTTGTTACAGAGCAGAACAAGGCAGACATCGTTAGATCACTTGAAGAAAACGGTATAAGAACGAAGGATGCGAAAAAACTTGCTGATACTCTTGCTGCAGTAGCTGCAGGATACGAGTTAACAGCAGAGCAGAAGAACGCTTTCTATGCCGATGAAAAAGTTTCAATGACGATGGTGGATGTTATCTTTAATTCCAATTCTACCGTCAACCAGAGGATAGCAGGATACAACGAAGCTATCAAAATGGTTAAGGCTGAAAACGCCTCTAAAACGGCAGAAGGGGCGAAGGTGATAGATTCTTCGGCTGAAATTGAAACGGCTGACAATACCGAAAAAGAAAGCGAATTTACGCACTCTATCGATGGCAAGACTGTCCTCATTAGTACAGGAGAAGAAGTCTCCGTAAAAGACATCAGCTCAATCAAAAAAGGCGTGGTATCTGTTCAACTTGAAGACGGTAGAAAAGTGAATGCCAAAGACATTAGTTTCAGCTCCGAAGACGAAGCTTTTATGTACGAGATGGTTGCTGATCTTGGTGTTACTCCTGATACAGCTAAGTTTATGATGGATTCCTATAATAAAGGCAAGGGAACTGTATCTGCACAGGTTTATCGTGCTGATGCTCCTCTTGCATACAAATTCGGAAGGATGGAGTATACCAAAGGTCTTGCTAAACTAGAGCTTACTAGCGAACAGAAGCTTGACTTGTTTGCTCGTGGTAAAGCTGATGCTGAAGCAGAACGTAAAGCGAATACTGCAAAAGAGGATGCAAAGGTCGAAAGTGCAAAAAATGCACAATCCTCTGAAAACGAAAAAAATGCAACTGTTTCCAAAAAGGAAAAGGTTGCGAAAAAGAAGGGAAGAATATTCCTTGAAGATGGCTCTGCTGCAGACATAAAGGCTCTTAAAGCATCTGCAAAGAATAATGATACAAAGAGGGAAGGTATAGCCACAATAGAATTCTTGTCTACTGTTTTATCTGGAGACTATTATGTTTTTGAATCCTACGAAAACAAGCAAGGTAAAAGAGTCTATAAGGATAAGTACGGTAACGAAGTTTACGCTCCAAACGGATATTTCAGAGCTGCTGACGGAAGCATCCATATTGACCTCAATGCAGGTGAACTTGGTGCTGGAATAGTCCTTAATAAGCTTGCCCATGAGCAAGGTCACTATATTAAGTCTGTCGATCCTGAAGGATTCAAGCTTCTCTCAGATTTTATTGTAAAACACTACGAAGAAACTGGTGTTGACGTTGATGACTTAGTTGAAAAACGAATTAAACTCAAGCGTAGTCATCGTAGATACGAAGGTATGAGCGAGGTAGAAATATACGATGATGCCTTTGAGGATATAATCTGTGACGGATTAGAGACAATTTACCACGATGGTAAGGTTTTGGAGATGATTGAAGCTCTTAAGACCACTGAAAAGGGTAGAAATGTCCTCCAGAAGCTTTTTGACAAGCTTAAGCAACTTATTAACAGAATTGTTAACGCATACAAAAAGGTTGGTGCTGAAACTGATGCAGGTCAGAAGGCTGCAACGATGTCGATTGAGAAGCTTAGAGAACTTCAAAAAATCTTTGCAGAGGCGTTGGTTAGAGCTGATAATATTTACAGCTCAATCAAAGGCAAAGAAGGACTTGCTTCCGAAGGTGAGCAATTCGCTGATAGGACCGATATAGTTGATGTGAACGGAAGAGAATACGATCACGTCATTGAATTGGACTACAAGACATTTAATAAAGTCAAGAGAAGTGGTAAGTCATACATAGATTTCATTCGTAACAACTTAATAAATAAAAAAATCACTGTTTATAACAGTGATGGTGAATCAGAGGTTATTGAGTTTGCGAAAGCAAATGAAAGAGTACAAAAAGCAGGTGCTTCCAATAAGCATCCAGTAATCGGTGAACTCACTCAAGCAAGGAATGAAATCAAGAAGTTGGTCATCTTGAATGCTGAAGAAACAGCAAAAATTTCTCAATTCGATTCCCACAAGGATGAAAATAGCCATCAATGGTTAGATGAAAACGGTTGGGATTATAGAACAAGTTACGTCATGACAAAAGATGGCACTATATACCCTGTAACGTTGTTTGTTGCTAAAGCACAAGATGGTCGAAATATTCTTTATGATGTAAATGTAAAAATAAAAGAAGGCATTGCTACCGACAAAATTGCCACATCCGAGCGATCCAAAAGGAACGCAAGGCAGGCGGTCAGACTCACAAAACCTTCTGATGCATTATATCATAAAGATAGGGATTTGTCAAGAGATAATAACAAAAAATTCTCCGATAGAGAGGGTGGCGAAGTCTCTGAGGCTGAATTATCTCGTCTTCGTGAGGAATACAGCAAAACGAGAGAACTCGCAAAAGAAGCAAAGAAGAAGCTTGACTCAATAGGTAAATATCCTCGCTACAATGAACTTGTTGACCTTGTAACTAATAAAAACTCAAGTAACGAGGTGCTTCAAGAGGCTCTTGATGCTCAAAAGAAATGGGAGCAGGAAAGCGGATACGCTGAAGCCTACAAAGAATATAATTCTTTTGACCAAAGAGAAAGAGAAGCAAGAAGAGAAGTAGATCGGATGGAAGAAAGTCTTTCAAAGGCTTTGCGAGAAAAGAAATATTCTGAAGAAGAAGTACAAGCAATCGTTCAGAAAGCTGTTCGGAAATACCATACAACTACACGTCTTAATAAAGCTTCTTATCTTACTACAACAGGCTCAATGTTAGACTTCTCAGAAGGTCAAGGCTATCGTGTTAAAGACCATAGAGAAATATCTGAAATACTAAACTTGCCTGATTACGCTCAATATTCTGATGGTATGATTGCCTTTATGAATATGGGTAATATTCGCCTTCAGACTTATGGAATAGATATTTCTGCTATACCTAACGATAGACAAATCTCAGCTCTTCGTGGAATTATCTCGGAGATTATGAGGGAATACGATGAGTTTACCGTTGACTTTAGTAAGCCTAATGGAAACACAGACGGAAGTGTTACATATCCTAAAGGGGTTTCAGCTTCAAAAATAATCTCTGATATTAAGAGTTATTTTGAGACTGGGAATATCCCTGAATATAATGACTCTTTATCTCAATTCCGCTATTCAGACAGAGGCTCTACAGGCTATGAGTTGATAGAAAAATACTCACATTTAGACTTAAACCAAGACATAAGCAATATGGACGGAGTGCCTGCTATTCAACTTACAGACGGAAGTGTATTGCCATTTACCGAAACTCATGTATGGTTTATTAAGAAAAACGATATTGACGTTGAGGACATTGAGAGTGGTGGTTGGATATCAAACGGAGTTTATGAGCCAACAGAGAGAAGTGATACTCTTCGCTATAAAGAGCAACAGCTAGCAAAGCGAAGAATGGAAGAAAAAAGGAAAGCAAAACGTTCCGAAACAGACTCTGCAGGCAACACTACCAAGGATGTCTATAGCTATTCAAGTTATGGTGAGGATTTCTACAAGAATAGTAAAATATATTCTTATGATTTTCTGACTCATCAAAAAGCAATGGCAGTATTAAAGCTTCCAGCTCTTAGTACGATTTATACTGACAAGAAGATTGACAGAGGCCGTATTGTTGCTGAAGGCAAAAAAAATGCCCTTGCTCAAGAAGGAAGCAAGGTTGGTGTTAATGGTGTTGTTTATGTAGAGAATATATATACAAATAGGATGATCGAGGTAAACAACCAAAGTATCAAGCATGGTATTGGCGGTGCAAAAAATTACACCATTACGAATGCAAGGCTTGGTATGATTATCGGAGAGGTAATCCGAAATGGTATCCCTATTAACGAACTCACACCTAGCGAGGGAGCAGAGGCTACTTATGCAATGGTTGCTTATGCGGTATCTCCAGAAAATAAACCATTCTTAGCTGTGGCTCACATAGATATTAAGTCTGGCAAATTGGTCGGATATGAATCTATTGATACTGTTCATTCCCTTCGTGGAAGAATAAAAAAAGGAAGTACCGCTGCCATTAATTCGGCACAAGGGCTGTCAGAAGACAGCTTACCTTTCGTTACTTCCGAGATAAGTATATCACAACTGTTAGAATTTGTCAATAGTGTTCAGCAAAGTATTTTGTCGAATGATGTTTTAAGCCATTTTAATGCAGAGAGGTCTAAAGAAGGACTCTACTATGGTCAAACTCGTCATTCTGACCGAGATCCAGACCTTGCAGCTAAAAGAGCAAAGATAAACGAGATTCTTGCGAAAGAGAATGCTGAACTTAGGGAAGACAACGAGTACCTTAAGGAACTGGTTAAACTCCAACGCAAAGTAACTCATGGTGCTAAGTTTACTAGGTCCTCTGTTGAACTAGTAGCAGGCAGACTTATGAAGTATGCAAGTGCTAAAGGTAACAGAGCTGAACTTGCAAAGCTTCTTAACGTTGTTTATGAATACATAGCTGAAGGTAACGATGTAACTTGGGAAGGAGTAAAAGAGAAAGCACAGCCTGCAATCGATTGGTTAAAAGGTCATGTAGTTAATAAAGCTGCAAAACTTGATCCTCAAGCATCTGACATTCTCAAAAACCTCAAGGCTCAGAGAATTTACATTGACCAAGACCAAAAGTCTGAAGCAGCTTATGTTTTCGGTAGTGTTTATAACTTCCGTAAGAGAGCTATGGGAAGCTTAACGATTGTTGATAAAAACAATCCTAAAGGTGCAAGAGCTTTAGAGTCTGTATGGCACGACTTTGCAGATATGTATCCTGAATATTTTAGCCACGAAGTAACTGCAGCAGAAATGCCTGCAAGGTTAATGGAAATAGTAGAATCTCTCCGTAGCTTCTATGATACGTCAGCAGACTATGAATTTGCAGGGGATATGGTAGACCAAACCTTGTTATTGCAAATATATGACGGTTATTGGGGTGTATCAACGTTACATACTGCAGCAGATACTGCACAGAAGCAAATCAACTTGTTGAAGCATAAGCATCACAAGAAGATGAGAGAGATAAGAGATTTCCACAACGAGAAACATAGCCAGCTTAAACAAAAATATCAGGAGAAGATTACTCGTATTAAAGCTGATTATCGTGAGAGGATGGCTAAAAACACTAGGGAAATTATAACTCATTATCAGGAGTCAAGGGCAAGAGCTACCGAAGGTAGACATAAGACTGAGATGAGACATAAGATCAAGAAGGTTGTAGATGAACTTAACAAACTCCTTCTTAGACCTACTAAGGACAAGCACGTACAAGAAGACTTACAGAAAGCTGTAGCTGAATCCTTGTTTGTAATCAATATGGATTCACTTGGTGCAGAGGAAAGAATTGCAAGAATTAATGAGCTTATTGCAAAAGAAACCAATCCTGACACGATTGCAGACTTGACTGCAACAAGAGACCGTATTAGCCTTTGGGGCGAAAATCTTAAAGATAAGCTTTCTGCTTTACAGGCTGCTTACGAGAAGATTAGAAACTCTAAAGACGTTGAGATGGTCAACGCTTACCAAGAAGTTGTCCTTAACTCCATCAAGAATGTATCTGAGATGGTTGGTGACACTCCTATAAGGCATATGAGCCTTGAACAACTTGAAGCTGTATATGAAATGTATACTATGGTGCTTCACGTAGTAAGAGACTCAAACAAGGCTTTCAAAGCAAAGAAGGGTGAAACCATAACACAGCTTTCAGAATCTGTAAATGATGAGATTCGTAAGGTTAGCAAAGAGAAGTTTGCTCGTAATCCTATCACAGCTCTTTTCCGTAAAATAGGCTGGACATTACTTAAGCCTCTCACTGCATTCAGAACTATAGGCTCAGAAACCTTCACAGATATGTATAAAGAGCTTCGTAATGGCGAAGATACATACTTTGTAGACATTGATGAAGCAAAAGCCTTCATTCAAGGAACTTATAAAAAGTTTAACTACAACGAGTGGGATAAAAAGCAAACCAAGACCTTTACAGCGAAGAGTGGAAAGACGTTTACGCTTAACTTAGAGCAGATGATGTCTATATATGCTTATTCTCGCAGAGAGCAAGCTTTAGCTCATATCCTTGAAGGTGGTATAGTCCTTGAAGATGCAGTAATAGAGACTAAGAAGCATGGTTTACCGATTAAATATCAGGTAGATACAAAAACTGCTTTTAACATCTCTGAAGGAACTCTTGTAGAGATTGTCAACTCGCTTACCAATGAGCAGAAAGGCTTCGTTGAGGAGATGCAAGCTTACTTATCTGACGTTATGGGAGCGAAGGGTAACGAGGTATCGATGGAATTATTGGGAATCAAGCTCTTTAAAGAGAAGTATTACTTCCCACTTAAGTCCTCAAAATACTATATGGGATTCAAGCCTGAAGAAGCAGGTGAGATTAAGCTCAAGAACTCTTCTTTCTCTAAAGAAACAGTACAGCATGCAAATAATCCTGTTGTATTACAAGACTTTACGGATGTATGGGCAACTCATATCAATGACATGTCAATGTACCATGCCTTCGTACTTCCTCTTGAAGACTTCACAAGGGTATTTAACTATAAGACCAAGACAGATTCTCTTACAGAGACTATATCTACAGAGGCTACGATAGCCAATGCATATGGCGTAGGTGCTACACAGTACATTAGAGACTTCCTTAAAGCACTTAATGGTGGTGTAAGACCAGAAAAGATCGAAGGAATTAATAAGGCAGTTGGTCTTGCTAAAAAGGGTGCTGTATTAGGCTCTGCTTCAGTAATTATCCAACAACCTTCTGCTATGATGAGAGCTATGGCTCTTATTAATCCTATTCACTTTGTTGCAACTACTCACAAGTCTCTTAATCTCGTTAAGCATAAGCAAGATTGGGCACAATTAAAACAATATGCTCCTATTGCTGGTATTAAGGAGATGGGTAGATTTGATGTTGGTATGGGGCAAACTACGGTGAAGTGGATTAAAGATCAGAACACTGTTATGGAAAAGGTTGACGATGCTCTCGGTAAAGCTCCTGCGTTTATGGATGAAATCACTTGGGTGGGCATCTGGAATGCTGTCAAGAAAGAGACTGCTTCAAAGCACAAAGACCTTCAGGTTAACTCTGAAGCCTTCCTTAAAAAGGCTGGCGAGAGGTTTACAGAGGTTGTATCACTTACTCAGGTATACGACTCAGTATTCTCAAGAAGTGACATTATGAGAAGGAAGTCGATATTTGTAAACATGCTTACTGCGTTTATGGCAGAGCCTATAACCACTTTGAATATGCTCTGGGATGCCTTTATACAAGGCAAGAGAACAGGAAAAGTTGGTGGTTTCATTAAGATGACTGCAGGTGCAGGTGGTGCTGTTGTAGGATCGATAGTCTTCAATGCAGCTCTCAAGTCTATCATAATGGCTATGAAAGATGACGATGAGGATGAGTCTTACGTAGAGAAATACTTTGAGCATTTTGTAGGAGGTCTTAAGGATAACCTCAATCCTCTTACATATATTCCTTTCGTTAAGGATATCGTGTCTATATTCAATGGTTACGATGTTGAAAGAATGGATATGGCTCTCTTCTCAGACCTTAAAAATGCAATAGATGCATTCGACAGTGACAGCAAGACTGAGTACGAGAAGTGGTCTGGCTTAGTAGGTGCTTTATCGGCATTCTTCGGTATTCCGATTAAGAACGTTGAGAGGGATGTAAGAGGTGCTTACAATACCATTAAATCCTTTATAGAAGGCGAAAGGACCACTGGTGCAGGCATTAAAGAGGCTATAAAGGAAGGTTGGACAGGCGAAAAGACCAGCAACGCACAGCAATTATACGAGGCAATCTTAAGCGGAGATCAGGCACAGATTGATAGGGTTAAGGGCAGATTTGAAGACCAAGATGCTATCAATGCAGCAATCATAAAAGCTCTCAGAGAAAATGATTCTCGTATTAAACAAGCTGCGAAGGATCATAGAAATGGTAATCTCAGAGGCTACAGTGATTATATAGATACCATTGTTGCTGAAGGTCATTTTGATGCAGACATAGTAAAAAGTGCTATTCTTGCAGAAGAAAAAGCCTTTAACAACAAGATAAATAATGCTGCTGAAGCCAAGGCTAGAGGGGATGATGAGGAGTATAAGAAAATCATCAGAGAACTTAGAGAATCTTATAGAGGTATTTACTCGCAAGACGAAATAGTTAATTTGGTCAAAAAAGCTCAAAATGAGCAACTTGTTACCGATGATGATGAAGATACTCACGAAGTAACTTCAAAATACAGCACATCCGATGTTAACATTGCCTTTGAGAGTGGTGATACCGCTATGGCGAAGGAAGTTATAACCGACCTTGTCAACACTAAGATGGCTAACGGCAAGACCGAGAAAGAGGCTAAAGCTTCTATAAGAAGCTCAATGACAGCTTACTGGAAACCTCTTTATAAGGCAGCATATCAGAATAATGATACTGCTGAGACGGAGCGTATTCGTAAAATCCTTTATGCTTCAGGTTTGTACGGTGGCGTAAATGATGTTATTGAGACAGCAAAGAGTTGGCTCAAAGACTAACACAGACAGGCAGGGGGGATTTTTAATCCCTCCTGCATATGTTATTATTTTGTCGATAATAGGAGGAAAAAAGATATGATTTCGACAACATTCAAGGTTACACTTGATATTCATGACATATATTCGCAGTTTAGACTCCGTATTAAGAAAGGAGACACGAGTGGTAGGTTACTCGTAACGTTAACTCAGTTAGGCAAGCCTTATCACATCACTGAGGATTGCTATGCTGTTCTTGCAGGTGTAAAGGAAGACGGAAGTATCCTTCACAATAAGTGCGAGATAGAAGATGATGTAATCATATATCATTTTACGGAAAAGACAACTTCAACTGCAGGCATAATACCTTGTGATATTATAATTTACGATAGCAACGGCACAGAGCTTGTATCCCCACACTTTACTATGGAAGTTTACGATTCGGTTTACTCTGAAGAAGAAGTAGAATCCTCTAACGAGTTTAACTCGCTCAATAAACTTATCGTTGCTGCAAACAATCTTGTAAATAATGTAACAGAAAAACTTAATAACGGAGAATTTGTTGGTGAGCAAGGAATTCAAGGCGAGCAAGGACCTAAAGGTGAAGCAACTGAAATGTACGCACAAGAAACACCTAATTTTGATAAGCCAGCAGGAACAATATGGTTAGAAACTGCCACTGGCAATGTATATCAACATGAAGGCGGATATTCTGTTGCTTTAAAGGGCAATATTCGTGGACCTCAAGGTGAGCGAGGAATTCAAGGTGAGCGAGGACCTGCTGGGGTAATTAAGTTTATAAGCGTTGCATCTTTGCCAACAGAGAATATAGAAACAGGTGCAATCTATTTAGTACCAGTTGCAGATAGCACAGAGGAAGAAAATCGCTTTACCGAGTATGTATACATAGACGGTAAATGGGAAGTGATTGGAGCTATAAGTATCCAAGTTGACCACAGCGAATATGTTAAGTTTACGGACTATGCAAGCAAAGAAAAAGCAGGGGTAGTTAAAGTTAATAACCAAACTAACGGAAAAGGAATTGCTATAGATACTAACGGAGAAATAGGTATTTATCAAGCTTTGCCATCAAACATAACAGGCAAAAATAATGAGTATAGACCAATTACACCTAAAAATATGGATTTAGCTTGGAAAGTATCGGCAACTACAAACACAGAAGAGTGGACTGACGAAGAAAAAGCAAGTGCTTGCGAAACTATTGGTGCTGTTAAAAGAGCAACAACAACTTCGGGTTGGCTTTTATACGGTCGAGAAGGAGCTACAGAAAAAACATTTAGTTCTATTAGTTCGGCAAATAACGGCAAAATAACAAATGGAGTAATACCACGCTATCAACACAGTTCTAATGCTACCGAGATGGACCCAGTCTCAGTCTTGCTGACAGGCACGCCTTTACACTCTTATCACGCAACAACTAAAAAGTATGTTGACAATTTGCCAGATAATCTCACTTTAACAGACGAACAAAAAGCCAAATGGCTAGAGTGGCTTGGAGCATCATCAGTAACACCAACTTATGTACATAATATAAAAATTGATGTCGGAGCATTAGCTACTGCTTATATTACTATTATGAATAAAAATGCTTCTGAATTTACAAAGGCTACATTAATTAATACATTACAAGGTGGCGTAGTACAAGCTAGTGGTGTATATCTCAATCAAGGACATATAGTTGGAGTAGAAGCAACAAGTCTTAGGGAATTAGTAGTGTATGTAGCACCAAAGGAAGCGTCTATAGCTTCACCTTCACAATTTGCAGTTGATACACTGCAAAATACTATAACAGTAACTGATAGAGTCGTTACAATATAATTAGGAGGATATTACAAATGCCATACACAGTTAAATTAAAAAATCAATCAGGTGAAGAGGTTAACTACGGCTCTGTTGAGCAAGTGGCTTTACCTCTTGCATCAGGAACAGGCAATGCTTATTTTATGGCTCGATACGCAGTCGTTAAAGATGTATCAGCCAATATCACTTGTTACGGAGGAGATTATGCAGCCAACGGTGTAGATTATATGTGTCGTATATCTACTGGCTCTACAGGTAAGAATGTGCCTGCAAGTATCACTGTTAAAATCGGTGGTGCTGTAGCAACTAACGATGCCTACGTTTACACAAAAATCTCGTCAACGGAGGCTGTAGTTTTAGTTAATGGCTCTCACATAACAGGAGACTTAAATATTGCAGCCGAAGCCTTGACTCCATAAGATACTGGAGGGGGATGATATGACAATCTATCAATTACTTTGCATTTTGGGAGTGCCTACTGTTTTGTTAGCTTTTCTCAAGATTGTATTTAGCCATATCAAGGGTGTGAAGCTCGGTGTACAAGCCTTGCTTCGTGCTCAAATGATATCTGACTATAACAAGTGGTCTGAGCGAAAATACGCTCCGATCTATGCTCGTCAAAACTTTGAGAATTGCTGGCAACAATATCACTCTTTAGGTGCAAACGGTGTCATGGATGATATCCATGAAAAATTTTTGGCTCTTCCAATAGAGCCTCCAGAGGAGGAATCTAAATGAAAGACGTATTAATTAGAGCACTTAAGACCTTCTGGCAAGCAATGCTAGCAACTCTTGTAGTAGCTATACCAGAGATTGTTGAGCTTGTGCCTCAAGGTTGGGGAGTTTTAAAACCTGTGCTTATATCCGCAGGTGTCGGTGCTATAGCAGCAGGCTTTTCTGCTGCATACAACGGAGTTATTCTCCCTATAATTAACAAAGCAAAAGCTAAACAGAATGGAGGTGACACCTCCGTTGAAAGCGAATGATTTTGTTTCAAAACTAGTAAACATAGCTAATCAAAAGACAGTATACGCATGGGGGATGTTTGGAGCACCAATCACAAAACTAAACGTTCATCATAAGGCTAAACAGTATCCCTCATGGTATACGGAGAATAAAATATCAACTGTCTTTGAGCCTTTGTATCACAATAAGCCTCCTGCGTGGGGATTTGACTGTATAGGACTTGTTAAAGGCGTTCTCTGGGGTTGGAACGGAGAAGAGGGAAAAACCTATGGTGGGGCAATTTACGCCTCTAATGGGGTATCTGATTTATCTGCCGATGCTATGATCGGAAAGTGTTCCGATATTAGCTCAGACTTTAGCTCGATAGCTGTCGGAGAATACCTCTGGATGAAGGGGCATTGTGGAATTTACATAGGTAACGGTCAAGTCGTAGAAAGCTCTCCTAAGTGGAAGAACGGTGTTCAGATCACTTCGTTATCTGCAAGGGCGTGGCAAAAGCATGGGAAGCTTCCTTATGTCATATATGATGGCATTGAGGAGGTGAAAAACACTGTGCAAATCGAATTATCTTTACTTCGTAAAGGAAATAAAGGTGAAGAAGTAAAGACTCTCCAGAGACTTTTAAACGCCTTTGGTGCAAGTCTTGAAATTGATGGCTCATTTGGTCCTTTAACTGATGCAGCTTTAAGGTCCTATCAGTCATCAAATAAATTAGAGGTTGATGGAATCTGTGGCATTAAGTCATGGACAAGCCTCCTAAAATAAGAAAAAGCGTATCGAGTGATACGCTTTTTTGCTTGGACAAATTTTTTCTTCCTTAATATATATATTATAATGTTTGTCCTTTTTTCGTTTGACAAATTATGGAAATATATGTATAATGCAAGAGTTTTATATTTCCAAAACTAAATAAAGCTATAGCTATTTCTCGAAAACTGAATTAGTGCATCATAAGGCTAAGTATGAATACTTCTCCTTATGATGGACTAAATAGGCGTAAGGCTATAAATTCAAGTAAATATCTAGCTTTATGTTGTTAGAGCCGTAGTCATAACGCTTGCTATCGTTTGAGTATTCTATCCTTTTTACGATTGCTTTAAGCAGTTTATTGTTTTCGATTGGTGAAACACTTGTATCTTTTAAGCCTTCAATGGCTTTTTTAAGAGTCATTACTTTTTCACCATAATCAATTTCTTTAGGAATATTATTCTTTGCTTCTTGTATTTGATTTTTAAGAGCATCCATCTTTTCATGTAAGGCGGTGTTTCTTCGGTCAAAGACTTCCTCGGAGTATATTCCTTTTTCAAGAAGGTCATACTGTTTTTCCTCTTGAATTTTTAATTCTGCAAGTTGTTTTTGAAGAGATATAAGGAGATTCTGTTGTATTTTAGCGGAGTCTCCTTCTTTATTGTTAAGCTTTGCTTCAAGGTTTGGCAACTCTGCAAATTCAAGTGCAGCAATGATTGATTTTGTCATAATTGATACAGTTGTAGATTTAAAGCAACTGGGATTGTTATTGCACATCATTCTATCTTCTGAGTGAGTGTTACTTCTTAAACGCAAAGCTCGTCCACACTTCTTACAGAAGATTAGACCTGCGAAAGGATTAGCGAGTCCATAACCTGTTTTAACTCGTGGAGCATTTGCTTCCATTCTCTCTGGTACTTTATTAAAGGTCTCTTCATCTATTATTGCAGGGTGTTTTCCATCGGCAACTATCCATTGGTCTTCAGGGAGCTTGATGGTTTTCTTTTTTCTTTCGCCATTCTCAATAACGATTATTCCCTTAGTAGTAGCAAAGAATACTTTGCCTATATAATGCTTGTTGATTAGCATCGCACGTATAACAGATTCATCCCATTTCTTAGCTTTTGGAGCAGGAACGCCCATTTCATTAAGCATACGAGCAATCTTGTGTGAAGAAAATTTCTCATTGACATACCAATCAAAAACCATTTTTACATAGATGGCATTTTCGTTAGGCTCAAGTGTCCAGTCCTTACCAATCTTAATTCTATTGTACGCATAAGGCGGGTGGTTGCCGACAAAATTTCCTCTTTTACAACTGAGACATCTTCCTCTGAATAACACCTCACGTATATATTCATAGAAGTCTCGTCCACGAAGCAACTCATCCTGAAAGAATTTTCGCTCCATTTTATTTTCAAGGTCGTATTTCATCAATAGAGTAACAACCAAAGTCTTAGTGTAGCGAAATGTACTGATTAGGTTACCGCAGTCAATCAAGTCTCCTCTTGATAGTCTTTGAGGATCTACAACTACTACGCCTTTAACTCTTGGATCTTCCATTCTTGCGAGGACCTTTTTTATTTCCGTTCTGTCGGCAATAGACTCTCCAGAGCATACCTCTCGGTAGATGTTCTCTTCAGGAATTGTGAATCCGTACTCACGCATCATAAACTCTTGAAGTATAGCCTCGTGCTTTGATAATACTTCTTCAATGGTTTCGTTTGGATCATCTTGCCTTGACTTTCTGAGGTACATCAAGTAGATTCCTGAAGCAACTCTTGCAAATTCACTCATTTATTATCAGCTCCTTATCTTCTTTCGTCTTTCGTAAGTATTATGGTACATTCACAATTAGCCAAATAGATTTTCTCATTTGTTATTTTAACTGTTCCTGTGATTTTTACATAATCCCACGATTCAACGACATAGGATTGAATATTATCTAATAGGATTACTTCAATGCTTGGATGCCTCTGAGCTTCATAAAGCTCTCGTACTCCACCTGTGAGCTCAAAATCAATATAACCATGGAAGTCAAGTAAAAGTGTTATACCGTCCTTTTTGTAAATAGTGCCTTTTATTGAGATTTTTTTGTTATTATACGTGGTTGGATTCTTTTTTATTGCCTGCAGTAAGTCTGCAATAGGAGATAATTTTTCCACAGTCGAAGATGAACTTTCCACAGTCGAAGATGGACTTTCCACAGTCGAACTTGAGGGATTTTCAGTTTTACATGATGCAAAACAAAATACTGTCACGATACATAATGCAATACACCATATCTTATTATACTTTTTCATAAATCGTCTCCTTTGTTATTTAATTAGTTTTGATAAAGCTATAATGCCTAATGCTATAATCAATAAAATAAAACCTGCTTGCCATGTGTGTTTGATAAATTTCTTATCTTCAAGATAGCCGATAATTGTTCCTATACCTATGACTATTATAAACGCACCTATGGTGGCAAATAGCCATGAAAATCCGTCCTCAAAAGAGGAACAACCAATAGCTAAATTTAATAACCAAAATTTTTCCATACACCACTCCTTATTTATTCGGTGTAAGTTTATTGTAATAGTTATGAAGAGCAAGAAGCTCTTCTTTGTGCAAGAGTTTCATTTTTAATATTTCGTTTTCAGAAGTAAGAGCTGTTACTTTTTCTTTAAGCATAGCATTTTCAGCTATGATAAGGTCACGTTCTGCTGTAATGACATCCACATTTTCTTGCAATGTAGCAAGGTTTTTCTCACCTACGACTACCTTGGTGTCTGCGAGGATGTCATCAAGACTACCGCCAAGAACGGTAACAATTCGGTGAAGAGTGTCCACGTAAGGGTTATCTGTGTCACCTGCAAAGATACGAGTGACAGTCCTCTCTGGCAAGTTTGTCTTTTCGGCTATCTGCTTGACAGTCATTCCTTTTGCTTTTTTTAATTCTTTTATGTTATCTAACCACATGTTTTTGTCCTCCTAAGTAGCTAAAATTGTCTTTTGTATGTGATAAATTTGGGTATCGTTTGGATAAACTTGGGTATTGATTTTTCGCTTTAAATTCTGCTATAATTTCCCCAACAAATACCAGAAGGGATATGTTCTAAATTGTCGAAATATATTGACTGTCAACATATCATAAATTAAACTGATATTAGATCAAGTGTTCGTGTACAAAGGGGGAATTACCATGACCGAAAACGAAAAAGAGTTAATAAAAATGATTCGTGAAAACGATAATCCTCAGAAAGCCTTAACTACGGCTGTCGATATTATTTTGATGCACCTAGTGCTGCACGAATCATCTGAAGCACAAGCTGCTGTTGGTCTTCAGGCACAAGCCTAAATAATTCTAATATAGCCTTCTCTCCTTCGGTGAGGATTTCTTTAGGAGGGGAGGGGGCAGTCTCTTCTTTCCATCCCATCAAATAAGCTGGGGTAGTACCTAAAGCTTTGGCAAGGGATGCGATTTTATCTCTCTTCATGTTAGCAATCATTCCAGTTTCCCATTTACGGACAGTGCTCTTTCCAACACCAACAACTTTGGCAACTTGCTCTAAGGTGAGACCTTTTTCCTGTCTTAATTCCTTTATCTTAGTAGACATATCTTTTGGATTCATTCGTTGGTCACCTCCTTTCTTCTTAATTTTACCATAATTGTGTCCTTTGTGCAACTGAATTTGCAAAAAAGTTAAAAAAGTTTCAAAAAAGACACAAAAACGCTTGACAGGTCGAAAATGACTATGTTAATATGAAAGTGTCCTAAACGACACAAAACAACAAAAGGTGACATTGCCGAAGGAGAAACAATTATGGATTGGAAAGATAACGGATCGAAAGTGAAGCTTTCAAAAAAAGAAATTTTGTGGTCTTTGTTTTGCACAATTATTACGGTTGGACTTGTAGGACTCTTAAAAATTGTGCCATAAGTTAGGCAAAACATCCAAAAGGGTGCATGCAATATATAAAAGGAGGTAAAAAATGAATAAAGCGTTACTTAAATACGAGATGAGCAAGAAAGGTATAACTGTTACGGATTTATGTGGTAAGCTTGGTATTTCTCCATCTGCTTTTTATAGGAAGTGTGACGGAAGAAGCGAATTCAAGCAAGGCGAGATTCAAACGATAGTTGACGTGCTCGAACTTGAGTCACCAGTGGCTATTTTTTTTGCAAAATAAGTGTCCTAAAAGACACAGAGGTGTAACCAATGAACATAAAGAGATTGAAAGGCATATATCAAGGCATAAAACAAAGGTGTTATAACAGCAAGTGTAATCGTTATGAATATTACGGTAGTAGAGGCATCGCAGTCTGTGCCGAGTGGAAGGACAGCTTCCAAGCGTTCTATGATTGGGCACTGACTAATGGATATAGGAATGATTTAACTATTGACCGCATTGATGTAAATGGCAATTACGAGCCTGCTAACTGCAGATGGGTAACGAGGGCGGAGCAGTCAAGGAACACAAGAAGAAAAAGTAATACAGGTGTTGTTGGTGTCTGTTACCACAAAAATCGCAGAAGGTATGAAGCAGTAATAACAGTAGGTGGGGTGAGACACTATTTGGGTGTAAGAGCCACTTTAGAGGAAGCCATAGCCTTAAGAAAACAAGCAGAAAAGGAGAAAAAATGAGTAAAGATGTATTAACAGATGAGCAGGTTGAGAGAGAGATTGAAAGGCTTCTGAAATCACCAAACGTAAAGTTAGCGAAGAAGGAAGAGCGAATCAGATATCGCAGAAGGCAATACCTCTACTGCTTGAGGAACTATGAAAAGAAGGGTAAAGAGCTTGCAGAGGCTGGCATCACGATGGAGATGCTTGAAAATCTTGGCAAGGAGTGTAACGGAGATGGAGAACAAGATTGATGCAACTGAATACACTACGAAAACGATTCAGGTAGGCAATGCAACTATATGCATCCATCAGCCAATACTCTCTGACAAAGAGAGAGCAAAAAGAGAAGAAGCTGTAAGAACGGCTTTAGCACACTATGGGAGGTCAATTTACAATGCCAAAATTTAATGATGTGACAGGTCAAAGATTTGGGAAACTTACTGTTATAAGTCTCTATAGTAGAGCATCACGAAATCCTTGGAGACAAACAAAGTGGCTGTGCAAGTGTGACTGTGGTAATGAAATTGTTGTTCAACAAGGGAATTTACATACTGGCAATACAAAAGGTTGTGGATGCTTAAGGGTGGAGAACAATGGTGCGTTTATCCCAAACAAGAATAGGCTGTATAACAGTTGGAGAGCAATGAAATACAGGTGTAACAGCAAATCAAGCAATCGTTATTACACCTACGGAGGCAGAGGAATTAAAGTTTGCGATGAGTGGAACAAATCTTTTGCTGCTTTTCGTGAATGGTCTCTCGCAAACGGCTATAGGGAAGATTTAACTATTGACCGCATTGACGTAGATGGCAATTATGAGCCTTCTAATTGCAGGTGGATTCCACCAAATGAACAAGCAAAAAATAAAAGGAGAAATAAGAATTATGGCAATAACAAAAATTAGAACTAATAACAGAGAAGAATGGTTAGAAGAGAGAAGGAAGAGTCTTGGTGGCTCAGATATGGGTGCTGTACTTGGAATGAGTCCATTTGGCTCACCACTCACAGTATGGATGGAAAAGACAGGCAAGTGTCCTGACAAAGAGCCTTCAGAATGGATGAGGTTAGGAACGGACCTTGAGGAATATGTAGCAAGAAGATTTACGGAAAAGTCTGGACTTAAGGTAATCAATGATACTGCAACGTGGAGAAATGACAGGTATCCACACCTTCATGCAAATATTGACAGAAAGGTAGTAGGACAAAAGGCTGGTGTTGAGTGCAAAATGATTTCAACTCTAAATGAGAAGAAATACAGAAATGGTAACTTCCCAGATAATTATTATGCACAGTGTGTAGAATACCTTGCAGTTAGCGAATATGACAGATGGTATCTTGCAGTTTTGATATATGGAATTGGACTTCGTATATACCAAATGACACGAATAGCTAATGATGTAAAGCCTGAATGGTGCGAGTCTTCAGTTTATGTTGATGACGGAGAAATAGAAGCTTTAACAAATACAGGCGAAGAATTTTGGAAGAATTATGTTGAGACAGGTGCATTGCCTCCTTCTGACGGAAGCAAAGCAACAACTGATGCTTTAGCTACTATTTATCCTGAATCGGATGATACCTGTTGTGACCTTTCTTCATTTAACTCCAAATTGATTCTTTACAGCAATATCACAAAAGAGATTAAGAAACTTGAATCTCATAAGGATGACATCGTAAACGAAATTAAACAGTTTATGGCAACAGCAGGAAAGGGCGAAAACGAGCATTTTAAGGTGTCTTGGACAAGCTCAGAAAGAAAGACTTTAGATTCTAAGAGATTGGCTCAAGAGCATCCAGAAATCGACTTAAACGAATATTACAAAATATCATCATCGAGGACATTTAGGGTTACAGAGAAGGGGGATAAATAATATGCCATTTAATATTGGAGATGTTGTAAGAAAAAAGAGTGTGTTTACTAAAGCACCTGCAGAAAAAGGTACTATCGTTGACAAGATGTATTCGGAAGCAGATAGCAAGTTTATTTACAAGGTATGTTTTGCAAATGACAACGTAACTTTCAAAGGATTCTATTCCGAAGAAAGCTTAGAGCTTTGGGAAGAGATTGTGAAGGCTAATGTATATTACATTGTTGAAACCGAAATTCTAGAAAATGTAGCTGTTGTAAAGATATTAAAAAGAGAGGAAAACTCAACTGTCCGAGAAGAGATAGTAAGAGGTCACGGACACATTATTCACGAAGGTGATGTCGGCATTGTGCAAGCGTTATCATACGCATTAAAGAAAGCTTACGAAAAAATAAACGGAGGAAAAATCTAATGGGAGCAATTCAAAATCAAGTAGCAAAGAACAATAATCAGGTAGTAGAAAAAAGCAAACAATCAGTTAATCAGTTAATGAGCACCTTCCTTGACGGAGAGGGAATGCGTAAGAGATTCGATGAGCTTCTCGGTAAGAGATCACCTCAATTCATATCTTCAATCGTATCGTTGGTAAATGCTGATTCCAATATGCAATTAGCATTCTATGAAGCACCTATGACTGTTATACAGTCAGCATTAAAGGCTGCGACCTTTGACCTTCCTATTGATCAGAATCTCGGTTATGCGTATATCGTTCCATTTAAAAACAAGGGAACAATGACAGCCAACTTCATACTCGGATGGAAAGGTATGCATCAGTTAGCTCTTCGTACTGGAGCTTATAGAACTATTAACGTAATGGATATCAGAGAGGGAGAGCTTAAGAAATATAACAGACTCACTGAAGAAATAGATATCCAATTTGAAGATGATGAGGACAAGCGAGAGGCTCTTCCTGTAATCGGTTACGTTGGTTACTACAAGCTAGTAAACGGAGCTGAAAAGACCATCTATATGACCGTTAAACAGATTCAAAACCACGAGAAGAAATTCCGTAAGGGTGATTATATGGGCAAAGGCTGGAGAGATGACTGGGATGCTATGGCTCGTAAGACTGTATACCGCCGCCTTATAGGTAAGTGGGGTGTAATGAGCATCGACTATCAAAATCATGGCGAAGCTGTTGCTGACCTTATGAGAGAGGAATTTGGCTTAGAGCAAGGCAATAGTCCTCAGTTTATCAATGCTGATATTACTGAAGTAGATAACGAAACAGGGGAGGTAGTTGAGTAATGGCATTCAATAAAGTTGTATTAGTCGGAAGATTAACAGATAAACCAGAACTCAGACAAACAGCAAGCGAAACATCCGTAACTAACTTCACTCTTGCCGTAGATAGAGGCTACGGAGAGGACAAGCAGACAGACTTCATTCCTGTCGTAGCTTGGAAGGGTATAGCAGAAACGATTGCTAGGTTTTGCGATAAAGGTAGCCAGATCCTTGTGTGTGGTCAGATTCAGACAAGGAAGTGGGAAGATAAGGATGGCAACAAACGCTCCACTACGGAGGTTTTAGCCACAGAATTCAGCTTCTGCGAGAGTAAAAGAAGCTCGGAGGATAATTCCTCGCCTACAGCTCAAAAAGGCTCTCAGGGGCAAGCAAAGGCTTATACACCTGCTCAGCTTGAGCTTGTAGAGGATGATGAGGATCTTCCGTTTTAGTGAGGTGTGATTATGACTGAAAAACAGAAAGATTGGGTAGGTAATAGCAAAAGTATATATATAACTCTTGGGGCAAGTAATCATACTGAAAAAGAAAGGGAACTCAATGATTATTACGCAACAGAGCCAAAGGCTTTAGAGTTACTTTTGGAACTTGAAAAATTTTCTCCGTATGTATGGGAATGTGCTTGCGGTGAAGGGCATTTAAGCAAGGTGCTTGAAGAGCATGGATACAAGGTGCGTTCTTCAGATATTATCGACAGGGGATATCCAAATACCGAAGTGTTGGACTTCTTCGATGTTAATAAAGGAGATTTACAGAGTGACTTTCCGAGAGACATTATAACTAATCCACCTTACAAATTTGCTAAAGAGTTTGTAGAGCAAGCATTGGATATTTCTATGGACAGTACGAAAATTGCTATGTTTCTGAAGGTGCAATTCCTTGAAGGTAAAGCGAGAAGAAAGCTTTTTGATAAGCATCCTCCTAAAGTTATATACGTTGCTTCAAGTAGGCTTTTATGTGCTAAGAACGGTGAATTTCAGAAAATGAGAGACGGTGGAGGCTCTGCAGTAGCATACGCTTGGTTTATCTGGGAAAAAGGCTATAAGGGAAACACTACCATTAAATGGTTTAACTGAGGTGCTGATATGAAAGTTTTAGTAGCTTGTGAAGAAAGTCAAACGGTTTGCAAAGCCTTTCGTGAGAAAGGGCATGTAGCCTTTTCGTGTGACATTATTGAGTGTAGTGGCGGACATCCTGAATGGCACATAAAGGGTGACGTGTTAAACATATTAAATCCAAAACTTGTTCATGGGAATGAAGCAGATGGAATATATGGCATAAAATTCAATACTTGCGATGGTTCACGTCATTATATTGAGAAATGGGATTTAATAATCGCACATCCACCTTGTACAGATTTATGTGTGTCTGGAGCAAGACATTTTAAAAAGAAGAGGGCAGATGGTAGACAGCGAGAAAGCATAGAGTTTTTCGCCAAATTCTTAAATGCTGACTGCGATAGGATTGCTATTGAGAATCCTGTTGGAATAATAAGTGGAGATTATATTCCTCAATGGTTTCCAGACTTAGCGGAAAAGTACAATTTACCGATTAAGCCTTCACAGATTATTCAACCATATCAATTCGGTGATCCGCACAGAAAAACGACATGCTTGTGGCTTAAAGGTCTACCCAATTTAGTAGCAACAAACATTGTAGAGCCAACGCTTGTTCAATACACATGTAAAAGCGGTAAGACTGTTACCTTTGACGAGTTTATGGTTAAAGGATTTGACGGAGACAGATCAAAACACCGCAGTAAAACATTTGAGGGTATAGCTAAGGCTATGGCAGAGCAGTGGGGAAATCTTGAACGAAAACCTCCTTTTGATGTGATTGTAAACGGAGAGCATTACTTAACTGACGAGAAAGCTCAAGAGTATATATCCACAAAAGAAGCGGTAGAAAAAGAGATTTCGGAATCTTCAGAAAAAGAGCCTGATTCAAGAGAGTATGTAATCAACGTAGACAAACTTCTTGGCTTGCTTTTAAGAGAAGGGATTATAAGCATTAAGGGAGAGTGATTATCAATGGAAAAAACTTATAGCGTTAAAGCCTATGGAGACTATGAAAGAGGGTTGAAAACGCAAACCGCAACTATCACCGCTAAAGATGAGGAAGAGGCTTGGATTAAAGCTTGGAAGACTTTCCCTGAATACGACCAACTTGGTGTATGGGAGGAGAAGGAGGCGTAATAAATGGCAGAACGCAGGATGTTCGCAAAGACAATAGTAACGTCTGATGCCTTTCTTGATATGCCACTAAGTGCAAGATGTCTATATTTCACACTTGGAATGCTTGCTGACGATGATGGGTTTGTTAACAGTCCTAAAAGTGTTATGAGACAAGTAGGAGCGAGTCAAGATGATTTAAACTTGCTCCTACTGAAAAGATTCATTCTTGCATTTGATAGCGGTGTTATCGTTATTAAGCATTGGAGAATCCACAACTATATACAGAAAGACCGATACAAAGAGAGTAAGTATTTAGAGGAAAAATCTATGCTTATGATTGATGAAAAGGGTGCGTATACAGAATGTATACAAAATGTATCCAAAATGGATACACAGGTTAGGTTAGGTAAGGATAGAGATAGTCTAGAGGTAGTTAAGGATAATATAGTGGAGGACAAGCCTCCAAAACCTCAACGCCACAAATACGGTCAATATAATAACGTTCTTCTTTCGGATGAAGAATACGGAAAGCTTCAGGAAGAATTCCCACATGACTATTCAGAGCGTATAGAGAGGCTGTCAGAGTACATAGCTTCTACAGGTAAGAGCTATAAGAACTATCTTGCTACTATTCGAAACTGGGCAAGGAAGGATGCAGAGAAGCCTTCAGGACCTAAAGGAATAAGCAGTAATCCGTTTATAGATATGTTAAAAACAGGAGAGTAATTTATGAATAAAACAGAAGCAATCAAGTTTCTTGCATTAGTAAAAGTAGCATATCCGACAGCCTACAAGGATATGGATAACGATAGCAAGATGGCTACAGTAAATATGTGGCATAGGTGCTTTATAGACGTTCCATTCAAGATAATGGAGATGGTTTTTGAACGCTTTATAAGAGTAAGTAAATTCCCTCCGACTGTATCTGATATCTTTGATGGTCTTAAAGCTCTTTATTGGAATACTCTTGGTGACGAGAACATTGCCTATC
This sequence comes from Eubacteriales bacterium, assembly GCA_045658205.1. Taxonomy (GTDB): domain Bacteria; phylum Bacillota; class Clostridia; order Oscillospirales; family CAG-272; genus UBA1740. The sequence goes on along the minus strand of JAZOUM010000067.1, from coordinate 9,294 downwards.
AGCGTAAAGATGCTGACATGATGAAGAGGACTGAATGGGTACTAACATATACGTCTCCGTATAGAAATGCCTCTCCTCCAACTACTTCAAACTATGACCTCATAACTGCAGAGGACCTTAAATTATTACCTAATTCAGAAACGCCTAAATTGATAGGAAGGGAGGATTACGACTGATGAAGCATTATGAATCGAAGTCTGTTGTATGTCCTTTCTACCATCAAGAGCAGGCAACAAAGATACATTGTGACGGAGTTTGTCAGGGAAATACCGTACAGATTAGTTTTATAACTCAGGAAGTTAAAAACAAGTTTAGAAAGGACTTTTGCCTCAATATTAAGGCTTATACCAAGTGTCCAATATATCAGGCAATAGCCAAGCAATGGGAGGATGAAGACGATGAATAAATATTATAACCAACAGGCTAAAACGAGTGATGGCATCGTCTTCGACTCTCGGAGAGAGTCTCGGAGATGGATTCAGTTGAGGCTGTTAGAAAGGGCAGGTAAGATATCTAACCTTAAAAGGCAGGTCAAATACGTGTTGATTCCATCTCAGTACGAAAAGTCTGAAACTAAGAAGAGAAAGCTCTTAGAGCGAGAATGCTCTTACATAGCTGACTTTGTGTACTGGGATAACGAGGCTAACGAGCTTGTGGTTGAAGATGCCAAAGGCGTAAGGACAAAAGATTTCATCATTAAGCGAAAGCTTATGCTTAAAGAATACGGTATACAGATTAAGGAGGTCTGATATGGCAAGGATTAAAGAAACTCAACACGATAGAATTCTTGATTACATAAAAGAGAACGGATCAATAACAACGTTAGATGCTTTTAGGGATTTAGGAATCACAAAGCTTACTACTCGCATCAGCGAGATGAGGAGACTTGGATTCTCCATTGAAGGCTCAAGAGAGGCTGTTAAGAACAGGTTTGGAGAGACCTGCCATATTAACAGATATACTCTTAAAAAAGAAGATAAGCAATTAAGTGTAGGAGTATAAGATATGAATAATACATGTTTATATTGTGGAGAGCTTATTCCTGAGGGGAGACTTCTATGTCCAAGCTGTGAAAAAAGAGAAAAGGCTCAAGACGTAACAGTTAAAACGATACTAAAAATGACTGAGCAGCAAAATAAAGCAGTCGAAGAGGCTCGTAGGGAAACGGCAAGAGAGATTATCGAGAGTTTACTTCGTTACGCAGGGAGCAGGCAAGAGTTTACGATTGTAAACGATAATCATAGAACTCTTATAGATTGCGATAAGCTTTTTGATAAATTAGTGGAAACTGCCAAAAAATACGGAGTTGATTTAGGAGTAAGAAAATGAAATATCAACCTAGCAGAGATTACAAATCAGATGATGTGGTAATGACACCGATTGAACTTGCAGAAAAACTTGTAAACCATTTTAAGCCGAAAGGCAAAGGTTTAGAGCCTTGTTGTGGTAGTGGCAACATATTAAGATTTTTAGATAATGCCGATTGGTGCGAAATTGAAAAAGGTAGAGATTTTTTCGAGTATAACAAAAAGGTTGATTACATCTTTACAAATCCACCTTGGAGCAAGATAAGACCATTTTTGCAGCACTCAATGGAACTTGCAAATGATATATACTTCTTGTTCACAATCAATCACTTGTGGACAAAAGCAAGGTTGAGAGATATAAGCGAGAAAGGTTTTGGAATTGTTGAGATTTGTATGTTTGATACGCCAAAAGAATTTCCTCAAAGTGGTTTTCAATGCGGTATGGTGCATTTAAGAAAAGGCTACACCGAAAATATAATTAAACTAACAAGATTAGATGTAAACGAAGAAAATTGATTTAGGAGAGGACTATGAAACTTAGCATAATGAACGAGGTTAAGCATACTCAGCCTATCAGTAGTAACAATAAGCAGTTTAAGCCTTCCAATGTTATTCCAGACAGACAAAACAAAGAGGCTTGTGAGAGCTGTCCGTTTCCAGACTGTAAGCCAAGATGCGGAAGATTAAAGAGAGGTGGTAGCAGATGAAAGTAATAAAGGTGGATTTACCAAAAGAATTAACTCAGATCGAATTACATACATTCGCTGATGAGCACATAGGTGACGAGCATAGTGACCTTAAGAGGGTTTTATCAAGAATTGACTATGTTAAAAACACTCCTAATGCTTACTGCATCTTGAATGGTGATATTATCGACAATGCAACAAGGACAAGCATAGGTGATATATATACTCAGGTATTTAATCCTATGGAGCAGCTAAAGAGAGCTATAGACTTATTTGCTCCGATTAAAGATAAGATTTTGTGTATAACTCATGGTAATCACGAGAATCGTAGCTATAAAAAAGAAGGTGTTAACATCTCTAGCTTAATTGCGACACAGCTTGGTCTTGATGACAAGTATACACCAACGTCTGCAGTATTGTTTATTCGATTGGGGGATGGTGGATGTCACCGCCGTAAAATTCTATACACAGTATACGTCTTACATGGCAACGGTGGTGGTAGAAAAGAGGGAGCTAAAGCTATAAGGCTTGCAGATATGTCAAGTATTATTGACGTTGATATCTATATCCACTCGCACACACATTTGCCGATGATTATGAAACAATCTTTCTTTAGGCTTGATAATAAGAACTCAACTGTTGCAAAGGCAGGCAAGCTCTTTGTTAACACAGCATCCAACCTTGATTATGGTGGATATGGCGAAGCTGGGGCATTTAAACCTTCAAGTACCGATACTCCAGTTATCTATTTAAACGGTACTAAAAAATATTTTGAGGCGAAATTATGAAAGCAGTTTTAATTAGTATTCAACCTAAATGGGTTGAGAAGATAGCAAACGGACAAAAGACAATAGAAGTCCGCAAGACAAGACCAAAGATAGAAACACCGTTTAAGTGTTATATCTATTGCACGATAGGAAACGGAGTTAAGGGAGATTATCTTGTTCCAAGTGGTATTCAATGTGGCAAAGTAATAGGCGAGTTTACTTGCGACGATATAGATACGGTTAGAGTATTTAACGATACTTTATATTGTGTGAAAAATTCGCAAGCAAATAAGTTAAAGCAAATGTGTTTAACGATAGAAGAAGTAAAGGCTTATTTAGGCGAAAACAACGGCTATAATTGGCACATAAGCGATTTAAAGGTATACGACAAGCCGAGAGAGTTAAGCGAGTTTGTAACAATTTGTATGGGAGAATTGCACAAATGCGATAATTGCCCTTATTACTTTTACGAGAATACCGAAGACGGTGCTTATGAAGAGTGTTGTTGCAACAATTTAAAACCGATTACAAGACCGCCCCAAAGTTGGTGTTATGTAGAGGTGTAATAATATGGAAAGCAAAAAAGTGAAAGAGATTAAGAAAGTTTTAGAAGAAGGGCAATTTAACACGATAACACACCACCAAAAAGAAGGTAAGCCTATAAAGATAAGTTTTGCCGATATTCTAACCCTAATCAACGAGTTGGAACACGAGAACGAAAGGCTTACGGAAGAAAAGAATTTATATAAATCACAATTCAATGAGTTAGAACCAAGATTTTTTGATTTGAGAAATGATAACAAAGAACTCAAAGACCGAATTGCAGAGTTGGAAAAGGAAAGAACGCAACAATGTATAGATTGTATTGAGTGGCGTGGAGCAAATGAAAAATTAAAACAGTTTGCCGAAAGGTTGAAAAAGGAAATAAAAGCGATAGCCGAGTGGTATGATGACCATATTGACAAGACTTATAACGGAATTACGGAAAAAGATATAGACGAAACCTTAAAGGAGTTTTTGAAATGAAAATAATTAAGTTAAAAGAAACCCCAAACGGATATTCTACGAAAGCAAAAAGTTTTTATTTAAATCTTTATAGAAAGTATATAGCAAAAAAGTTAAAGAAATATGGTTGGGTAAAAAAGGGAGATACGGTTAATATTGATTGGATAATTAATATTGATATAAGCAAGGAGAAAGAAAATGAAAAACTACTTTAACTCATCAGAGAGGACAAGGCATATCATATTACTCGCTATGCAGACAGTAGCAGAGGACTTTACAGAGATTGATGCAATCACTCCAGAAGAACGTAAGATGCTTCTTAAGATAGTAGAGTGGGTTAAGAAGTTTAATACTTCAATCTTTGATAGATTTGGAGAGCCATATAAAAAGAAAATAGTAAATACTATGGCAGTAAATAAATTAGGTTTATATAGTAAATATGGGCAAGAGAAAGACTGTATATCTAATTGTGCATCAGAAGATGTATATAGACTAGCTAATGAGTATAGACTATTTAAGTGTATGGACTGTGAGAGAACAGATCATAAAGACTGTGGTGTATATGCTTGCTTAGTAGCAGTAGATACAGATGGTAACAATAAAGAAGATGGATGCCCATACAAGATGTAACATAAAGAGAAGGAAGGCTAAAAAGTCTTCCTTTTATTTTTTTAAAAATTTTTAGAGGAGAGGGGGGATTTTTTATTTGGGGGATGTGGTGTATTATATAGCCACAATTTGATGAAAGGAGTAACTCTATGACTGATTGGAAAGCTATTAAAGCAGAGTACATCAGAGGTGGTACGAGTTACAGAAAACTTTGCGACAAGTACGGTGTTTCGTTCAGCACACTCTCACAAAAGGCAATGAGAGAAAAATGGACAGACCTTCTGAAAAAAGCTAACGACAAAGCCGATACAAAATTTGCGGAAATTGTAGGAGGTCAGCAAGCCTCTCGTTCTGCAAAGATTCTGAATGTAGCCGACAAGCTTCTGGATAAGATAAGTGGCACTATTGATGCCATGGATGTAATAGATAGCCAAAGCCTTAAACACTTTACTTCAGCTCTAAAGGATCTGAAGGACATTAAGGGTATTAAGTCTGATATTGACCTTAAAGAGCAAGAGGCAAGGATTGCAAAGCTTCAGAAGGAAGCAATGGCTGAAGAAAAACACGACAACGAAATCAAGGTCACTATTGAAGGTGGCTTAGAGGAATATAGCACCTAACAGGAGATTAACATGAAAACAATCACTATTCCTACGAGATTTGGTTACCCTACGCTTGATTTATTCATTAACGGCAAGAAGAGCACATTTAAAAGTGGTGAAGAGATAAGCGTTGAGGACAACATAGCAGAAGCTATTGAGAACGCTATTAAATTAGAGCCACAAACTAATCCGATTGGCTACTCAAAAATCGCAACCGTTACTGCTGCGATAGGCTCAAACGGATATTTACCATATTCAAAGACAATCAATGTTGATGATAACGGCAAGCCTTTCAAAATACGTGACTTTTTCCTCACGATCACGACCAAATTAGTTGATAGCAGTGCAAAGAAAGTATATGTCCAAATAACTGGCAAGAAGGGAGAGGACATAAAGTGTGTAACAGGATACGCAGCTATTGATTTCTCAGGAGATAAAGTTAAAAAAGCGTGGATAAGATTCTCTACCTTCGGTCAAGATGGTGGCGGTGGAGGATTATTTATGGTAGGCGAAACTGCCAGCGAAGAAACTACTGGTTTGTTCGGTCCAACAATCAACTATACAGGAACGCATGTGACTGTTGCTCCAACAGAGCCTGCTGTTTCTCTTAAAGAAGGCATAGACTCGATATCGGTGAAGTTGTTCGATACTGAGTATAAGACCGTTGAGATCTCTGAAGGCACGAAATTTGAATTGTGGGGAGTGAAAATATAAGGAGAGATATGAGTGTTAACACTAACTATAGGTACACTCATTAAGTATAAAATCACACTTTTAAGGAGGTTTTAGATGGAAGAATGGAGAGTAATCCCAGAAACAAATGGAGAATACAAGGTAAGCAATACAGGTAAAGTGATGACAACCAAAACAGGTAGAGTCCTTGTGCCTATCATTGATACAAGAGGATATGAAAGAGTCTGTTTGTTTAAAGTAGACCGTAAACGCAGATATAAAGTACATAGACTTGTTGCTGTTACATTTATACCTAATCCCAATAATAAAAAGCAGGTCAACCATAAGGATGGAAATAAGCACAATAATTGTGTGGATAACCTTGAATGGGTAACAAACAAGGAAAATATGAGGCACTCAAGAGCAAATGGACTTCATATAGGGCATCAAAGATTCTGCGATAGTAAGAAAAAACGCATCGTAGCTACACATATAGAGAGTGGAGAAACGATTGTTTTTGACAGCATCCTCTCTGCTAAGAAAGCTATTGGCACTTCTCATATACAAGAGGTGTTGAAAGGCTTACGGTATGCAGCGAAGGGGTATACCTTTAGATATGCAAAGGGAGGTGATGCTTAATGCCGACATTGACAATCGGTCAGCCTAATGAGAAGCAGAAGCTTTTCTTAAAGGCAGACAAGAAATATATTGCCTTTGGCGGTGCTTAGGTACGTGGAGGCGGAAAATCTTGGGCGGTTAGGATAAAGGCTGCTTTACTTTGTCTTCGTTATGCAGGCATAAAGTGTATGATTATCCGTAAAACCTACCCTGAATTGCAAGAAAACCACATTATCCCTATGTGTAGCATGCTTAATTGTTACGCTCCTAATAGGGCAGACCGCATCGCATCCTATAACGATGCAAAGAAGCATATAACATTTCCAAATGGAAGCAGAATCCTATTCAGATACTGTGACAATGCAAAAGATGCTGAAAGATTCCAAGGTACTGAAGTAGACGTTCTCTTTATAGATGAGGCAACACATCAAAGCGAAGACAAGATGAAGAAACTTACTGCTTGTGTTCGTGGTGTAAATGATTTCCCTAAGAGAATTTACCTAACAGCCAATCCTGGTGGAGATGGACATGGATGGGTAAAGCGTTTATTCATTGATAGAGCCTTTCAGGATAATGAGAATCCTGATGACTATATGTTCATTCAGTCTCTTGTAACGGACAACAAGGCTTTAATGGAAGCAGATCCTGATTACATAAGACAGCTTGAAGCTCTCCCTCCAAAGCTCCGTAAGGCTTGGCTTGAGGGAGACTGGAATGTGTTCGATGGAATGTTCTTTGAAGACTTTATGGACAGACCTGACCAATATGCAAACAAACAATGGACTCATGTTATAGATCCATTTGAGATACCAGAAGGATGGAGGATATATAGAAGCTTTGACTGGGGTTATAACAAGCCATTTAGCTGTGGTTGGTGGGCAGTTGATTATGAAGGTGTAGCCTATAGGATATTAGAGCTGTATGGCTGTACTAAGACACCAAATGAAGGTGTTAAATGGACTCCACCTCAAGTCTTTGCAGAGATTGCAAGGATAGAGAGAGAGCATAGATGGCTCAAGGGTAAGAAGATTATCGGAATAGCTGATCCTGCTATATGGAATGCTGAGACAGGTAAGTCAATAGCAGACGTAGCTGCAGAGCATAGTGTGTTTTTCTCTAAGGGAGACCACGAGCGAATTGCAGGTTGGATGCAAGTCCACTACAGACTTGCCTTTGATGATAACGGATTCCCTATGATGTATATCTTCAGCAACTGTAAAGCCTTCATAAGAACAATACCTTTGCTTCAGTATGATGAGCATAAGCCTGAAGACCTTGACACAGACGGAGAAGACCACGTAGCCGATGAGGTGAGATACTTCTTAATGAGTAGACCTATAAAGCCGAGGGTAGCAAAGAAGCCTGATGACTTCGCAAGCAATCCTCTGAATATGTTCCTTGATATATCCAGAGAGGATATCAGAGGAAAGAGAAATCATCCAAGAATGGAAATAATAAGAGGAGATGAGTGATGGATAAAGACAAGAAGAAACAGGCTGTCACAGGTGCTGTAGAGGGGCAAGAACAAGCCACCAAGCCAACTATTGAGCAGCCTTCACAACCTTCTAATGAAGAGCAGATGTTGCGTAGACAGTCAGCTCCAAGACCTACGGCAGAAGACGAGGCAAGAAGATTATATCAAGCACAGCAGGCTAAAGCAATGGAAGCTGGTGGTGCTATGAATGGCTTCAAGGCTCTTGCACAGCCAATAGGCAGAGAGCAGATACAGAAAGCAAACCACACTTTACAGAAGTACAAGGAAGGCAAGGCTAACCTTGAGAGAAGAATAGTAGACAATGAGCAGTGGTACAAGCTCCGTCACTGGGAATGTATGAGAGATAAAGGGCAAGAGGTACAACCTGTATCTGCATGGCTCTTCAACTGTATTGCTAACAAGCATGCAGATGCAATGGATAACTTCCCAGCTCCTAATATCCTTCCGAGAGAAGAGGGAGATAAGGGCGAGGCTGAAATGCTTACCTCTATCGTTCCTGTAATCCTTGATCAGTGCGACTTTGAGCAGACCTATAGCGACGTATGGAATTACAAGCTTAAGACTGGTACAGGCGTTTACGGAGTCTTCTGGGATAAGACAAAGCTCAATGGTCTTGGAGATGTCAGCGTAAAGAAGGTAGATATCATTAACCTTTTCTGGGAGAGTGGTATTCAAGATATACAGAAGTCTCGTCACTTCTTCCACGTAGAGCTTCAGGACAATGATTTGCTCCTTAGTGCATATCCTCAGTTGCAAGGTAAGCTTACTACTGCAACAATGGATATTGCCAAGTATCTCTATGACGATAAGGTTGATACCAATGACAAGTCAGTAGTCGTTGATTGGTACTACAAGAAGAATCAGAACGGCAAGACAGTCCTTCACTACTGTAAGTATGTCAACGATGTAGTGTTATTTGCTACAGAGAACGATCCTAACTATGCAGAGCGTGGATGGTATGACCATGGTTTATATCCATTCATATTCGATACTCTTTTTCCTGTAGAGGGTACGCCTTGTGGCTTCGGTTACATAGACGTAGGCAAGGATGCTCAAGCCTTCATAGATAGAGGCAATCAGACAATTATGAAGAATATGCAGGCTAACGCAAGACCTCGTTACTTCATTCGTTCTGATGGCTCAGTAAATGAAAAGGAATTTGCTGATTTATCTAAAGACTTTATCCATGTCGATAGTAATCTTGGACAAGACAGTATCCTTCCTGTACAACCTAATACTCTTAACAATATCTACGTTGAAGTAATCAACAACAAGATTGATGAGTTAAAAGAGACCACAGGTAATAGAGACATCTCTACTGGTGGTACTACTTCAGGTGTTACAGCAGCTTCAGCTATAGCTGCAATGCAAGAGGCTGGCTCAAAGCTCTCAAGAGATAATAACAAGGCATCTTACAGAGCATTCCGTAAGCTTTGCCTTATGATTATTGAGCTTATCCGTCAATTCTATGATCTTCCAAGATGCTTCCGTATTATGGGAGAGAATGGTGCAGCTAAGTTTGTACAATATTCT
>JAZOUM010000066.1:0-32599 GCA_045658205.1 Eubacteriales bacterium | reverse complement strand
GAAGGAAAAAAAGGCAGTAGCTCTCAATTATTGGTTCTATAATTGTCCTTGGTGCGTCAGAGAATTCCCCGCTTTGAACGAGTCGTATAATACAAATAAGGACGATATCGCTGTTTTTGCTATCAATGATTGCGATCCACTTGCTACAGTTAAAAGATTTGAGGGAGATAAAAATCTCACTCTCGATATGCCTATTTTCCAGATATCATACGGTAGCGCCGCATCTCTTTATTTGTATGGCATAACCGGATATCCCACTACGGTTATAATTGACCGATACGGAATGATATCCTTTGTACATTCAAATGCGATTACCGTCAGCTCAGATTGGGATGAGCTTTTCGCTTACTTTACGTCTGACGAATACGACGGCAAGGCTATTACAAAACTTGAAGAAATAAAATAATACACCCTATAGATGAGCAAGAGTAGCGAGGTTCTATTCTTGCTCATCTTTTTATAATGCGCTGATACCCTTTAATATTTTTAAATATTTTAGTTGACACTTTCTAAAAAATGTAGTATAATATATGTGTAAAGTAACACGGTATACCGTTAATAAGGTATATTTAAGGTTAGCGTGTTACAATAGACTTAACTGTAAGTTTGCATTTTGCATATTACATTCCTACATCGGAGCTACTATGTCAACTAATAACAAAAAGAAAAATAAAAAGAAATGGGTACGCTTCCGTCACCGTGTAGTTCGCCATACGCTCGGTATATTCTTCCGTGCCTTTGCGCGTATTCGTTACGGCGCCCATATCAAGAGCTTTAAGGATGAGGGTAAGAGGCAGTATCTCGTGCTATTCAATCACCAGACGTCCTTTGATCAGTTTTTTGTCGCTCTTTCCTTCAGACAGCATCTTTATTTTATGGCTACTGAGGATATCTTCTCAAAGGGATTGCTCTCAAGTGCGCTTCGTTATCTCGTAGCGCCTATCCCGATCAAAAAGCAGACCACGGACGTGCGCGCTATTATGAATTGTATGCGCGTAGCCAAGGAGGGAGGAAGTATTTCTCTCGCTCCCGAGGGTAACAGAACCTATAGTGGAAAGACCGAGTATATGAGTCCGTCTATTGCTCAGCTTGCCAAAAAGCTTGGACTTCCCATAGCGCTTTATCACATCAAGGGCGGATACGGTGTACAGCCGAGATGGTCAGATGCGGTCAGACGCGGCAGAATGGACTGCTACGTTTCACGTGTTATCGAGCCTGAGGAGTACGCGTCGCTTAGTGATGCTGAGCTATTCGAGCTTATCAAGGACGGTCTTTACGTAAACGAGGCTAACGCAGATAATCGCTTCTATCATAAAAAGAGCGCTGAGCATCTTGAACGTGTAATGTATTACTGTCCTAAGTGCGGTTTTTCAAGCTTTGAGAGTCATAATGACGTTATAAAGTGCGTTAAGTGCAATATGGAGATCAGATATCTTCCCACAACAGAGCTTGAGTGCAAGGATAAGACCTTTGCGTATCGCTTTGTTAACGAATGGTACGAGGCGCAGAACGATTTCACCAATTCTACCGATACGACTGAGCTTACGTCCGAGCCCGTTTGGCGTGACGTCGCTAACTTCTTTGAGGTCATTCCTTACAAGAAAAAGAGACCTATCGCTGAGTCTTGCAGGGTAGAGCTTTACGGAGATCGCATCACGGTTTTGGACGATCGCTTTGATTTTGCAGAGTCGTCGGCTGTTACCGTTCTTGGTAAAAACAAGTTGAACATCTACTTCGGCGATAAAATATATCAGCTCAAGGGCGGTAAGGACTTTAACGCCGTTAAATATGTACATTTCTATAACCGTTATAGAAATATAGCGAAAGGAGATTCAAATGGAGAATTTTTGGGACTATAGTGTATGGGGATTTATAATGATAGTTGCCGTTTTGCTCGGCAGCCTTCTTGCAGGAAACTCACTTAAGAGAAAGATCCCGTTTTTGAAAAATTCGCTTATGCCGTCATCGGTTGTGGGCGGAACAATACTTATAGTTGTTGCCGCGATCTACAAGGCTATCAGCGGCGAGGTAATGTTTGATACCGCTGTATTTAACAATTCCGGTACTGCTTATCTTGAGATGATAACCTACCATACTCTTGCGCTTGGATTTATCGCTTCTACTCTTAAGATCACCGATACTCATCTTAACAAGAAGAGAACCAGAGAGATATTCAACTCCGGTGTTACTACTGTCGCAACCTATCTTCTTCAGGGTACGGTAGGACTTATTATAACTATTATTGCCGCATATTTTATTACCGATTTCTTTGAGGCTGCCGGTATGCTTCTTCCGTTCGGATACGGACAGGGTACAGGTCAGGCTATGAACTACGGTAACGTATACGAGGTCGATTACGGATTTGACGGCGGTAAGAGCTTCGGACTTACGATTGCGGCTCTCGGCTTCCTTTCCGCGTCCTTTGGCGGCGTTATACATCTTAACATCATGAGAAAGAAGGGAAAGATAAAGGCTCATAGAGATACCGATATGCTCAACACCGAAAAGGTTGAGGGCAACGACGAGGTTCCTATGCAGGAAAACCTTGATAAGATATCCATTCAGCTTGGATTTATCTTCGTTTCCTACGCTCTTGCGTATCTTGTGATGTTCGGTCTTGGCAATCTCTTCTCGGGCATGAAGTCTACGGTTTACGGCTTCAACTTCCTTCTTGGTGTTCTTTGCGCTACCGTTGTTAAGTTTATCACCAGATTGCTGAGAAAAACACAGCTTATGCACCGTGAGTACATAAACAATTTCCTTCTTACTCGACTTAGTAATTTCTTCTTCGATATTATGATAGTTTCAGGTATAGCTGCTATCAGACTTGATATACTTGAAAACTATTGGGGCATCGCGTTGATACTCGGATTTGTGGGACTTGTTGTTACCTATGCGTATAATAGATTTGTCGCAAAGGTATTGTTCAAGGATTACGTTGAAGAGCAGTTCCTCGCTATGTACGGTATGCTTACCGGTACTGCCAGCACGGGTATGATACTTCTTCGTGAGATCGATGGCGAGTTCAAGACTCCGGCGGCTGATAACCTTGTTTATCAGAACTTCCCGGCAATAGCGCTCGGCTTCCCGATGCTTATTCTCGCTACCTTTGCGCCCAAGAATCCCACTCTTACAGTGATAATTCTTGCCGTTTTCTTCGTAGTGGTAAATATTATTCTTTTCAGAAGCTTTATCTTCAGGAAAAGACCTAAAAACAAAAAGTAATATATGAAAGATAAGTGGCTGAACCTTTAGCTTGATGGAAAAAAGCTTAGGGCTCAGCCACTTTAATATTTTATTGTTAGTGCCTCCACCAACTGAGTTTTGCTAACTTTTCTTTACCTTTTTGCATAATTCTTGATATGCGACGCTTGTGTCTGCATGGCTTTTCCTTGCAATTATGACATGCGAGCGAGGCATTTGTGTTCTTAGCAAATCTCTCGGGGTGTAGCTTGTACGTTATCTCCCAAAGCGCGAGGAGAACTAACGAGAGCGCGAGTAGACTCCAAGTGTAAACGTGCGGTATAAATATAAAAGGGGTAAACATCATCGCGTAGTCCCAGTTATATATTCTGCAGTCCGCGCAGCATTTGTTCTTTAAGAAGATATCTCTGATGGGGCAGAAGAAAAGAATGCATACAATATCGCATACGCTGTAAGCAAGGCTGATAAGTATGAGTATGCCGGCGTCAAATACGTTCGTCAAATATAAAATGCCGAAAACAAGGTTGAGCGCTATCCAACAAATCGTGAGCGATAGAGTTGCGCGCCATGAGGTCAGACTCGGCTTTTCCTCTCCCGTGGGTACGTAATTACGCTTGAGCTGCTTCTGACAGCCTATAGTTTCCAGTCTTGAAGGGAAGATCCTAAGCACCATTCCGGACACGAAGAATATCCACAAGAAGCTCCAAAAAACAGGATGAGTGCCGATCTCTCCAAATGGGATCGATTCGGATGACGGACGGTTTATTATGTATAACACGAGCGCTGTTATAAAGAGCGCCGTTCTGAAGCCAAGCTTAAGATAGTGGTATATGTATAAATGAGAAAGAGAAGTACATTTTTTGCGCATAGTAACTCCATTCTATAAAAACATAGCACTATTATAGCATTTTTATCCTCACTTGTCAACACGGCAAGATATAAGAATTAGTCGAACGAAAATCGTGAAAATATAGAGGTTGAGTCACCTGCTTCAAGTTTAAAGCATTGTACTCAACCTCTTTGTTATTACTTTTTAGCTTTCGCCAAAATACACTTGATTAACCAAGAAGGGGAACGGAGATATACATAGGAGTACATCTGCCCTCGGTAACGATCTCAAGGATAGCTCTGTTCATAGCATCGGTCACTTCACCCGCCTTGATTACAAAGCGAGTAGATGCCTGACCGGTAGAGTGGGGATTGAAACCATGTACCATAAGAGTCTTTCTTCCGCTTACGGAGAAGCCTTCGGGAAGGATCCAACGCATACGAACGTTTCTGGGCTCGTCCTCAAAACAGCACTTGGAGTTGAAGAATACGGTAAGACCGATCTCTTCGCCGGGATTGATCTCGGGAGCCTTATCAAGAGCGATCTGCACTCTCATAAAAACGTTTTCCTCGTAGATAGAGTAGGGGAGAAGTCCACTTGCCACGGGCTTGATCTTCTTGCTGGTAAACTCAACGAGTTTTTCGTGGATATCAGCGGAAAGAAGGTCCTCGTTGCCGATCTCTACCTCATAATCGGAGAATGCGCCATCGGGAGTGTAGTTGGAGTGCTTAACGCTGTTGTGAGTAAGCACTACGGGAGCGATTCTTACGATTCTGTCGGTAAGCTCGGTGCAGGTCTTGGGCATGCACTTACCGTTGTTACCCTTTGCCAAGGAAATGGTGATGATCTCGTCACCGATATACTGACGCCAGTCATCGGGAATTCCTGCCATACCGTAAAGGATACCCATAGTCGCGCCAACAGTCGCGCCGGTGCAGTCGGTATCGTCACCGCAGTTGATAGCGGTTATCATAGACTTCTTGAAGTCGCCTTCGCCCCAAAGCAGACCGATTGCCGCATAGGTAACGTTAGAGGGAGCCTCAAACCAGCCGTTACCGATATCGGAGTTGCGCTGCTGTACAGCGTTTCTCGCATCGATCCAGCTCATGCCGTTGTCATAGCACTCAAGGACAAATCTGATGCTATCTGCCATTCTGGAGTTGTCGGGAATAGCGGAGAGACCTACCTCGATACACTTACGGAGATCGGAAACAACGAATGCCGCGGACTGAAGTGCAGCAACAAATGCTGCAGCAAACGTGCCTTCGCCTGCGCCGTGATCAACCATGGCGTCCTCCATAGCGTACTTTGCAGCTACGTGAGGCATAGCAGGAGCAACGGTTGCCCATACTTCGCTTCTGATCCAAGCGCCGTTAGAGTTGCGCCAGTCGTTATCATAGTCACCTGACATAGGAGCAGGGATGCCGCGCTTGAGGTTAGACTTGCCGAGACCGTACTCGTTCCAATGGGGGGTTATGTATGAGATCCAGTGCTCACCGAGCATATTTGCGTTTATGTTAGCAGGACCGCACTGCTCGAGAGCGTAGAGCCATACGAGCTGAAGGTCGAGGTCATCGTTGGGGAGTACAACGCCGGGCTCGGTTGTAAAGCCCTTGATGTCGTTGATCTGACGCAATCCCTCAAAGGGAGTGCCCATGGTTCCGCCGATGTTTTTGCCTATCCAGCAGGCATGTACCTTATCGCGATATTTTTTCTCATCAAGCTTGATTGTATACTTAGGGTTAGTTCTGAACATGGGGGTAATCCTCCTGATTTTTTTATAACTACAACTATATTACACTAAAATCAAAATCTTTTCAATAGCATTTTAATATTTTTATAAAATTTTTAGAAAATTCAAATAACGTATTGCAAAATATGATTCTTTGTGTTATAATAGCATACGCAGTGCGAAAAAGCAGAGAACTAATTAAGCTTGAAATTTTTAAAGATGAGTTAGGTTTGGTGGTTTAAAAATGCAACATGTTTTCGCATTCTTAGAGGTATTTCACTTATAGTGAATATATCCACACCTTGCGTTTACAAGCGAGCTTGACACGCTTTGGTGGGATATGCGAAGCGGTCATAACGGTGTTGACTCGAAAGAAACTCGCCCTCGTCACTATTCTTTCTCTGCGAAGCCTTATAAACTCTCACTTTTTCGGGATTTAAGTGAGGATTTTTAGAAGACCGGTAGACAGTTTTCTATCAAAATTCCGTGAATCAAATATGTACACAGTACGCATCATAAAGAGGTATTTCGCCTTTGGCGAATATATCCGCACCCTACGCCTGACAAGCGAGCTTGTCGATCTTCGGGTGGGATATGCGAAGCGGATACAAGAGCTACGCTCTTGAGCCACTTCTCAGTGGACTCTGCATAGATATGATGCACGCTGTTGCATCATATCTATGCAGAGGTATCGAAGAGGTCATAACGGGGCTGACTCGAAATCAGTTTGTGGATAACACCACACGAGGGTTCGAATCCCTCCCTCTGCGCCAAAAAAATGCAGTTGCACCATCCGGTGCGACTGCATTTTTCTTTGCATAGTGTGAGTGGATCCTAACCCGGCGACGAATGTCGCAGGGCTCGCATACCACCATAGGTGGTATCTGCGTTGCGAGGAGCAGAAAAATCTGCTTTCAACTACGCGGAACGGGTAGAAAAACATCTCCCGAGCAGCATATCCCTACTGCAGTTGCGAAAAGCAGATGTCGTTTATGAACGAGTACAACCGTAACCTCGACTCCGATCTCGATAAGCTCGCCGATAATATGGAAAAGGGCAACTACTCTCTTACCGAGAAGGCTATATCCAAGGGCAAGATTGCGATTGATATGAAGCAGTCTGGCAGAGACTCTCTCGGTAACGAGCTTACCACAGAACAACAGGAATTTTTCAAGGATTCCAAAGTGAGAGATAAGAAGGGCAACCTTCTTGTACTTTATCACGGCACTACGGCTAACTTCAACACCTTCAAGAAGGGTGATGTTGGGTTCCACTTTGGAACTAAGGGTGCGGCAAGAGGCAGAGTCGGCTATGGCAAGAACGTTACTCTCAAGGAAGTATATCTCGATATAAAGAATCCCATTGTATTTGACGAGGATCTCGGATCTTGGGATGCTGACTTCAGACTCACAGAAGAACTTTACAACAGAGGCATTCTCACAAGAGCAGAAGCAGAATCCGTTCTCTTTATTTATACCAAGCGTGAAATCAACTTCATAAAAATTAGAGCCGGGGTACTGTGAATAACAATACCTCGGCATTTTATTGCTATGAGCTAATAACGTATTCTATGTCATTGCATCTCATCCTCGATTATGTATGGTAAATTAAGTGGTGTTGCGAGATTGTCGCAGAGCTTTTTAAAGAATGAGATTGCCTTTCCCACGTCTGCGAACAGGTCGCGAGTGCGCGCATTTGTTACAGATCCTTCAGGATCGACCATTTCTATTTCAACGGAGTAGAGCGGTAGCTTATAACTTGCTACCTTGTTTGACTCACTCATCACGAGACTATATCGGTAGATTGCTCCATCTACGCATTTTTCCTCTTTTCTGATCACTTTATCTCTTATTACCGTTTTTCCCATAACTGCTCCTTATCATTTTGTAATCTATTATAACATAAATCGCATTGCGATGTCGTAGAGAAAAATGGGGGATAATTAACAGCTGTTTTAGATATTTTAGGATAATATTGCAAAAATTAACCGATTACTCCTTTCAGTCATTTTAAATGAGATCACCATAAGAAAAGAGGCGCCCATTTTAGAACTGAACGCCTCAATCGGTATGTGTTTAATAACTTTTAAAAGATCAAATAATACGCAAAATGCTGAAAAATATCGGTATTTGTGATAATATAGAGGGATAATGGCAATAAACGCAAACTAAATATCCTCAAGCTCTATCTCGGCTTCGGTATTTATCTGCCCATCCTCACGCATAGTTCTGAAATAATAGGTCTTGCCGTCTATTCCGTCGGCTCTTTCAACACGAAGGCGCTCACCACGTCTTGCTTCGGATTTATAGTTTATCGATATGCTTCTTATACGTTTTCCGTCAAGAGGGAGGAAATTGGAATACATATCCGGGTATCTCGTGTTGTTCATGTGGCAGTTCTGATCGAGGTCGCCATAGTTGACGGTATAATACCCAACCTCTCTTATCGCGCTCGGTAAGGTAAAGCGAGACAAAGCAAGGCTGTGCGGCTCGTGTGTCTCAAGTCCGAGATCAAAATCGCTTACCTTGACTAAAGCTCTTGTATCGGTGTCTATAAGCGCCCATACCGACACGGCGCGACCGATAGTCCTACCGTGCTTTTCAAGGGCGTAACAGCGAAGGAAGCTGTATCCACGGCTCTCGCAGGGATAGGTTATCGCAGTAAGACGCTCGTAGGCTCTGACCGGCTCGGTAAACTCGAGCTTGATACGGCTGAGTATAAACGCTCTTTTCTTTTCCTTAAGCTCGTCGTATGACATACCGTTGAGTGTAAGCTGTGTTTGCGCCGCGCTTTGTATATATTTCATCAGCGAGGACATTCTCGCGACTCCGTTGATGTCTACGTCGTGTATATCGGCTATAAGCTCGGTTCTGAATTCCATAGTAACATCCTTTCACTATTCATATCTATATGTTAACCTCTTTTTCACGTTATGTCAAGCGAGTATTAAAAAATAAATATAACTTTAAAATGAAATCTATTGTAAAACGTTATTCATTTGTGATAAAATAGAGTAAAAGAATTTTAAGGAGAGTATCTCTATGGTCGAAATACTCTATAGATCAAAAAACGCAGTAGTCATCTATAAGCCTCACGGTATTCCATCGCAAAGTGATCCGAGTGGTGATACGGATGCTATGACGCTGACCTCTGAGATCTTGCGATCACAGGGCGAAAACGATAAGCTCTGGCTGATACACCGACTTGATCGTGTTGTGGGCGGGTTGCTAGTTTTTGCAAGAAATAAGCAGTACGCGGCGCTCCTTTCCGAATACGTTAAGGACAGACTGCTTACTAAGGAATACTACGCCGTAGTGGACGGAGAGGCTGAAGGCGCGACTCTTGAGCATATCCTTTATCGCGATGCGAGAGCCGGAAAAGCTTTTATAGTTGACAGGGAAAGAGCGGGGACAAAAACTGCCCGCCTTACGTTTGAAAAGCTCGCCGTCGTAAATACCGACAAAGGCGCAAAGACTCTCGTTTACATAAGACTTGATACAGGTAGATTTCATCAGATACGCGCGCAGCTTTCGCACATCAAGCATCCTATTACCGGCGACGGAAAATACGGAAGCCGTGACAACAGATCGCGCAGTATAGCTCTTATGGCGTCGCATCTCGCCGCCGAGCTTCCAAGGGAAAGCATAGACGTGCGCCGTCTACCCGATTTCGATGTGTATCCGTGGTCATTATTTAAGAGTGAAAATTACCGTCTTGGAGGTGAATTATGACCGAAAAGCTTTATTATAAGGACGCCTACATAAAAGAATTTGAAGCCACCGTCACCGAGATTACGGAGCTTTTCGGCAAACTTGCCGTTATACTTGATAAGACTGCCTTCTTTCCCGAGGAGGGTGGGCAGAGCGCTGACGGCGGATATATTGGCTCCTCAAGGGTGCTTGACGTCAGAGAAAGAAGTGGCGAGATATATCATATAGTCGATGCACCGCTCGAGGTAGGTCGCATATACTCATGTTCGCTTGATTTTAAAGAGCGATTTGAAAAAATGCAATGTCATACGGCAGAGCATATTATCAGCGGCGCTATACATAGACTTCACGGACTTGATAACGTAGGCTTTCATCTTGGCGCAAGTGAGGTTACAATGGACATAAACGGTGTCCTTACCCGTCAACAGCTTGATGAGATCGAGCTTATTGCCAATAAAGCAGTTTTTGATAATGTCGAGGTAAAGGCGTATTTTCCATCCTCCGATGAACTTAAAAGTCTTAAATACCGTTCAAAGCTTGAGCTTTATGAAAACGTGCGCATAGTTGACGTAGAAGGATACGATACGTGCGCTTGTTGCGCTCCTCACGTCGCTCGTACCGGTGAGATAGGTCTTATAAAGATACTTGATTTTGAAAAGCATAGAGGCGGTATAAGGATAAATATTGCCGCAGGATACAGAGCTCTTATGGATTACAGGGTAAAGTATTCCAACGTGCAGAAAATTTCTGCTCTTTTCTCAGAGCCACAGCCTACGGTAGCTAATGCTACAGAGGCATTCTTGCGTTCATACGAGGAGCAGAAGGCAAAGCTTAAGGCTATGGGACTCGCTAATGCCGCTCTTGAAGCGCGTTTGATCTTGGAGACACCCGACTCGTTGGTGCGCTACTATCCTGATATGAGTATGGATGAGCTTCGCGAGCTTGTCAATCGCGCAAAGCATAAGGTTGGCGGAATACTTGTCGCTCTTACAGGCAAGGACGGGGATCTCAAATATATTATGACCTCCGAGAGCATTGAGCTTTCACCGATTTATAAGAAGATAAACGCCGACCTGTACGGACGCGGAGGCGGTAGAGATAATATGATACAGGGGAGTTTTGGCGCAACGCTCGATATCGTGGTTGAATATTTCTCGAATAACTCGTTTTTATAAATAAAAAACTGCCGATTTTCACGGCAGTTTACGCTTTGATTTATTCTATATTGAAGTTAAGCACGATTTGAGCTTTTGTCGGATTGAGCTTTGTATACTTTACTCCCGCCGCGTCGAGCATACGCTTGGACGCGTTGTCTGACTCGGTTCCGTTATATTTATCAGAGAGATAGACAACCTCTTTGATACCCGCTTGGATGATAGCCTTTGCGCATTCGTGACAAGGGAAGAGTGAGACGAAGATACGTGAGTCTACGAGCGACTTTCCACCCGCGTTCAATATCGCGTTAAGCTCTGCGTGTACCACGAAGTTATACTTGGTTTCACCCTTACTGGCATCTCTGTTCCATGGAAATTTATCGTCGGAGCAGCCTTTTGGGAAGCCGTTATATCCTGTGGAGAGTATTCGGTTATCCTCACCTACAATGCAGGCGCCTACCTGTGTGCTGGGGTCCTTGGAGCGCTCTGCGGCAAGCAGAGATACGCCCATAAAGTAGTCGTCCCAGGCTATGTAAGATGTTCTTTTATTTGACATGATCTATCTCCATTCGTA
This sequence comes from Eubacteriales bacterium, assembly GCA_045658205.1. GTDB lineage: Bacteria > Bacillota > Clostridia > Oscillospirales > CAG-272 > UBA1740. The sequence goes on along the minus strand of JAZOUM010000066.1, from coordinate 21,396 downwards.
TTTGCGTTCAGATGGGTTTAGTATATCATATTTATTTTATCTTGTCAATACGGGAGGTAATTATGGACGCTATATCTTCATATAAAGAGTGCAGACTCTGTAAAAGAGAGTGCGGCGTCGACCGTACCTCCGGTAAGGTTGGATACTGTCGTTCTACGGATGAGGCGAAGGTTACACGCGCCGCTCTTCATTTTTGGGAGGAGCCGATAATTTCGGGAACTCGCGGATCGGGTACTATATTCTTTTCGGGCTGCTCGCTCGGTTGCGTTTACTGTCAGAACAGGGCGATATCGAGAGCCGCCGTCGGAAAGACGTATACTCCACGAGAGCTTTCCTTAGAGATGCTTCGGCTTCAGAATGAGGGGGCGCACAATATAAATTTCGTTACGCCCACGCATTTTGCCCCAACCGTAGCAGAGTCGATTTTGATAGCCCGTTCCATAGGACTTACCGTGCCCGTGGTTTATAACACAGGTAGCTACGATACTGTTGATACCGTGAGAATGCTCGACGGACTTGTTGATGTATATCTTCCCGATCTGAAGTACTACCGTAATGAAAGCGCGGCAAAGCTATCGTTCGCTTCGGATTATCCGAGTGTGGCGCGAGAGGCTATAGCGGAAATGGTGCGACAGAACCCTAAACCCGTGATAGAAGAGGGAATAATGCGCTCCGGCGTAATAGTCAGAGTATTGCTTCTCCCTTCTCACGTTGCCGAGGCAAAGCTTTCGGTCAGATATCTTTATGATACATACGGAGATGACGTTTATATCAGCCTTATGAACCAATATACGCCGATGCCCGGTATGGTATCGCCTCTTGACCGTACGGTTACCAATGCAGAGTACTCAGAGCTTGTGAGCTATGCTGAGCGCATAGGTGTTGTAAACGCGTTTGTACAGGAGGGTGGCACGCAATCCGAGAGCTTTATTCCCGATTTTAAGATATAATAAAAATCCCAAGGACTCTCTTAGCAGAGGACCCCTGGGATATTTTTATGCCTTTTTCGCTTCCTTATCTCTATTTCTATAGAATTTGGAGCGTTTTTTCTTGATATAGATACTGTATGAGCATAAGCCTAAAAGCACTACTACGATCGTAATACTGCTTATATGCACCCACAGCTCTACGTCTGTCTCGGTCTTGAGCTGCTCCCATAGACCGTTGACGTACTGTTGCATATCGTCACCGTACTTTTCAGCATTGGTGAAGCTGTGATAGTAGCTTACCTCAATGTCCTCGTTAGCGCCGTAGAGAATAGCGTATGCATCCTCGCCCATCTCTTCCATATACTCCTCGCTTTCCTTTACGAGAGTGTTGGGAGATGCGTATCCGATGTAGACTGCGTTAGCTACCGCGGCTTCCTCTGAGAGCATAAAGTTTATATACTCCTTGGCGATATCCTTTTTGCTCGACGACTCGGGGATACACATTGCGTCTACGAACGCATTTGTTCCTTCCTCGGGATAGTAGAACTTGAGATCCTCGTTATCATACGACATCGTGATATAGTCGCCTGCATAATAGGGCGCTATAGCCGCCGATGCAGATGTCATCTTGTTGAAGATTTCGTCGTTTACGTAGCCCTGAAGGATGTCCTTTTGCTCTCTCATACATGCGAGAGCCTCTTGCCACTGACTTCTGTCAGCGGTATTGATATCAATTCCCTGATAGAGCATTGCGGTAGCAAAGCCGTCTCTCGGGTTATTAAACTGGAGAATCTTGCCGGAATAATCCTCGTTCCAAAGCAACGACCAGGATTTTTCCTTGATCTCGCCGTTTTCGTCGAGATCCTCGGGGTTCATAAGCGTGGGGTTATATATGATACCGACCATTCCGTAGGTATAGGGAACGGAATACTGCTCCTCGGGATCATAATACATTCCCTTGAACTTATCCTCGATATACTTATAGTTGGGTATCTCCTCCGACACGTTAAAGCTGTGGAGCATTCCCTCGTCTGCCATACGCTGCAGCATATAGTCAGAGGGGATAACAACGTCGTAAACACCGTCTCCGGCGCCACTTGAGAGTTTGCTGTACATATCCTCGTTAGTAGCGTAGGTCGTGTAATTAACCTTGACTCTGAATCCGTACTTTGACGCCAAATTCTCGTTGAAATATTTTTCAAACTCGGCATTGGTATCGTATGCGCCCTCAAAGCCGTCGGAGATGTATTCACCCCAGTTGTACACGTTGAGAGTTACCACGTCCTTTATTTCTTCCTTCTCTCCGCAGGATGTAAGAAGTAGAGTGAGTATGGAAAGAACGGTTAAAATGAGTAAAAGCTTTTTCATTTCTTAGCCGCCTTTCTCTTTCTTCTCTCATCCTCGCGTCCGCTTCTGATATTGGAGAAGAGAAGCAACGAGAATATCGCTATGATAATGAGAGTGGAAAGCGCGTACATATCGGGGGTAACCTTCTTCTTCGTCATAGAGTAGATGAGAAGGGGAAGGGTCTGGAACTTGGATGATCCTACGAAGTAGGAAATTACAAAATCATCAAGAGAAAGCGTGAATGCCATAACAAAGCCGGAAACTACTCCGTGCATAATATTAGGCAGCTTAACCTTGAAAAATGCTTGGATCGGTGTGCATCCGAGATCGAGCGCCGCCTCGGAGAGCGAGTCTCCAAATTCGGTGATTCTCGGAAGAACCGAAAGTATAACGTAGGGCAGACAGAAGGTGATGTGCGCGATAAGCATTGCTACAAAGCCCATATCATCATAAGATATACGGAGTATGCCCGCTACCACTACGAAGAAGAGCATCATCGACATACCGGTTACTATATCGGGGTTCATCATAGGGATGTTGGTGACCGAGTTGATAGTAGCCTTCATGATCTTACTCTTCATCTTGTATATGCCCTCTGCCGCCGCTGTACCTATTACGGTAGCTAAGGTTGCCGAGGATATAGCAAGTATCAGAGTGTTGCGCAAAGCCGCGAAGGTATCCGGAGAATTAAACAGCTCCTTGTACCATCTGAGGCTGAACGTGCCGAAAACAGCAGTGGAATTCTCCGAGTTAAAGGAGAATATGATGAGCGTAAGTATCGGAATATAAAGAATTCCGAACACAAGCACGAGATAGGCGGTACTAAGCTTCTTTTTCATACTATAATACCTCCGTCATCCGCATCGCTGAACTTATTCATTATTCCAAGTGAAATGAGAATAAGGATCATCATTACAAGCGAGATAGCGGCACCGGTGTTGAGAGCGCCGGATACAAACTGCCTTTCGATAGTGTCACCTATAAGCTCAAACGTACCTCCACCAAGCTTTTGGGAAATATAGAATGTGCTTATTGAAGGAACGAATACCATAGTGATTCCTGATATTACGCCGGAGAGCGAAAGAGGGAAGATAACCTTGGTTATAACCTGGAAGGTGTTGCAGCCGAGGTCACTCGCCGCTTCCCACATGTACTTGTTTATCTTGGATATGCAAGTGTAGATAGGGAGAACCATATATGGCAGGAAGTCATATACCATACCGAATATTACCGCGCCCTTTGTACCGATAATGCGCATCTCGGTATTCAAAAGCTGATTTAAAAATCCGCCGTCATCGAGTATTGCCATGATCGAGTAGGTTCTGATAAGCAGGTTTGTCCACATCGGGAGCATAAGGAGCATGATGTAGAACTTTTGCTTTTTAGCGGGCGCTCTTGCTATGATGTACGCAAGAGGATATCCCACAAGGAAGCATACGAACGTTGCGAGCACAGATAATTCGAGCGAAAGACCAAAGAGCTTCGCATAGTTCTTAAGGGATGCGAGATTCTCAAAGGTAAAGCTACCACTCTCATCTGTAAAAGCATAAAACACGACGATAATCAGCGGCAGAACTATGAATAGTATCGCCCAAAAGATATGGGGCGCCGCTGCAATCGAGTGCATTATAGACCTTTTCTTTTTCATTTCTTTTTATACCACAGGAGCGAAAGCGCTCCATTCCATTTTCAAAAGTTAGTTTTAAAAATCAGAATTCCTCTGCCGCGTCTGCATCGGAGAGCTGGTCGATCTCATCGGAGAAGGAAGAATAGTCGCCGAACTTTCCGGAGTACTTCGACTTCTTCATAATATGGATAGCATCAGGCTCAATATACACGCCGATGGTCGCCTCGGGGGCTACGTAATCGGTGGACTGTATCATCCACTTGAATCCCTTGATATCCACGATGATCTCGTAATGTACGCCCTTGAACGTAACCGACGTTACTTTTCCTGTCAGCATACCGTTTTCGGGAGCGACAACGTCAACGTCCTCGGGTCTGATAACTACGTCTACGGGCTCGTTGGGAGCATATCCGCCGTCCACACACTCAAATATGTGAGAGGCGAGCTTGACCTTTTTATCCTCAAGCATAATACCGTCGATGATATTACTTTCGCCGATGAAATCCGCTACAAACGCGTTTTTAGGCTCGTTGTATATATCGGTCGGAGTGCCTATCTGCTGTATCTCACCGTCAGCCATAACCACGATGGTATCTGACATCGAGAGAGCTTCCTCCTGGTCGTGCGTTACGTAAATGAAGGTGATACCGATAGCCTGCTGGATAGTCTTAAGCTCGTTCTGCATATCCTTACGCAGCTTAAGATCGAGAGCGCCGAGCGGCTCGTCGAGCAGTAGAACGCGAGGATGACTTACAAGAGCTCGAGCTATAGCTACTCTTTGCTGCTGACCGCCTGAGAGTGTGCTGACACTCTTGTTTTCAAATCCAACGAGTGCAACCATCTTAAGCATCTCGGTAACCTTGGTCTTTATTTCTTCTTCATTTACCTTCTTAAGTCGAAGGGGAAATGCGATATTCTCATACACGTTGAGGTGAGGGAAGAGCGCATACTTCTGAAAAACGGTATTAATTTGCCTTTTATATGCGGGGACCTCGCTGATTTCAACGCCGTCAAAATAGAGCTGACCCTCGTCAGCGCTTTCAAATCCGCCGATGATACGTAAGGTAGTTGTTTTACCGCATCCGGACGGACCGAGAAGAGTAATGAATTCTTTATCTCTTATATAGAGATTCATAGAATCGATAACCTTTTCTCCGTCATAAGACTTTGAAATTCCTTTTAACTCAATGAGCTTTGCCATTTTTTGAAATCTCATACCCTTTCTTTACACGATTAATTGCGCACGTATGTAGGGCACACGCGCACCAATTATAAAATATGTTATAGCGTCATTATAGCAAAAAGAATAGGGATTTGCAATAGTTTTAGACAATTTTTTTCTAAAATATTTTGAATTAGCCGTGATTAGCCGAAATTAGACACGATTTTTCTTATCTAAAACCTAAAAAAACTCTTAAATCCTCTCGAATGCTCCGTTTTTCTCGTTTATTCTCGAAAAATGTCATATTTACCAAAAAATACAAGTTTAGACAGTGTCGTGACAAAAAATAGCCCGAAGATCCAATAGCCTTCTCCAAATCTGTCGATAAGATAGAGTGAGAAGAAGGTGGCGCATGAAGAAAAAAGGAAGGAAAATTCGTTAAGACGCCTTATCAACCCCTCATTACCGATCGCTTGGAATAAGCTATATAGTGCCTCGTATCCGTCGTATCCCTCAACAGGCAATAGGTTCGAGATCCCCGTAACAAGATTTAAGAATGAAAATAGACGCAAATATTCTCCGATATTGCATGAGAACGGTATCAGGATTAAGAATATGGCGATATTTGATGCAGGACCTGCGATAAGTATCAGTATCTCATTCTTATACGTCAGCTTAGTGTTTAATTTGATTCTAAAACCTGATATATGTCCCCTTAGCCGAGAAGCTTTGCTCGAGAGCATAAGAATGGCGATATAATGTCCAACCTCGTGTATAACTGCGCATATTACCGTCAGGATAGCTACGTACGGAGCGTCAAATCCGAAAATCAACGTCAGCCAAAAGAGCATAGGTAATATAGATCCCGATAATAGCTCTAAAGCTTCTTTAAGTCGGTACCGTGTAAGCTTTTTCACATAAAAACCTCTTTTATTTGATACTTTATGATATTATCAAATGATGAAGCTTATTACTATTATCGAGGCTCTTGTAGCCGTATAAAGTAGAAACGCTCCGAAGATCAGCAGGACGTCCCAAACGGAGAAATCGCGCCAATACTCGAAGCGTTTTTTGTACTATTTAATTTTAATTTTCTTGGGGTTTTGAATCAGGGCAGGGGAAGAGATTCGGATATCGGGCTTTTTGCCGTTATCAATTATCAATTCGCCCGTTTTTGAGTCTACGCCAAGTACCTTATGCGACTTCCATTTATTGTCTCGGTAGAACTTGATCTTCTTACCTCTAAAGGCGAAGCGGTGAGTATAGGCGCTCATAAATTTTTGCGGAGTCTTGATGTTCTGGTAGAACTTGAAGAAGCGCGTGAGAATATTCCTCGCCATGATCATATTCACCGAGGTGTTCTCGCTTTCAAATACCTTTTTAACCATATCCTCAAGTCTCGGTGGGAAATTATCCTTTGAGATTTTGAGGTTAAACGAGATGATGATATATTCATACGTGGTGAAGTCGTCAAGCTTTCCTTCAAGCGATACCGAGCCGATCTTTATTCCGTCGCAGTATATATCGCTTACCCAGCCTATACCGATCTTCTTGACCGTATATTCCTCAAGAGCGCACGCCGCGGCGGCGGTAGATAGAGCCTTTAGCAATGATGCTTGTGAAGGGAAGATTGACGGACGCAGAATGCACGACATGAAAATTCCGTACTCGGCTTCTGTCTCCATATCCTTCTTTGTTGCTGCGTTTGCTTTAGTAAGTCTTTCGGTAAAAACTACGTATCTATCCGGATAATTTTTTTCCGTAGCGTAATAGCGCGCCAACTTTATCGGTGATTTTAGAGAGGAGTGAGCCTCGAAGTTGATGATACTGCCGTCTGCTTCTCTATAAGTTACGATGCTTTTCACTTCTAAGACTCCTTTCCTCGTTATTTACCAAAATGCGCTTCGTTTAATATAATGTATTAGTACGCTTTGCCCCAGTATACGAGCTTCTTAGCTTCTCTGCCACAGCATACGCACTTGTCGCCTGTGGGCTCATGGCCAAAGGGCATACAACGGGAGGTAACGTCAGCCTCCTCCTTGAGCTTCATTTCGCACTCGAGATCTCCGCACCACATAGCCTTGATGTATCCGGATTTTTCGTTTGCGAGAGCCTTGAGCTCGTCCATAGTGTATGCAAGGAAGGTGCGCTCCTCACGGTTCTTGAGCGCCTTTTCGTAGATTGCCTTGGTAAGATTGTCAAGACCTTCTTTCACGGACTCTACGAGTACGTCCTGGGAAATGAAGGATTTTTCACGGTTGTCACGTCTTACGATTACGCACTTGTTGTCAGCGATATCGCGAGGACCGATCTCAACACGGAGCGGAACGCCCTTCATCTCATACTCTGAGAACTTCCATCCGGGAGACTGCTCGGATGCGTCGAGCTTAACTCTGAGGCCTGCCGCCTTGAGGGTATCGGCGATCTTGGTAGCCGCCTCGATTACACCCTCCTTGTGCTGCTGAACAGGGATAACAACAACCTGAATAGGAGCTACCGCGGGAGGAAGCACAAGACCGGAGTCATCGCCGTGGGTCATGATGATACCGCCGATGATACGTGTAGAAACACCCCAAGAGGTCTGATGAGGATACTTGAGGGTATTGTCGTTGTCAAGATACTGGATGTTGAACGCTTTTGCGAATCCGTCGCCAAAATTGTGGGAGGTACCGCCCTGAAGAGCCTTACCGTCGTGCATAAGAGCTTCTACGGTATATGTAGCTTCAGCACCTGCAAACTTTTCCTTATCGGTCTTTCTACCCTTAACTACGGGGATACCGAGATCCTTCTCGAAGAAGTCTGCGTAGAGGTTAAGCATTTGTACCGTTCTTGCCTCAGCCTCCTCTGCAGTTCTGTGCATGGTGTGACCCTCCTGCCAGAGGAACTCACGGGAACGGAGGAAGGGACGGGTAGTCTTTTCCCAACGAACAACAGAGCACCACTGGTTGTATACCTTAGGAAGATCTCTATAGGATTTGATGATATTAGCGTAATGCTCGCAGAAGAGAGTCTCGGAGGTGGGTCTTACGCAGAGTCTCTCGGTGAGTCTTTCACTACCGCCGTGTGTTACCCATGCAACCTCGGGCGCAAAGCCCTCTACGTGCTCCTTTTCCTTAGTGAGCAAGGATTCGGGAATGAACATAGGCATATATACGTTTTCTACTCCGGTCTCCTTGAATCTGGTGTCAAGGATTCTCTGGATGTTTTCCCAGATTGCGTATCCGTAGGGACGGATGATCATACATCCCTTTACGCTTGAATAATCGATGAGGTCAGCCTTCTTTACAATGTCGGTGTACCACTTAGCAAAATCCTCATCCATAGAGGTGATTTGTTCAACTAATTTTTTATTTTCAGCCATAATAAAATAAAAAAACCTTTCACAAGATATTTTAGCAGATAAATTATATAACAAAAGTGGAGCTTTGTCAAGAGAAACAGAAAAAATGACTCGCTATTATTGTAAAATGTGTAAAAAACAGAGAATGCAAGTTTTTATTCAGAAATTTGCAAAAATGACTTGAAATTTACTTTTAAATGTTATATAATGTAGGAAAATGAATGTTTAACTTGCAAAATGCAGGATTTGATGGCAGAAAAAGCAAAAAGCTTATGTCGATCAGATGAGGGAGAATATGAGTAGCTATAAGGAACTTACTTCCGCCGAGAGAAGAGAAATTTACGACCAGCTTATAAAGACGTATAACTCGTACGTTGAAAAGAATCTATCTCTTGATCTTTCAAGAGGAAAGCCAAACGCTTCGCAACTTGATATAAGCGATGGACTTTTGTCCGTTGATTTTGAGAAAAACTATTATTCTGAGTCCGGATTTGACTGTCGAAATTACGGAGTTGTCGACGGATTGCCCGAGATGAAAAAATTCTTTGCCGATGCGATGGGACTCAATGAGGCGGACATAATGGTTGGCGGTAACTCGTCGCTACAGCTTATGCACGATACTCTCACCCGAGCGATGCTGTTTGGAGTGTACGGCTCCGAAAAGCCTTGGTGCAAGGAGGATGGCTTGAAGTGGATCTGCGTAGCTCCCGGATATGACCGTCATTTCAAGGTTACCGAGGTGCTCGGCTTTGAGCTTCTTACGGTAAAAATGCTTCCTACCGGTCCCGATATGGATGAGGTAGAGAGACTTGCGCGCGATCCGAAGGTTAAGGGTATTTGGTGCGTTCCCAAGTATTCCAATCCTACCGGTTGTACCTATTCTGAAGAAACTGTCAGACGTCTTGCTTCTATGGAATGCGGCGCTACGGACTTCAGAATTATGTGGGATAATGCCTATGGCATTCACGATTTCACGGAAAAAAAGCAGGATGAGCTCGCAGATATTTTTGAGATATGCAAGGAATACGGAACAGAGGACAGAGTCTTTTATTATTCTTCTACTTCTAAGGTTACCTATCCCGGAGGCGGAGTGGCGTTTATGGCGGCGAGTGAAAATAACCGTAAGCAGATACTTCCGTTTCTCGGTGTGCAGACTATAGGATATGACAAGCTCAATCAGCTCAGACACATTCGCTTCTTCAATACTCCCGACGTTATGCGTAAGCATATGCTGACACTCGGCGCTATGATAAAGAAAAAGTTCAAGATAGCTCTTGCGCGACTCGAGGAGCTTAACGGACTCGATATCTGCGAGTGGACCAAGCCGCGCGGCGGCTATTTCATCTCGGTAAATACTATGAAGGGCACGGCAAAGAGAGTTTACGAGCTTACCAAGGGCGCCGGTGTGACTTTGACTGCGGTAGGCGCAACCTTCCCGTACGGTGTTGATCCCGATGACTCCAATCTCAGACTCGCTCCTACGTATCCGACGGACGAGGAGCTTGACCTTGCTTGTGAGATACTTACTCTCGCGATCAAGCTTGCGGCGCTTGAAAAGCTTGGAATTTAAGCTCGCTAACATTCATAAAAAAACGGTAAAAGTAATAGCGAAGGCACAAAGCAAGGTGCCTTCGCTATTACTTTTATTACGTTGATCACCAGAATCCTTTTCCAAAGATCTCGCTGGTTTTTGTTATGATTATGAATGCGTTGGGATCGATCTTCTTTATCTTGCGGCGCAGCTTTATAGATTCAAAGCGTTTGCACACCGTCATAATAACCTGCTTGTCCTGATGAGTGTAGATACCCTCTCCCTTCAGGGCAGTGGCGCTGTGCTGAAGCTCGTGGAGTATATAGCTTTCTATCTCCTCGGACTTGGTTGTGATAATGGTAAACGCCTTGCACATGTTAATAGAGTCAAGAATATCGTCGATTACGAATACCTTAGCGAAAAGACCGAGCATGGCGTAAAGACCGACGGATACGTGGTCGTAAACGATAAAGGTACTTGCCGCGATAAGCACGTCGGTAGCCAAAAGCGCCTGGCTTACGTTAAGATTGGTGTGCTTTTTAAGTATGAGAGCAATGATGTCGGTACCGCCGGATGACGCCTTGTTCTTGAAAAGCAGAGCAGATCCGATACCGGTAAGGAGAACTGCGTATACAAGCTCAAGCAAAGGCTGATTTGTAAGAGTCGCGCCACCGCTGATAATATCTATAGGTAAGAACATTTCAAACGCAAGGTTCTCAAGCGAAAGCATAAGAGTGCAGTATATAGTAAGGAATCCGCACTTTTTCTCCAAAATGATAACGCCGAGTATGAGAAGCACTACGTTTATGATAAGCATATATAAGGACTGTGTCATTCCGATCTTTGCGCTGAACGGAATTTTCGCGAGTATAATGGCTATACCGCTGACACCTCCGGTAGCAAAGCCGTTAGGGGCTTTGAAAAAATACACTCCCATCGCCATCATAAGGACGCCGAGATTGATCATCAGAAACTGCTTAAGCGAAATTTTATCGCATTTAAACACGGGCTAAGACCTCCTGTAAAGTCATACAACTATATTATAATTACGAATCGAAAAAAGTCAATAGAAATCGAAGAAAACCTTTATGATTTTTGATTGACAAATAAACTTAAAGATGATAAAATATATAATTGAAAACCGAACCTGTTTTCACGAAAGGAATCGATATGAATTTTAAGGAAGCTGAAAGCAGAATTAAATATCTGAGAGATCAGATCATATATAACTCAAAGCTCTATTACGAGAACGACGCGCCCGTTATATCCGACTACGAATACGACGCTATGTTCAGAGAGCTTGGCGATCTTGAGGCGCAGTTCCCGGAGCTTGATTCACCGACATCTCCTACCAAGCGAGTTGGTGGAAAGGCTCTTGATAAATTTGAGAAGTTTACTCATAACATTCAGATGGGTAGCCTTACCGACGTATTTTCTTATGATGAACTGGCAGACTTTATCGCAAAGACGGATCTTATACTCGGTGGAGCGGAATATTCCGTAGAGCCTAAAATTGACGGCTTGTCGGTATCGCTTGTGTACGAAAACGGTAAGTTCGTGCGTGGCGCTACCAGAGGCGACGGATTTGTAGGTGAGGACGTAACCGAGAACCTCAAGACTATCAAAACGATACCTCTTGAGCTTAATGAGCCTATCCCGTACCTTTGCGTACGAGGCGAGGTATATATGCCAAGAGCTGTATTTGATCAGCTCAATGAGATTAGAGAGGCAGAGGGACTTTCACTCTTTGCAAATCCGAGAAACGCGGCGGCGGGCTCGCTCCGTCAGCTTGATCCCAAGATCGCGGCATCTCGCAGGCTCGCTATATTCGTATTTAATCTTCAAGAGGGCGATATATATTTAGATGGCAGAAAGCCTTTAACTCATATCGAAACTCTCGATAGGCTGAAAGAGCTTGGCTTTACTACGCTTCCCGAGGTCGTATCGGCTAAGGGATACGATGCCGTAGCAGAACACGTAGCTTATCTTGGTGAAAAGCGTCCGGAGCTTTCATTTGATATGGACGGCGCCGTTATTAAGGTAAATGATCTCGCAGGCAGAAAAACAGTTGGAGAGGGAACAAGCACACCCAAATGGGCTGTAGCATATAAATATCCCCCGGAAGAAAAGAGAACTAAGCTCATCTCCATAGACGTACAGGTAGGAAGAACAGGCGTTTTGACTCCTACGGCTAATCTCGAGCCCGTGAGACTTGCAGGAACTACAGTGTCGAGAGCCACTCTTCATAACGCAAACTTTATTACAGAGCGCGATATAAGGATCGGAGACGTCGTTGTTGTCAGAAAGGCGGGAGAGATCATTCCTGAGATACTCGAGAGTGTGAAGAGCGAGAGGGATGGCAGTGAGCTTCCGTTTGAGATGCCGAGTGTTTGTCCATCCTGCGGTCATCCAGTTGTTAGAGACGAGTGTGGAGACGGCGCGGCTATCCGCTGTGTGTATGCGGGATGTCCTGCGCAAAATGCCAGAGGTATAGTCCATTTCGCGTCTAAGGGAGCGATGAACATCGACGGTCTTGGTCCTCAGGTCGTAGAGCTGCTTCTTTCAAGCGGAAAGATAGAAAATATCGCAGATCTTTATACCCTTGCGGTTGAGGATATAGAGACTCTTGAGAGAATGGGTAAAAAGAGCGCGGAAAACCTCGTAAACGCGATCGCAGATTCAAAATCAAGAGGACTTGAAAGACTTCTTTACGCGCTTGGCGTAAGACAGGTCGGAGAGGTTGCCGCTGAATCCATAGCGAGGAAAATGAGAACTATAGAGGCGTGTATGTCGGCTACCGTGGAGGATTTCACCGCTATAGAGGATATCGGTGAGATAACGGCGGCTGCTCTTGTTGAGTTCTTTGCAGATGATTCCTCGCGTGAGCTTATCCAAAGACTTATCGAGCTTGGACTCAAGACCGACGCTAATGCAGAGGAGAGAGAAGAGACTCTTCAGGGACTCACCTTCGTTCTTACCGGCACCTTGCCCACTATGACCAGAGACGAGGCATCCGCCTTGATAAAGCAGGCAGGCGGTAAGGTTTCCGGCAGTGTCTCCAAAAAGACGTCGTACGTTGTAGCCGGTGAGGAAGCCGGATCAAAGCTTACTAAAGCAAACGAGCTTGGCGTCACCGTTCTTGACGAGGACGGCCTTATGCGCCTACTTGGTTTGAAATAATATATAAAAGCTTAACTTAAATAATATTGCCCCTCAGAGTGGAAGTCTGAAAACTTTAATGACTGCTCTGAGGGGCTTTTATATACAAATATGTGGAGCGATTATATTTCTTTTGGACTAAGTAGTTTGTTTTTATAAGTTTGCCGTTGTTTTTAGCTATACCACAAAAGCAAAAAGAGAGCCCGACGAATCGGGCTCTTTGAAAAAATCAATGAAAATGAAATAGGAAGTTTAAATTCTGACAAAAGGCTATGTTTGGGTGATAAAACATGATGTTGACTAGTGTGGTGCGATTAACAAATCAATATTTATTATTGACCTCAATAATTACTTCTTTTGACACAATATGCAATTCATCTCCAGAAAACATTTGAAACAACAGGTAAAGAGAATCCTCCATATATTCGCTGTGCTTTATATTATAGTTTTGTAAGTATGAAAAATCTTCTTCGGCAGTAAGTGAAATTATTGTTTCACGATTTTCGGACCAATCACCTTTAATTGCGAACATAATTCCTATATTTAGGAAAGTTAAGTTAATCTTAATATCAAAAATTGGATTAAATAATTCGATTTTAACCGTATCTTCGCCGTAGTCATATTTAATATTTTTCAATTTTGCATCATGAACACAGCTGTGGCAAAAATAGTCTTTTAACTCTTTGATATTACTTTTGTTATACCTTGACATTGCATCCTCCCAACTAACTGAATGGAAAATAAATTGTTGCGTAAGGTTCAGGTATAATCATTCCAGGATAATAATGACCTGTTCCGTGTATATGGTAATGTGGACCATTTGCGTAATTAGGATTTTCATCCCAACGAAATACTTCGGTATTTGTGAGTGGATCCATCCAACTAATAAATACCCCATTCTTTGTCCCCACTCTACTCACTTTAACTAATCCAACAGGATTGAAAGTATTTGGATTAACTGGGAAAATCAGAGGGCCGTTCGATTCCTTGGGAATAACTGTTGTATCGGACTTTTCTTCAACATTTGGAACAAAAAGAGATGGTGCCTTTGTTGTTAGATAAATTCCATATCCTATAGCACTTACCGTAAGTAATGCAGCTCCTGTTATAGCAACTATATCTCCATTAGGAAGTGCTCCATCAGCTATTGCTATTATACCACATCCAGCGTAAGCAGGAGATATAACTCCCATAATCCTTCCAATTTCGGTAACGGTTGCTTTTGCAAACCCAAAAATTTCGCTCCAAAATTGTCCTGCTTGGTCAATTCTGTTTAGTGGATTATTCCCACAGTACGCATACATATTGTAACCGAGCAAACCTTGTCCGGTTGAAGCATATCCATCAGCACTTATGAACCTGCAAGTTTTAGCATCATAATATCTGCTTTGGAGGTAATATATGCCGAGATCTACATCGTAGTAATATCCTCTATATCTATAAGGATTATTCGCTACAGCGGTAGGTACCGATGAATGCACCGTAGTCTTGCACTCTCCCCATGCATTGTAGGTGTAGGAGATGATTAATTCTCCGTCGTTATCGTAAACCGCAACAACGTCACCGAAGATGTTTTTCTCATACGCATAAACATCCCATACGTCCTTTTCGTAGCTTGCACTACGATACTGGAATCCTATAGGTGCTCCGTTTTGGTCATATAAGTAAACAGTTATTTGCGAATTGGTCTCTTCCGCATATAAAAGTGAGCCTTGGTAGTAATAGTTGGTAGTTACTCCATTGACGGTTTTGCTTACTCTTAAGCCGTCATCGTTGTAGGTAAAGCTCATATTCTTTGCGCCAACTTTTGCACTAACGAGCCTTCTGCCTTGCCAACCAAACGTATATCGAGCACCATTGAAATAACTTATAGGATTGCCTATCTCGTCATAGCTTATGCTCACTCCGTTATAAAACGTAAGCAGGTCTCCCCACTTGGTATTATTGTAGATATAGTTTTTAACGGTGCAGCTATCCTCGTTTATACTGTCCTTGGGATACTCTTTTATAAACTCTATATTACCCGCAAGGCTGTATGAGTACTCAACATATTTTCCGGTGAGATCATTTTTCTCACTTGTAAGCTGTCCGAGCTTGTCGTAGGTGTATTCTATAACCTTGCCGTCACTATAGGTTATCTTGGTTATATTACCGTCGTAGTCGTAGGTATAGTTAACCGTTTTAGTTGATGTATCGTTTATAACGGTAGTTACGCTTTCTACAATCGGAGTAGTCTTGTCACCGTTTGTCTTGTACTCGTATTCATACCTTGCAACAAAGGATTCAAGCCCAAATACACTCGAGGAGAGCCTGTGAAACTCGTCGTAGGTAAAACCGATTGATGCGGTTACGTTTCTGCCGGATATGTGGTAACGAGACATATCCCGCAGATCTGCGTTATAGTAGCGTAAATATGAAACGTGCGTATCATCTGAGTCGCCGCTACATAGGTCTACGTACACAGTAGTGCGGTTCAAATTACCGTCAGCATTGAACTCATTGTAGCTAAGTATGCCGTTAGCAGTATCTCCTTTACGTGTGCTTGAGATAACCGTTACACGATTCCTATCATCATAAGTATACTCGGTTTGTGTATCGCTTATATTATCCTTAATACAACGGATATTTCCGTATATTGTATACTCATATTCATAAGCTTTGACTCTTGTTCCGTCACTGTTATTATACCATATCTCTTTCACCATTTCAAGAGCATTGTATACATATTCTACGCTAAATCCGTTTGCATAGTTTGTTTTTATCAGTTTGCCGTTATTTTGGTTATATTCATAGGAGGCTATCTCGCTGTCGCCTATGTCAAAACTGACCTTGTTTCCAAACGAATCGTAGCTCAGACCATAAGTAGTACTGTTCGTTTTTATCTCGTTTACAAGATTATCCTCTCCATAAGTATAGTCCACCCTTTCGGCACTGCTTACCGAGGAAAACATCCTATCAGAAACATAATAACCGGGAAATACCGATTCGAGGGCACCCTTGCGATCATAGGTATACACAAGTCCGTTGTAGGAGGATGAGTTCATCGTAGCTTGCAGTCTACAGGTGTCTGCATCGTAGTAGTAATAGACTGTTGTTCCGTCAAAATCGGTTTCGGATAAAATAGTACCGAACATAACCGAGGTTGTAATGGTATCATAGGTAGCAGATGACTGCATTTTTTTGCTTCCGGCAGGAAGATTGGCGCTATCTTTATTTAACGGGTAAATAGTGATGCTCGTATTGTTACCGTACTGATCGTACGTATATTCAGTTTTTGACTTGTAGTATTTACTTACGGCAGCGACCGGATCCTCGTAATCGAGTGGTAAATAATATGCTCCGTCATATGAATATTCGCACTGTATCTCGGCATTGAGTTGCCTTTTGTTTGCTCCGCCCGTATCGTATTCGTATAGTACCATATCGCCGTCGCTTGTAGCTACGGCCGTGAGATTTTTATATTCGTCGTAAACGTAATACTCCGCATACGACGTGGTATACGTCATAGCTAACAAGCCTTTTGAAGAGCCTTCGCTGTAATAGTAATATTCCTCGTAATTATCGGAATCCGCTCTGATAACGGAAATATTATCAAAATACGCGTCACAGTTTGCCTGATTACTGTACTCACAAAAAATGTCTATAGCCCTTACACAGTTGTATTTATTTTTATCGTTGGCATCCTCGGGAGTATAGTCGGTGCTGAACATTCCACTGATAAACTGCCAAGTCGCAATATCTGAGAGAAAATCGAAATAATAGGTTTTTATTACGTCTTCCTTTTCAGATCCTTGATAATAATAAACATCTATGCCTATACGGAATTTTGAACTGCCGGTATCACTTGATACACCGGTTGGAGCGTAAGCGAAGCCGGAAACTATGTAATTATGATAGGCGTTACTTTTGAAGTCTTCTGTTGCGTAATGAGTAAGATCAAAATCATTTATCTGATAGATTCGTTGCTTTACTATAGCCTCGCCATTATTCTTTTTTATTTTTAGTACATCTGAAAATTCCGGTATGTCCGAAGATATGTTTACGTATTCAAACGATTCGGATTCACCACTCCAGTATCCATCAATGCCCACAATATCATTTGCGTTATTTCCATACGATGTAGCATTAAATCCGCCGTAGGATACGAGTGAGTAATCGCTTGCTCCCTCAGAACTGCAAAGCATAACGTTATCTACGTAGAAATCGGCGCTTTTTTCAAAAGTATCGCATGTTACGATAATTTTAACCTCTATGAAATCTCCGCCATCTACAAAGTTTTCAACTTCAAATGATGTTGAATAGTCTACCTTTTTATTAGCGGAATTTTCATTTAGAGATAAGCTTTCCAGATGAGCGAAGCTTGAGCCGACTACAGATGACAGTATAATTTCTGCGCGATACATAGTACAATATCTTGATGCATAGATCATTGAGAGATTGTAGCTTCCCGCAGGTAAAAATACTATTTGAGATATAGATGCATCTACTGTACTTACAGGGATAAAGAACGGCGCGTTATAGCCTTCATCAAGAGAGTAATTGGCACCCCGTGAAACTCTGCTGCTTTGATTCCAGTATTTAAAGGTTTTATCAGAATTGAATTCCTCAAAATCTCCGTTTAAAAGATAGTTTATCGATGTTCCGCCAAGGACGGTTTTATACTTCAAACTATTTTCACGCACATCGTCATCATACGTTCCCGAGGTAGCTCCGTATATCACGCTGCCGTCTATGGATGTGGAATACATAGATACCGTTCTGCCTTTTTCATCGAAGATATATCGAGTAAGCACGTCGTCGCTGTTAAGTATTACATCATCATTTCCGGAGCTTCTGACGGTAGTGCAGTCTGAAGCATAAGTTAGGACCGCTGCTTGTCCCATTAGTGAATTTGCTTCTTCCCAAGCCGTAGATATCTTGTCTTCATTCCAACTGTAACGAATTTTTTTATTTAATGCATCGTCGGTGATTTTTGTTATTTTGCCGTTTACATCATAAGTGTAAGAATAGGAGGCAGTTACTGCAATGTTGGTATTGTTGTAATTATAACGTTGATATGCCGCTATGTTAGCTACCGTTGTTTCTTCGCTTGTAGTGTGAATGCCGCTTAAAAATTCAACCTGACGAAGATATTTTCCTCCGGCTGTGATTATATTTCCGTCATAGCTTTCGGAATACCTTAAAACAACAGAATCCATCGTTGTGGGGTTATAGATGTAGCTTAGTCGATTCGAATTATCATATACCAAATTCAGCAAAACAGTGCTCTGCGAAGCGTTTGTGGGCTTAAATGAAACGGATGTAGGTCTTGCGTATTGATCAAGTGAGAATAAGAGCTTATTCCCGTAATCGTCCGTTATCTCCGATAAGCACCAAGCTGATGTGACGTACAGAGATATATCCATTTCTACCGGAACGAATGTTTTTGTGAATTGCGAGTCATCTATTAAAAAAATCTTATCAGACTCGATCTTAAACTCCATATTAAGCCCTGACGTATCAATGTAAGTGTTTTCACTCGTTTCTGATTTTGTCAGTATATGCTTTGTACCGTCTTCGTCCTCGTAAGAATATCTATCTATATCAGGATTTGTTGTTTCTTCAAAATTATTTTCCTTAACTACATTAATTCGTCCTTTATTTTAAGCTTACGGCACTTTTGCCACTACGGTAATGGTTTCATTTGTAAACGGGTGAGGGAAGGATAGCGATGCGCAATGCAAAGAATACGTATCCTCGCCTCTTGTACCGTATAAAAAGTCATTCACAAGAGGATGACCTATATGCGCCATGTGTACTCTTATCTGATGCGTTCTGCCTGTGTGCGGTATGACCTTTATCAAGGACGTGCCGTTTTGGTATGCCTCGACAAGCTCGTATTCCGTTACGCATTTCTTTCCGTCCTCACGCACCACTCGGCGCATCTCGCCCTCCGCCTCTCTGGCGATGGGAGCGTCAATAAAGCTGTGTTTATCGCTCGGGACACCTTCTATTACCGCGAGATAGGTCTTTTCAAAGCGCCGCTCCTTCATCGCTTGGTAGAGCTTGGCGCCGCTTATCCTATCTTTAGCTATAAGCACAATGCCGGATGTGTCTCGGTCAAGACGATTTATCGCTCTGAAAACAAAGGGACGTCCGATATATGAGCGTATCGCGTTTGCGACGGTCGGAAGATGATTGCCGCGAGAAGGATGTACGGGCATATTTTTCGGCTTGTTTACCGCTATTATATATTCGTCCTCGTACACTATTTCGATAGGCACGTCCATAGGCTCGACACACTCGCTGTCCTCATCGGGAAGCGTGATCTCTATTACGTCGCCGTTTTTTACAATAGCGCGCATATACACGATTTCGCCGTTCAGCTTTACGTTATCATACTTAACCTGAGCTATAAGCGAGGTAGATAGCCCAAGTCGTTTTTTCAGGTATTCGCGTATTTTCATTTCACCCGAAATACCACGTACCGTTTCTGTATATTTTTCCATTATTTCACATTACCTTTTTGATACGCAATTCGCTCGTCACCGCTTTCAAGGAGAATTACGCCGCAATACTTAAAGCCGTTTTTCTCAAGCGATTTTTGCATTGGCAGATTGCATTTATGCGTGTCTATTTTTAGATTTTTAATTATGCTATAGCAATAGTCATATACAAAGGTGGCTATCCCTCTGCCTTGATATTTCATAGCGATTCGGTGAATTACGCCGTACTTTTCGTTATTGAGCCACTCGCCATTATAGATCTTTTTGTAGCATTTTTCCTCACCTGCTTCAAAGAAAAACGTTCCGATAATTTCATCGTTTTCAACGACAACGTAGCTACGTTCTGACACAATGTCTGCTTCGATAAGCTCTCGCGCAGGGTGTGTAGATCCCCACTGATTTCCGTTGCCGTTAACTCTCATAAATTCTCTTGCGGCGGCGTATATTTCCATTATTTCATCTATGTCGTTTGCGGTGCTTTTACGTATTATCACTATGGGATTTTCCTTTCTCTCTGCGCCATGATGCAGGGGAAATTCCGTGATGCTTTTTAAAGGTTCTTGAGAAATATTCCACGTCGGCAAAGCCTGTGAGCGCGGCAATTTCTCGGAGCGGCTTGTCGGTTGTTAAAAGTAATTTTTCCGACAGCTCCATTCTTTTTCTTGTTATGTATTCATTGATCGTATAACCGAATTCAGACTTAAAGTGCTCGGTCAAGGTTACTGTACTGCAGTGAAGATTTTTGGCGATATTTTTAAGCGAAAGCTTTTTTGTCAGGTTGCCCTTAACGTATTTTTTTATCAGCTGACCGATGCTTTCTTCATCCACTATTAGCGTGTCGTCATTCGCTATATAGTCGGCAAGCATTTTCATCATATTAAAAAATGCTCCAAGCTCCTCTTCGGAAAGCTTACGCGACTCGCTTATAACTTGCTCGGTGTATTTATCAACCTCGCCAAATCGGGAGCATAGAGCGCTAACGTTATTTTCCTTTCCACACTCTATACCGAGCGCGGATATGATGTATCCTATAGCCTCGTCATCTCTTACTATCGGTACTATCGCTTCGGTTATTCCAAAGGGGCAGGTATAGAGTATCGGCTTGTGAGTGCTTCTTGCATAGCTAAGTCTTTCTATGTCTGACGCCTTGCATTCATCTATGGATCTCGCGTTTCTATGTATCGCTGTGCATAGTGACGCATCAGGGCTTCTTGTTAAGGAGAGTGTGTGAAAATCTCGGTCTACTACGGATATATCCATGCCGGATACCGTATAAAAATCACGCAGTATTTCTTTAAGACGCACGTTGCTCATATCTTTCTCCTTTGCTTTTTTTATAAATTATACCACAATAGACGAGATCTTGCAAGTTAAAAAATGAAAAATTAAAAACTTTTTTGCCTAAAAATGAGCATATTTTATCGATTTTACATATTATTGTTATGGATTTATCATTTGAAAATAGTAATAGTTTTGGTATAATGTTATTGTAAAAAAAATATTTTCGAAAGGAAGAAACTAAAATGAAGGTAGAAAAGTTAGTAGTAGGCGTTATCGGTCTTGGCATGGGCGCTCATCATCTTAAGGGCGCTATCAATTACGGAGCAGAGATCGGTATGATCTGCGATATCAACGAGGAGACTCTTGCCAAGGTTGGTGAAGAGACCGGTATTCCCGCAGAAAAGCGTACTACGGATTATCACGATATAGTTAACAATAAGGAGATCAACGCTGTACTTATCGCAACTCCCGACCAGCAGCACAGAGCTCAGGTAGAGGAGTGCCTTGCGGCAGGCAAGCACATTATGTGTGAAAA
>JAZOUM010000065.1:0-12467 GCA_045658205.1 Eubacteriales bacterium | reverse complement strand
GTCCTCTACCTCGATATCGTGCCATTTACCGAAATGACAGAATGCGTGTACCATGGAGGGCTACATACCGATGATCCATTGGAAGGGGTCGAGCTGATGAGGAGCCTGGTTGTAGAGGACTCCGCCGCCTTCGCCTACCCAGGTAGCTCTCCAAGCGCCTGTGTCGTAATAATATTGAGTTCTATACCAATCGGTGATAATCCAGTTTGTACGCTTTATATCGCCAACCTTGCCGTCTGCAATCATCTTCTTCATCGTCTTGAATGCCGGGTTGGTTCTCTGGTTGAACATTATACCAAGTATTTTATCGGATTTTTCGGCTCTTGCAAGCATTTCCTTTACCTGCAAAGTATACACGCCCGCGGGCTTTTCAACGATGCAGTTAAGCTCGTGATCAAGAGCGGAGATAGCAAGGTCTGTGTGAGAATAATGAGGAGTGCAGATTATTACGCAGTCGCAAAGTCCCGATTTGAACATCTCATCCGCGCTTTCAAAGTAAGAGATGCTATCGCCAAATCTTTCCTTGAAGGGAACAAGCTTTTTGGGGTTTATATCGCATACTGCGCTAAGTACGCCGTTATCAATCTTTCCTTCACGGAAGTTCTTGGCGTGTCCGGTACCCATGTTGCCGCATCCTACTATGCCAAATCTTACTTTTTCCATTCGTTGTTACCGTCCTTTTCGTATCCGTTTTGCTTAAGCAATTCCTTGAGCGCGTTTGCCGCGAAATCGAAGGATTCGCTATTGTTCTTAAACGTGTATTTTCCTTTGAGCTCGTGATCGTCGATCAGCTTATATGCGTCGAAGAGGAAGAGGTGAGGCTCAAGGGTGAGATATACGACTCCGTCGGTCGCATTATTGACTATATCTAAGATTTCGGCTATTTTGCCTTCTCCGTCTCCGGCAGGTACTATGACCTGTGACTCATAGATGGCGTCCTTAATGTGGAGATAGGCGAGATTCTTGAGCGTTGCATCGATTCCCGCCATAACGTCGCAATTATTCATACGGTAGTTAGCGGGGTCGAAAATACCTGCAAGTCCGGTTACGCTTGTCATTAGATCGAGCATTTCTTCCGGATTCTGACCGTATATAGCCGACTCATTTTCGTGGCAGAGCGTTATACCGTTTTCCTTTGCAATCTCACACATTTTTGTAAGGCGTGCGATTACCTCGTCACGGTACACCTTAAGCTCGGATTGCTCTACGAAGAAGCTAAACATTCTCATTTTGTCGGTACCGAGAAGCTTGCATACTTCTATAGCGCGATTAAAATCAACAAGATGCTTATCAAACGGCTCCTTGATCGGATATTTTCCGATAGGCGAACCAAGTGAGTTGACCTTGATACCGTTTTTGTCAAGCTCGTGTTTTACCTCAAAAAGCTCCTGATCGGTGAGCGTGAGTATGGGCTTACCGTTTATATTTCTTGGCTCTATGTAGCCGATATCGTTTCTTTTGAGCGCCGCGATCTGATCATCAAGTGAGCTTCCTGCCTCGTCTGCAAATGCTGAAAGAACAAATTTTGCCATATTTTTCTCCTTAAAAGAGTGGTTTCAAATTTTTGTACCCGATTTCCATCTGACCGATTGAGTCACCGGAATCCGGCGCGTTGTCCTGCTCGATGAGAGCGTTTACTATACCAAGCTCGTCGCAGAGTCTGATTACCGGAGCAAAGTCGATGACTCCGTTTCCACATGCGCATATAGCGCCTTGCGGTTCGCTTTCCATATCCTTGAAGTGCACGTTTTTGATGCGCTCACTGCCGAGACGCTTTATATAGTCGAGGTAATCATAGCCCGCGTATTTTACCCAATAGGTGTCGAGAATAAAATCAAGCTCAGGTAACTCATCGATAAGAATATCAAATATAAGCTTGTCATCCACCTTTTCAAATTCAAACGCATGGTTGTGATAGGCGAAATTGAGTCCCGCCGCCTTTATCTTTTTCAGAGGCTCCTTTATGGAATCTATAAATTCATACACCCTCTTGCCTTCGATAAAATCGCGTGGCATCATACCAAGTCCGATGGTGGGACAGTCGTATATCTGATGCTCTCGGATGAGGTTGTCTGTATCGTTAACTATCCTGTCGTAAGGGGAATGCGTACAGGTAATAGGAAGATCGAATTCCTCGGAGTAGGATTTTAACAGCTCCGGCTCGATTTGGCATATAGCTGACATTTGTACTACGTCATATCCGATTTTTTTTATCGCCTCAAAGGTCTTGTATAGGTCCTCCGGAGTAGTCGTATTATCTCTTATAGAGTAAAATTGAGCGCCAAGCTTCATCTTATACCTCCAAAAAAATGCTTACAAATCAATTTTATCATACTATTTTCACAATTGCAATAAAATATTAATAACTTTTTATTGTAACGATTGCAAAAACTATTGCAAAAATTGCTCAACTGTGCTATAATGTACAATAGATAGTTATGCGTTCGAGCATAAGCTCGACGCGAAAACAATTTTTAGGAGATAATACGTTGAAAAAATGCTCGTATTCAGCAGAGGACTTTGACTTCAGTTACACAATGGACAAAGAGCCTCCGCTATGCCTTGACAATCGACATTGCCACGATAACTATGAGGTACTGTACGTTCTTAGCGGAACAGGCAGATTTATGATAGAGGGAACGTCGTTTGATATAAAACCGGGAACGCTTCTTGTTATAAGACCGTTTGAGTACCATTCGTTGCAGCTTGATGAAAATTCGGAATATGAAAGATACGTGATTCATTTTTCCGAGAAGTATCTCGTCGAGGACGCGTTAACGTTATTTAGAACGATACTCGATGGAGTAGAGGGGAGCGGCAAGGTTTATACCGCCAATGCCTTATCGAAAAATATTCTTCCTATCTTTGAACGATTTGATACCACAGAGTCGCTTCCGGATAACGAAAGGAATATATATATTAAAATGCTTCTCTCGGAGCTTATGGTATTTTTATCGGTTTCTGGTGGAGAGCAAATCGAGATAAACGAGGGTGAGCTTGGCGCTCGTGTAATCAGATATCTCAATGAGAATATTACACGTAACATAAGTTTAGATACATTGGCGCGACGCTTTTTTGTAAGCAAATACTACCTATGTCGCGCATTTAAGAAGCATAACGGGGTATCTGTGCACGGATACATAAACCACAAGCGCGTTATGTATGCAAAGCAGCTCATAGAACAGGGAGAAACTGCTTCGGGCGCCGCATACAAGGTGGGATTCGGTGATTATTCCGCATTCTATCGCGCTTACGTCAAAATCATAGGCAAAGCGCCCACTGCTTAAAAAACATCGGAGAGGATAACGTAATTATGAGTTACGAAATTTTGGATAACATAAATTCAATATCGGACGTTAAAGCGCTGTCCTTTGAGGGCGCAGAGAAGCTCTCCGGTGAAATACGTGAGTTCTTGATTGATAAGGTTGGGAAAAGCGGTGGACATCTCGCTTCAAATCTCGGCGCGGTGGAGCTAAGTATAGCGATACATCGAGTTTTTGATTCGCCAAAGGACCACATAATTTTCGACGTAGGTCATCAGAGCTACGTCCATAAACTTATTACGGGAAGAAAAAATGAGTTTGACAAGCTGAGAACTCCCGGTGGACTTTCCGGATTTACTCGCAGAAGTGAGAGTGAGCATGACGCGTTTGGCGCAGGACATAGTTCAACCTCCATATCTGCGGCTCTTGGCTTCGCTGAAAGTGATAAATTGCAAGGAAAGGACAACTACACCGTTGCTGTTGTAGGAGACGGCGCCTTTACCGGAGGAATGATCCACGAAGCTATCAATAACTGTAAGCCTGAATTAAAGCTTGTCATTGTCCTTAACGAAAACGGTATGTCTATATCGAGCAACAAGGGCGCCTTCGCATCCTATTTATCCGGGTTCAGAAGCTCTAAAAGATATATTACAGCCAAGGAAAACACAAGGACGTTCTTAAACCATATACCGCTGATAGGTAAGCCTATCGCTTCGGCGCTATCGTTTGCAAAATCCTTGTTGAAAAGGTTGATATATAAGACTAATTATTTTGAGGATCTTGGATTTTATTACATTGGCGTTGTAGACGGTAATGATGAGAAAAAGGTCGAAAAGGCTTTGATAAAGGCCAAAGAGCTTGGTAAGTGCGTGGTAGTACACGTAAAAACAACAAAGGGCAAGGGCCTTTCAGAGGCGGAGAGCTATCCCGAGAGATTCCACTCCATTGCTAATAATTCGGAAGGTGATACTAAGTTCCATTCTGTATTTGCTGATTCGCTTATAAAGCTTGCCAAAGAAAAAAGCGACGTCGTAGCGGTTACGGCGGCTATGGGTATAGGTACCGGACTTGCAGATTTTGAGAAGAGCTACCCGGATAGATATTTTGACGTAGGTATAGCAGAGGCGCATGCCTTGACGTTTTCTGCCGGTCTTGCCGCAAACGGTCTTAAGCCATTTACCGCTATTTATTCTACTTTCCTACAGCGTGCGTACGACAATATATTGCACGATATTGCTTTGCAGCGCTTATCGGTTAAAATGTTCATAGATAGGGCAGGTCTCGCCGTTTCGGATGGCGCTACTCACCACGGTATATTCGACGTATCATTCCTTTCGCATATACCGGAGCTTGAGATCTTTGCTCCTATAAATTATGACGCTCTTCGAGAATGTGTAAGTTACGCGTATAACTCCAATAGACCTGTTGCCGTAAGATATCCCAATGCTTCTCAAATAGATAATATAGATTCTCGCTTTGTATGCGTAAATAAGAAAGTTGGAGTCAGATGTGATTTTTCACAGGATGCGCCTCCCGCAAACATTTTTATCACATACGGCGCTATAGTGAATAACGTATTTGCGGCAAAGGAAATTCTAAAATCAAAGGGGATTGATGCGGGTATAATTTTGGTAGAACGCATTAAGCCGTATGGAGATGCCGTGGAGTTTATTAGAAATAACATCCACACAGATACGCACGTCGTTTATGTCGAAGAAGGCATAAAGAATGGTGGCGCCGCTATGATCACTAAGAATATGCTTTCGAGTACGGGCGCTCTTAACGGAGTAAAATTCGATATTGCGGCGATAGATGATAATTTTGCCGATCCTACCGAGCCGTGCGATCTTTACGATTACGTAGGACTTTCACCTGATAAGCTCGCAAATTATTTTACAAAAAGCAGAGGAAACAATGATATATAACGTTAATAACGGTGAATACGCCGAGTACATTGAAAAAGTCAGACTATTAAATTCGGATTCACCAAAGAAAGCATACATTTTCACCTTTGGATGTCAGCAGAACGAAGCGGACGGTGAGAAGATGCACGGTATGGCAGAGGCTATGGGATATGAAAGGACCGAAGTTTCTGATGACGCAGATCTTATCATTCTCAATACATGCGCCATAAGGCAGCACGCCGAAGAAAAGGCTTTATCAATGCTTGGAAGATTTAAAGCTTTAAAGAGGAAAAAAGCAGATCTGATTATCGGGGTTTGCGGATGTATGGCCGCCGAGGAGCATATAAAAGAGCTTCTTAAAAAGGATTTTCATTACGTAACCTTCACTCTTGAGCCTAATATGCTGCATCAAATCCCAAAATTGATTTATCGAGGACTGATAGATAGCAAACGAAGCTTTGTGATAGGCGAGGATAAGGGAGATATCGCGGAAGGTATGCCCATAACACGCAGATATTTGCACAAAGCATGGGTTTCCATAATGTATGGATGTAACAACTTTTGCTCGTATTGTATAGTTCCTTACGTCAGAGGCAGAGAGCGCAGTCGATCGGTAGACGATATACTTAACGAATGTCGTGAGCTTGTAAATGACGGCGTAAAAGAAATAACTCTCCTTGGACAAAACGTAAACTCTTACAAAGGAGATTGCGATTTTGCAACCTTGCTTCAGAAAATAGCAGAGATCGATGGCGATTTTATAATCAGATTTATGACGAGTCATCCTAAGGATGTTTCGGACAAGTTGATCGAAGTTATGAAGAGATATTCGCCTAAGATTGCGCCTTACTTCCATTTGCCTTTGCAATCCGGAAGTAATCGTATTTTGAAGGCTATGAACCGAACGTACGATAGGGAAAGATTCCTTGAAATAGTAGAGAAATTGCGTCATAGTATTCCCGATATTTGTCTTTCTACAGATGTTATCGTTGGCTTCCCGTCAGAGACCGAAGAGGATTTTCTTGACACGCTCGACGTTTTATGCAAGGCTAAATTTGATATGGTGTACGCCTTCAAATATTCAGCTCGAGAGGGAACTCCCGCCGCAAGAATGCAGGATAAAATAGAAATCGCTATTAAGGAAGAACGAATAGAGCGACTTCTTAAGCAACAGGATGAGATATCATTGGCCAATAATGAAAAATACGTTGGCAAGACGGTAAGAGTTCTTGTGGATTCATTATCAAGACGTAAGAATATGAATACCGTTAATGCAAGAACCTACTCTAATAAGCTCGTTCATTTTGAAGGTGATGAGACAATGATAGGTAAATATATGAGCGTAAAAATCGAGCGCGCAGGTGTTTATGAGCTTTACGCAACCAAAATTGATAATTAATTGAAAAGAGGTAAATAAAAATGACTAAAGTTATTGAGATGGCACATCAGCTTGGTATGGAAATTGCAAAGAGCGAAGAGATCAAGGCTCTTAATGAAACGAAGAATGCATTTGATAGCAACGCAGAGCTTCAGTCTCTTATGAGTGAGTATGAGGCGGATAGAGTACTTCTTGGACAGGAATTCTCAAAGGAGAACGGTGAGATTGATGAAAAGGCGATAGCAGATCTTCGCGCGAGAATAGAGGAGTTGACAAGAGAAATATCAAAGGATCCTATTTATATCGCATTTGCAACTGCACAGCAGAATATGAACAAGCTTATGGCTGACGTAAATGCTGAAATCAAGTTCTGCATTACAGGTGAGAGGGATAATTGCACGCACGATTGTTCTACGTGCTCCGGATGTCACTAATATAACTTTTCTTTAATATCGGAGGTGCCGTTTATGGCAGCAGTAGTAATAGAAAAAAGAAGTGAGTTGACTACCGTAACTCCTATGATGAAGCAGTATCTTGAAATAAAGTCGGAGTATGAAGGATATATTCTTTTCTACCGTCTTGGAGATTTCTACGAATGCTTCTTTGAGGATGCTGTAGTTGCGTCAAAGGTTCTTGATCTCGTTTTGACGGGTAGAGAATGCGGTGATGGAAAAAGAGCCGCTATGTGCGGTGTTCCTTTCCACAAAGCTGACGTGTTTATAGGTAAGCTTGTAGAACATGGATATAAAGTTGGTATATGTGAGCAGGTTGAGGATCCGAAGCAGGCTGTAGGTCTTGTAAAGCGAGAGGTAATAAGAGTTGTTACTCCCGGAACTGTTACCGATGCAGAGCTTTTAAGAGAGGGACAAAATAATTTCCTTGCTTCGATTTATCTTGGTAAGGAATGCGCAGGAGTATGCTTTGCTGACATTTCTACCGGCGACGTATTTACCACCTACATTGATGGCAACGATACGGTACAAAGACTCAAGAATGAGCTTTCCTCTTACAATCCGTCCGAGGCAATTATTAATGTTGGAGACGACGATTGCAAGGAAATAATTGAGTTCCTCAAGGACAAGTCAGGCTCGCTTGTTAATACCAATATGAGACGCCTATTCTCTTATGAGAGGTGCAGAGATAACGTAAAAAACGTTTTTGCGGATGAAATAGATAGACTTGCTACTACCGAACACGTTATGGCGGTAGGAGCATTGATCTGTTATATCAAAGAAACACAAAAGAGCGAGATTACTTTTGCAAGAGAGATCAATATCTATTCAAAGGGACAGTATCTCGAGCTTGATTATAATACGCGTAGAAATCTTGAGCTTACAGAATCGATGCGTAATAAAGAGAAAAAGGGATCATTGCTTTGGGTGCTTGATAAGACGAAGACGGCAATGGGTGCGAGACTTCTCAGATCATGGTTGCTCAAACCGTTGTTAAACCCTGTTCAGATAGGTAAGCGACAGGTAGCCGTTACTGATCTTGTCAAGAAGAGAATGTTGCGCGATGAGTTAACCGAACTGCTTGGAAACACTCTTGACCTTGAGAGACTTACAGCAAAGACGGTTTACGGTACCGCAAATGCAAGAGATCTTAGATCTATATTCCTTAGCATAGAAAAACTGCCTGAAATTAAATCTTTACTTATGGAAAAAAGCGAGAATTTGAGAGAGATTGCATCTCGTATAGATACTCTTGATGATATCGCAGAATTGCTCGGCAAAGCAATAGTGGATAATCCTCCGTACACCATACGCGAGGGAGGTATGATTAGAGAAGGATTTAATACTGATGTTGATTATTATCGTAGCATCAAGTCTAACGGTACGGATATAATGGCAGCGATCGAGCAGAAGGAAAGAGAAGAAACCGGTATTAAAACACTCAAGGTTGATTATAACAAAGTCTTTGGCTATTACATAGAGGTTACCAAGTCGTTTATCGATCAGGTGCCTGATAGATATATAAGAAAGCAGACGCTAACAAACTGTGAGAGATATATTACCGGTGAGCTTAAGGAAATGGAAAATACCATTTTCGGCGCTGAAGAGAAGATCGTCGGTATTGAGTATGAACTGTTCTGTAGCTTGCGCAATGTCATCGCGGAAAATAATGATAGAATCAGAAGCACTGCCGCTTTGATCGCTGAGATCGATGTATATCGTTCGTTCGCTGAGGTTGCAGATAAAAACGGGTACGTATGTCCTGAGGTAGATCTCTCATACGATCTTGTAATTAAGGACGGACGCCATCCTGTCGTTGAGAAATTTGTTACGGATAGTTATTTTGTACCTAACGACACAGTTCTTGACGTAAGTGATAATAAGGTTATGATCATCACCGGTCCTAATATGGCTGGTAAATCAACATATATGCGACAGGTAGCCATAATAACAATTATGGCGCAGATTGGTAGCTTTGTTCCTGCTAAGGACGCTCGAATTGGTATTGTTGATAAGGTATTTACAAGAGTTGGAGCTTCTGACGATCTTGCCTCCGGTCAGTCAACGTTTATGCTTGAAATGAACGAGGTAGCATCTATTCTTAAAAACGCAACCAAGCGTTCCTTGATAATTTACGATGAGGTGGGAAGAGGTACGAGTACGTTTGACGGTATGTCCATCGCGCGATCCGTAGTAGAGTATACCTATTCAAAGAAAATAGGCGCTAAGACCTTATTTGCTACGCACTACCACGAGCTTACCGATATGGAGGATCAATTCCCTGGAATCGTAAATTATAATATAGCAGCCAAAAAGCGTGGTGATTCGATAACCTTCCTTAGAAAGATAGTGAGAGGCGGTACGGATGACTCGTACGGTATCGAGGTTGCTAAGCTTGCGGGAGTTCCCAATGAAGTGGTTAAACGCGCAAGAGAAATTTTAAAGGAAATTGAAGAAGGTTCACATATTTCTGTTGGCCATAACGTCGTGAAAAAGCAGAATGACGTAGATCTGTTTTCGGGCTTTGTAAGCTCTGTTAATGACGAAGTTGCGGACAAGCTTCGCGCGGTTGATATCAATACAACAACTCCTATCGAAGCAATGAATATTTTGTTTGAGCTTAAGAAAATGCTCAAGGATTAATGTTATGGGAAAAATAAATGTATTAAGCTTTGAAATAGCAAACCTTATAGCTGCAGGCGAAGTCGTAGAAAGACCGTCTTCGGTTTTGAAGGAATTACTTGAAAATTCTATAGATTCCGGCGCAACTTCTATAGTGGCGGAAATAAAGCATGGCGGTGTTTCACTTATCAGAGTTACCGATAACGGATGCGGTATGGAAAAGGAAGATCTACCGATAGCTTTACAAAGACACGCCACGAGTAAGATAAGAGAGAAGGATGATCTTGCGAGTATTATGACGCTCGGTTTCCGCGGAGAAGCTCTTGCGGCTATATCGTCGGTATCCGAAATGACTATAATATCCAAGACGAAAACGGCTGAGTCTGCTACAATGCTTAGCGCGGAAGCCGGTAAGGTGGTCGATATATCCGAGGTTTTTGCCGCAGACGGAACTACCGTTGTAGTCAACAATCTCTTTTATAACGTCCCGGCAAGACGAAAGTTTTTAAAAAAAGACTCAACCGAGGCAATGAACGTTGCGGCGCTTGTTGAAAAGGTTGCGCTATCACGTCCTGATATATCAATACAGCTTCTTATCGACGGAGAGGAAAAATTCAAAACTCCCGGTGACAATGACTTGTTAAACACGATATATGCAGTTTTTGGCAAGGAATTTTCAAAAAAGCTTATAGAGGTTGACGGTGAAGGCGATGGTATACGAGTTCGCGGATATGTGGGTAGAAGTGATAACGTTAAGAAGAACAGAAATTTGATGAATGTTTTTATTAACGGAAGATATGTCAAGAGTCTCACTGCGCAGGCCGCGATAGAGAGAGCGTACACGTCGTATATTGCTCCCGAAGCATTCCCTACGTGCGTGCTATTTATTGATATGAATCCTTCGAACGTGGATGTCAACGTACACCCTGCTAAGCTCGAAGTGAAATTCTCGGATGAGAGAAGTGTATTCGAAATGGTTTATTATACTATAAAGAATGCGCTTGAAAAACATGAATACCGTCCGGAAATGGAGCTCGGCAAAGCAAAGCCGGAGAAAAATCTTATAGGAGCATACGTTCCGATAGGCGCTGACACAAAGGGGGAGCAATTAAAAATGAACGTACCCGCATATGTACGTGAGCCCAAGTTTACGCCTGTTAACACCAGTAATGTGAATAGCGAGATATCTATTTCTCGCTCTAAGCCGCAAAGAGGAGAAATATCATCCTCTATATCGTCGGAGGCCTTTAATAAGCCGATGCGTGTTGCTTCGACATCAAGTTATGACTTTGGACTTGTTAATAGTGATAAGCCTAAAATGACTCCTAAGGATTCTATCGAGCTTTTGCAAAAATACAGGGAATATAACAAGGCAGAGAATATAAGTGTAACAAATAATAACGATGATGTTGTTATAAAGGTAGAGGATACTCCGGAATATAAATTTATAGGTGAGGCATTTGATTGCTACGTTATAATAGAGTATGAGGGGGCTATGCTGGTTATAGACAAGCATGCTGCGCACGAACGAGTAATATTCGAGGATCTCAAAAAACAAAGAGAGGCAGATAAGCGTTTGGCTACTCAGCTTCTTATGCTTCCTTTGACCGTAGTTTTAAATGGCGAAGAACTGGAATGCGCAAAAGAGTACGCTGATGAGATAAAGGCCACCGGATTTGAGTATGCGATAAACGGATCTGCTGTAGATATAACGGCTATACCCGAGGCTATAAATATCGCAGAGGCAGAGTCCTTGTTTGTAAAGATGATCGATGAGGTTATAGATGGCAGAGGTAAACCCTCCATCACCGATGCAATCAGAAAAGAAAAGGCGCTTTATCAGGTAGCCTGCAAGGCCGCTATAAAGGGCGGTAGAGTATACACTAAAGAGATACTCCACTGGTTGATCAAAAAACTGCTTTCTTTACCGGATATAACGGTATGTCCGCACGGAAGACCTGTTGCTTTTAAGCTTACAAAGAGTGAGCTTGACCGACAATTTGAAAGATTAAAATAAAGAAAGGTGTCATTCAATGGCAAAATATACACTATTAAAACAAGAAGGAAGAGCTCGTCGTGGAAGATTTGAAACCGTTCACGGTACTATTGAAACCCCTGTTTTTATGAACGTAGGTACCTCCGCGGCTATCAAGGGCGGTATATCTACAAACGACCTTCGCGATGTAAAATGTCAGGTAGAATTATCTAATACTTATCATTTGCACGTTCGTCCCGGAGATGACCTTATATACAAGATGGGGGGACTTCACAAGTTCTTTAACTGGGATAGACCAGTGCTTACCGATTCAGGTGGATTCCAGGTATTCTCGCTTGCAAAGCTGCGTAAAATAACAGAAGAGGGCGTTTCCTTCAATTCTCATATAGACGGCAAAAGAATCTTTATGGGCCCTGAGGAGTCTATGCGAATACAGTCTCACCTCGGATCTACGATTGCAATGGCATTTGATGAGTGCGTAGAGAATCCTTCTCCTTATCAGTATGTGAAGGCATCTGAAGAGAGAACAGTACGTTGGCTTAAAAGATGTAGAGAAGAGATGGATAGACTCAATGCTATGGAAGGTACTGTAAACCCAAATCAACTTCTTTTTGGCATAAATCAAGGAGGCACATATGATGACCTGAGAGTCAGAAATATGGAGGCAATAAAGGAAATTGAATGTGACGGGTATGCAATCGGTGGTTTGGCTGTTGGAGAATCCGCAGATATTATGTATCATGTAATAGATGTTGTAGAGCCTCACATGCCCGTTGACAAACCTAGATATCTTATGGGTGTTGGCACACCTCAGAACATTGTTGAGGCTGTATATCGCGGCGTAGATTTCTT
>JAZOUM010000064.1:0-11294 GCA_045658205.1 Eubacteriales bacterium | reverse complement strand
CTTTCTGCCATTAGGATCTAACATAGCGCTCGATTCATCAAAAATTATCACTTGCGGCTTGATCGCTATAATACCTGCTATAGCAACTCTCTGCTTCTGACCGCCGGAAAGCTTATGAGGTGCGTGACGCGCATAGTCCTGCATACCAACAACGTTCAGCGCATTAACTACTCTGCGGCGAATCTCTTCACGCGGCAAACCAAGATTCTCAACACCAAACGCGACGTCCTCCTCAACAACGGTAGCCACTATCTGATTATCGGGATTTTGAAAGACCATACCAATCTTTTTTCTAACCTCAAACACCTCATCATCAGACAAATCCTCGTTGGACACATCCTTACCGTCTATATAGATTTTGCCGGAGGTAGGGATGAGTATAAGATTCAAAAGCTTCGCTAAGGTAGACTTACCCGATCCGTTATGACCAAGTACAGAGATATATTCGCCTCTCTTCACAGAAAGATTTACCGACTTAACAGCGGGTATTCGCTCGCCGCCAACTTGATCAACATCTCCGTCGAAATAGCTGAAGCAAAGATCTTCGGTTTTTATGATATATTTATCTTCGTTCATTTAATCAATCCTTTTATTAAGCAAACTCAACTCTTACACTTGAACCGCACGGTAATGCAAGTCCCGACTCCTTAACAGGTAAACCAAGTTCATCTGCCTCGCTTTTTCCTTTAAATTTACTCAAAAGACGAGAATCGGTTATGTATTTCATAGTTGATGCAGACAATCCGGTTGTGTAGGAATTCAATAAGAAGAACAAAGGCTTGTCTGACAGTACCTGTGAAACCAATGATACAAAATCATCGATGCTATCCTCAATTTTCCACACCTCACCGGTAGGCCCTCTTCCGTAAGACGGAGGATCCATAATTATACCGTCGTACTTATTTCCCCTTCTTATTTCACGCTCGATAAATTTTTTGCAATCGTCAACGATATAACGTATCGGAGCGTCTGCAAGTCCGGATAATCTCGCGTTTTCTTTTGCACATTGAACCATGCCCTTTGAGGCATCCACGTGGCATACCGAGGCACCGGCCTTTGCCGCAGCAACGGTTGCGCCACCTGTGTAAGCAAACAAATTCAATACCTTGATAGGTCTGTTTGCATTTTCAATCAGATTTCTAAACCAATCCCAGTTAACCGCTTGCTCGGGAAATAATCCGGTGTGCTTAAATCCCGTAGGTTTAATGAGAAATGTGAGATCTTTATACTTTATGTTCCAGCTTTCAGGTAAACGGTTCTCGTTCCATGCTCCTCCGCCGGATCTGCTACGCTTGTAGCTTGCGTCAGCACGTGTCCATAGCGGATGCTTTTTTTCGGTTTTCCATATTACCTGAGGATCAGGTCTTACAAGGCTATATTTTCCCCATGTCTCAAGCTTTTCGCCAGAAGAGGTATCTATAATAGTATAATCTTTCCAATCTTTAGCTATCCACATAATTTCGTCACCTTTGATTAAAATATTTTCCCATTGCAGATCCAGCGCATTGAGAATGGCAGATCGCTATAGCAAGAGCGTCTGCGGTATCGTCCGGCTTAGGAGGCTTAGGTAATTTCAAAAGTGTAGTAACCATCGCAATTACCTGCTGTTTTTCAGCCTTTCCATACCCTACCACCGCCTGTTTTACTTGCAACGGTGTATATTCGCTTATCTTTACGCCAAGTCTGTGAGCGGTACAAATTATTACGCCTCGCGCCTCAGCTACAGCGATACCTGTTGTTATATTAGTATTGAAGAACAGTTCCTCAACAGCCATCTCTTCAGGCTTATATTTTTCAATTATCGCCTCAAGATCATTTTGTATCATCAAAAGCCGCGCCTCTACATCCGTATGCGCCGGTGTTGTTATAGCGCCATAAGCAACAGGTCGCAATCTACCTTTATGAGATTCAATTATTCCCCATCCAACTATTGCCAAACCTGGATCAATTCCTAAAATATACATACTTCCACCATATCATTTAGTTGTAATATTATATCACTTTTCACACTTACTGTCAAGCACCATAAAAAATAATATAAAAATATTTTTAAAAAGTATGGATTTTAATTATTTTATGTGATATAATGATAATTGGCGAATTCTATTATTTGCAGCAAATCACGCATATTCAAGAGGTACAAATGTCAAAGTTACAAGATAAAGAACATATAGACGAGGTAGTAAACGAGGTTTCATTACCGCTTGTCGCTCTTCGCGGCATAGTTGGTTTCCCCGGCGTACAGCTCAACATTGAAATTGTCAGACCTATTTCTTTAAAGGCATTCACTGCAGCAGCAACAGTACATGATGCCAAGGTTATACTTGCGACTCAAAGAGATATATCCATTGAGGAGCCCACCGAGGATGATTTCTATGACGTTGGCGTTGTGGCAGAAATCAAACACGTTGTAAAAAATCCTCAGGGCAACCTTTCTGTTGTTTTTGAAGGACTTTCAAGAATTAAGATCAACGATGTGAAGCCTACGTCAGGATTCTATTTAGCTATGGGTAATCTTCGCGAAGAAAAATCACCCGCTCGTCTGACTAAAGAGCTTGAGGCTCTTATGCAAGAAGTAAAAAATAAGCTTAAGCCGCTTAAGGATATTCACCCCAGCTTTAACGACGATCTTAGAATGAACGCCGAGGCGATCGTTAATCCCGGCTATCTTGCAGACTTTGTTGCCTCATCTGCGGTTATTGATTACAAAAACAAGCAAACTGTCCTTGAAGCGATATTCCCTAAAACCAGACTTGAAAAGCTACTCGTTTGCCTCGAAGAGGAGATGATGCTCCTTGAGTGTGAGCATGATATCCAACAGCAGGTCAGACAAAAGATAGATCGCAATCAAAAAGACTATTTCCTCCGTGAGCAAATAAAAGCCATTCAATCCGAGCTTGGAGAGGATGACGATGACGAGATCAGCGAATATGAAAATAAAATTCTTAAAGCAAATCTCCCTGACGATATAAAAGAAAAGCTCTTCAAAGAACTCAATAAGCTTTCAAAAACGCCATTTGGAGCGGCAGAAGGCACTGTGATCAGAGCATATCTTGACACTTGCCTTGATTTCCCATTCGGTATTTTTTCGAACGACGAGGTAAACGTGGATGAAGCGCGCGCTGTTCTTGACTCTGATCACGACGGACTTGAAAAGGTTAAAGAGCGCATTCTCGAGTTTGTAGCTATAAAGCAATTTTCAAAGGATGTCAAAAGTCAGATCATATGCCTTGTAGGACCTCCCGGCGTAGGAAAAACTTCTGTGGCAGCCTCCATAGCGCGAGCTCTGAAGCGCAAGTACGCTCGTGTTTCCTTA
Source organism: Eubacteriales bacterium (assembly GCA_045658205.1). GTDB lineage: Bacteria > Bacillota > Clostridia > Oscillospirales > CAG-272 > UBA1740. Next base: position 7,978 of record JAZOUM010000064.1, on the reverse strand, counting down.
GGCGGTATGCACGACGAAGCGGAAATACGCGGACATAGAAAGACATACGTAGGCGCTATGCCCGGAAGAATCGTTACCGCAATCATCAATGCTAAGGTGCAAAACCCTGTAATTGTACTCGATGAGATCGATAAGATGGCAAAAGACTTCCGCGGTGATCCTACGTCTGCTTTGCTTGAGGTTCTTGACCCAGAGCAAAACAAAACGTTCAGGGATAACTTTATGGAGCTTCCTATCGATTTATCGGATACGATGTTTATCGCGACAGCAAATAGCTATGACGGCATTCCCGCTCCTCTGCTTGATAGAATGGAAATCATAGAGCTTTCCACATATACTGACAGCGAAAAGCTAGCGATAGCAAAAAATCATCTCGTCCCGAAGCAGATGGCTCTAAACGGAATTAAAAAAAGCATGTTCAAAATTACCGATGAAGGCATCCTTGCGCTTATCAAGGGATATACTCGTGAAGCGGGTGTCAGAAATCTCGAAAGAGAGCTTGCTTCCCTCATGAGAAAGGCGACTAAAAAAATAGCAGAAGGAAAGGCAAAATCGGTAAAGATAACCGAAAAAAATATATCTGAATTCCTCGGCAAAATTAAAGTAATACCCGAAAAGATCGATGGAGAAAATCCTGTAGGCGTAGTCAATGGGCTTGCGTATACCCAAACCGGAGGCGATATGCTCAAGGTTGAGGTTGCGGTTCTTGACGGTACAGGAAAAATAGAGCTAACAGGTTCTCTTGGCGACGTAATGAAGGAATCGGCAAAAATTGCGCATTCATTTGTAAGAACTCTTGCGGTAGAATACAAAATCGATAAGGATTTCTACAAGACCAAGGATATCCATATTCATTTCCCTGAGGGAGCTGTTCCAAAGGATGGTCCTTCAGCAGGTGTAACTATGGTTACTGCCATCATAAGCGCACTTGGTAACTATCCTGTAAGACGTGACGTTGCTATGACAGGCGAGGTTACGTTGAGAGGAAAGGTTTTGCCTATCGGAGGACTCAAGGAAAAAACGCTCGCAGCTTATAGAGCAGGTGTAAAAACAGTCCTCATTCCCAAAGCCAATATCAGAGATCTCGATGACATTGACAAGGAAGCAAAAGAAAATCTCACTTTTATTCCCTGCTCCAATGTTACCGATATTCTTGAAAATGCTCTCGCAATTTAATCCATCATTTGGAGAATACAATGAAGATAAATGTAAATAATGCAAATATAGCAATTACCGTAGGAAATTCCCGACAGTTCCCTCGCGATCCAAGACCCGAGGTTGCGCTTTCCGGAAGATCTAATGTTGGTAAAAGCTCTTTGATCAATACTCTGCTTGGAAGAAAATCACTCGCCAGAGTTTCATCCTCTCCGGGAAAAACAATAACCATAAATTATTATGATATTGACAAGAAGTTGTATCTTGTTGACCTTCCCGGATACGGATACGCTAAGCGATCGCAAGAATCCAAGAGAGGTTGGAGTAGTCTCACCGAGGATTATTTTGTAAAAAACCCTTCAAGTGATGCTATAAAGCTTGTTATCCAGCTTATCGATATCCGTACAGGTCCCACGGATGACGACATCATGATGATCAACTTCCTTATCGATAACGGTGTAAATTTCACGGTTGTAGCGACAAAAACCGATAAGCTCTCAAAAACTCAGCTTGCCAACGCCCTTGACGCGCTCCAAAAGGAATATTTTGAGGGCACGGGCATTGAAATTATCCCGTTCTCTTCCGTAACTCGCGTAGGAAAAGACGAGGTATGGAAAAAGATTACTGATGCAATATCCTAAAGCATCATTTTAAGCAAAGGTAACAAAAATGGACATTCCTCAGCTGATACTTACAGCTATGGCGGCTCTTGTCGCCTTAACGATACACGAATTTGCCCACGGCTTCGTAGCATACAAGCTCGGAGACAATACAGCAAAATCTATGGGAAGACTGTCATTAAATCCAATAAAGCACCTTGACCCATTCGGAACGCTTTGTATGATATTTTTCCACTTTGGTTGGGCAAAGCCGGTACCGATAGACCCAAGACGTTTTAAAAATCCTCGAAAAGGATTTGCTCTTACCGCTATTGCCGGTCCTGCAACTAATCTTGTCGTTGGATTTTTTACAGCGTTTTTCTATCTACTTTGCTTATCGACATTTCGCGTTTCCGAAAACGTTTTCCTTTATAACTTACAACTCAATATTCTGCTATTCCTATTTTATTTCTTCTCAATAAATATTGGACTCGGCATATTTAATTTGATTCCCATACCACCGTTTGATGGATCAAGAATTTTAAATGTAATTTTGCCAGAAAGATTGTACTTTAAAGTTATGAAATATGAAAGACAGATCTATTGGGGTGTGATTACTTGGCTGTTGCTCGGCCAATACGTATATTCCGCGCTTATGTCGGTACCGATCATATCGTCAGTCCCGGCTCTAAGTTCGATTGCCAAGATCTTTTCTCTATCAGACATGCTAAGCGACGCAATCAACGCAATAGCTAACGGCATGCTGAAATTCTGGAAAATCATTCCGATGCTCAAATAATCAACGGAGGAGCTAATGTTAGAACAAATCACCTATAGACTCGACCAGTTTGAAGGACCTCTCGACCTTCTTCTTGCGCTTATACAAAAGAATAAGGTTAGTATAACGGATATTCCTATCTCGCTTATATGCGATCAGTATATGGAATATCTTGAAGAGGCTCAAAAGATGGATCTCGAGGTAGCTACCGAATTTATCGTTATGGCGAGTGATCTTATGCTCATAAAGAGCAAGATGCTCCTTCCTCACGAGGAAGGTACTGAAAATGACCCCAGACGCGAAATTCAGAACGCTCTACTTCTCCATCAACAGGCTAAGCTCGCAGCCGAAAAGCTAAAGCCAATGTACGATGATTATTCCGGAAGATTTGTAAAGGGACAGGATTCCGTTCCACCCGAAAGAGGACTTCCTCTCGATCTTGATCCGGGATTACTTGTAAAAGCTTTAAATGCCGTTCTTCGAAGGATAAAGGTTGCTGAGGCGCTCAGAAAGCCCCAGGATCTTGTAAATCCGCTCATAAAGAGAAAAGTTGTATCGGTAGAGGAGAAAATAGAAGAAATCTGCACCCTGCTCGAAGAGCATGAAGAGGCTTCTCTCTTCTTCCTACTCAAGGATGCGGATTCAAGAGCTGAACTCGTAGCCAGATTTATGGGCGTACTTGAGCTTATCAAGATACAAAGAATAAAAATCACATCTATAAAACTTATAGATGACGTTATAGAATACGAGGAAAACGGTCTTGAGATGATGTTTTCCTTAAATCACGATTACATTCCGGGTGAAGCAACCGAAAGCGAGTTTGACTCGCCTATATCAGAAGAAAATGAAGAAAAGCAATGAGGCATAAATCATGAGTGAGACTAAACAGACTATTGAAATTACTGAAGAAGCTCCGAGAGTCGTAGTGTTTGAGGAAGCGCTTGAGGCAGTTTTATTTGCCGCCGGCCATCCCATTACCTACTCTACACTCGCAAGAGTTTTTGAACTTACTCCCGCGGTAGTAAAGGACAAGGTATTTGAGTATGCTATGAAATATAACGATCCCGATATTCCTCGCGGTGTTATCTTACTCACATACAAGGATTCTTGTCAGCTCTGCACAAAAGAGCACTATCTCAATGAAATACGCGACGCCCTCGGCATCAGAAAAAGCGGCTCTCTTTCCACATCTTCTATGGAAGTTCTTGCTATCGTAGCATACAACCAGCCTGTTACAAGAGCGTTCGTAGATACGCTCAGACGAGTAGATTCTTCTTATGCAATGAACAATCTGCTTGATAGAGGACTTATAGCTGCAACAGGTCGTCTCGACGTTCCGGGTAGACCTATGCTTTACGGAACCACTTCCGACTTCTTGCGTTGTTTCGGCCTTAATGATCTCGATTCCCTTCCCAAGACAAGCGATGAGCTTATCGAGGTATTTGAAGGCGCGAAGGCACAGGAAGAAACAACAGAAGACACTGATACAGCTATTAACGATGGTGAGCAGCTTACCCTTGATATAGAAAATGCTATAGACAAGCAGGATGAAGATGAAAAATCAGATAATGATGATTCTGCAATAGAGATAAATGTAGAAGATGTCGTAGAATTTGAGGATCCTTCCGCAGACGACGATATCCACGAGGATTGATCTTCTATGCCAATATTGCGTTTTGTCTTATTAACGTTCGCCTTTCTATTCATACTTTTATTACGAATTGATCTCAGAATAACAAAACGCAATAATTTCACTATAAAAATAAACTTTATCTTCTTCGCCATTATTCTAGAAGAAGATAAGATTAAAAGAATCCGCATGAGAGATTTACAAAAACTTACTAAAAATCTAAGCGGACTCATCAAATCAACGAGCTTCCTTATATCAAAATCCAATATTACAGTATCAAATAAATACAATACGCCTTTTGTATCAGAAAATCCGATTACTATTTTCACAAGGCGAACATCAACCGCCCTGATCCTTACGTATCTTGCCAACAAAGCAAAAAGCTTTGCGTATGATACTCATAATTCAATTGAAAGCTCATATTTCGATCCAACAATATTAGACTTAACCTTCCATTTTTCACTTTTAAACTTGATTATTTCTGCTTTGATTTTACTATACTATATTATAAAAAACAAAGTAAAGAGAGTGTTAAAAAATGTCTGATATGAGTGAAATTATCAAAGCCTCGCTTGAAGGTATCAAGACCTTTACGGATGTTGAAACTGTAGTTGGAAACATTATTACCACCCCTTGTGGTGTTACCGTTATTCCTGTATCAAAATTGACCGTTGGATTTGCCGGCGGCGGGCTTGATTACGGTCAGAAGAAAATGTCTCAAGCGCAAAATTTTGGTGGAGGTAGCGGAACGAGAATATCCGTAACACCAATGGCTTTTCTCACCGTGGGAGCAGACTCATCTATAAATCTAATATCGTTAGATGAATCAAAAAGTAATACTGATCGACTTATGTCAATCATAGAGCACTCACCTGAAATAATAGAAAAAATAAAGAATACACTGTCATAACTTACCTGCAATTTGGATATACAATGTGCCAATAATATGATTAAGCGCAGTATTTTCTGCTGTTAAATTATATTAGATGAGGTAGTTATGAAAGATAGAAGAACATTACTGTATCTTTTAGTGCTTTCCACTTTTTTCCTTTCTATGATGGCTCTTCTCGCTTCTGCGGAAACAAACGTCTCCACAAGTGCTAAATCATCAGCGCTCTACAATCCCAATACAAGATCTTTTATATATCAGAAAAATGCCGATATAAATCTTCCTATGGCAAGTACCACAAAAATCATGACCGGGCTGATCGCTATAGAAACGTTGGATCTTAATGAAATTATCACAATACCAAACGAAGCCACTGGAATTGAAGGGTCATCTATTTATTTGAAAGAGGGAGATCGAGTCACTGCAAAGGATTTGATATATTCCCTGCTCTTGCAAAGCGCCAATGATGCAGCCACAGCGCTTGCGATAAGGATTTCCGGCAGTAATGCCAAATTTGCAGAAAAAATGAACGGTAGAGCCTTAGAGATAGGAGCTACAAATACGAGCTTTGAAAACCCACACGGCCTTGATTCCGACAAACATTATACAACAGCACATGATCTATCTCTTATAGCTGCAGAAGCGCTTACCAATGATACGTTCAAAAAAATAGTAAGCACGTACAAATACAGCTTCAGAATAGGTGATGAAACTCGCACAATTGTAAACCATAATAAACTTTTAAAAAACTATCTCGGATGCAACGGTGTAAAAACCGGATATACTAAAAAAAGCGGTAGATGCCTTGTGACCTCCGCGGAAAGAGATGGTATTACGCTCATAGCCGTAACACTAAATGCCACCGATGATTGGTCAGATCATAAAAAACTTCTTGATTTAGGATTTGAAAATTTAGAGAGCGTTAATCTTAACGACGTAATACAAATTCCCGAAGAAATCCCTACCGTTTCAATCGATGGTAAAAAGCTAAACGTCCATCTTGCCACCGATACAATTATAAAATTTAAAGAAGACAACATTGAATATTATTTAGATCTTCCCTATTATATCGTCAAGGACGTCACTGAAGGTGAAAAAATAGGTGAGGTAATTTTAAAAACAGGTAATCGTGAAGAAAAAATAGATATAGTCGCGACAACCGATTTAAAAATAAAAAAGTTCGCAAAACGATTCTTGTAATACAGGAGAATATACTACTATGGAAAAAATCAGACTTCAAAAATATATTGCTGATGCCGGAATTATGTCACGCAGAGCAGCAGAAGAGGAAATTAAAAACGGCAACGTATCCGTAAACGGTCACGTTGCCGAACTCGGTACAAAGATCGATCCGAGAAATGATGTTATTTCGTATCGAGGAAAAAGAATCAAGTACGAGAAGAAGGAATATACCTACATAATGATGAACAAGCCAAGAGGCTATCTCTGCTCAACCTCCGATGATAGAGGAAGAAAGTGTGTCACCGATCTACTTGACGGTATAGACGCGAGAGTGTATCCCGTGGGCAGACTTGACCTTGTATCAGAGGGAATACTGCTTCTTACTGATGACGGTGAGCTTAAAAACCGTCTTACTCACCCCAAGCACACTATAGGAAAGGTTTATCGTGTAAAGGTAGCGGGCAAGGTTACAAACGAGCAAATGGAGATTTTAACCTCTCCTCTTGTAATTGACGGTTACAAAATACAGCCTGTTGTTGTAAACGTGTCTTCCGAAGAGCCTGACGCTACTGTATTAAAGATGACATTATTTGAGGGAAGAAATAGACAGATAAGAAAAATGTGCGAAGAAGCCGGTCTTACTGTAAAAAGGCTTTCCCGTGTATCCATAGGAAATCTTAAGCTCGACGGACTCCCTGTAGGAAAATGGCGCTATCTTGAACAGCACGAGGTAGATTATCTCTACAAGGCAACCAAGGAGATCAATCCCTATGTTTAAGATATCACCTATTCAAAGCATTGAGGAACAAATTGAAATTGCAAACGCCTGTGGCGCCGAATATAGATCCGGTGCCTTCGGATATGCTATGCGAGATAATGAAACCAACGCGCTTATGGGCTTTTCTCAATTCGAAATAAGCGAAAACGGTGGACGTCTTCTTGATCTCAAGCCAGCAATTGGATATGATGATTATGAGGCAATGTTTATTCTTGGAAGAAGCACGATGAACTTCATCGATCTTTGTGGTGCGCATACATTGTGTTCCGATTCTTCGGCCGCCGATGCAACTCTTTTACGCGCGATAGGGCTTAAAATTCAAGAAAACGGCGAATATTTCTGCGATATGACCGGATTTTTCGACGGATCACATTGCTCGGGACATTAACTTTGTTTAAAAACTAATAAATTCTACAGTTTTAAATAGCATTTAACCAAAAGTATATTAGAAAATCCATTGCAAAAAAGTCTGCAGTGGATTTTTCTATTTTGGCTTAAAATACTTTTTTATTTATAAATACATTGATACGATATTACGAATATATACTAATAAAAAGTGGAAGGTGTTCGCCTTCCACTTTTAAACGATTACTATTCTGAGAATGTTTTTATTTTTATAATCTTAGTCGGCACGTCTTTCAGCGAGAAGATCCTTGTACTCGTGATAGAATTCTTCAAATCTCCCCTCGTCAAGAGCATCTCTGATCTTTTGCATTAGATCATTATAGAAATAAAGATTATGAAGAACTGCCAATCTCATACCAAGAGCCTCTTTAGCCTTGAACAAATGTCTGATGTAAGAGCGAGAATAGCTCTTGCATGCGGGGCACTCACACTCGGGAGCGATAGGTCTTGCGTCATCTATATACTTTTCGTTAAGAAGATTCATCTTTCCCTTCCATGTGAAAAGATTGCCGTGACGAGCATTTCTCGAAGGCATAACACAGTCAAAGAAATCTACGCCGCG
>JAZOUM010000063.1:0-1195 GCA_045658205.1 Eubacteriales bacterium | reverse complement strand
CTCGGGAATATCCTCGCCCTCACCCTCGGGTGAGTACATAGGATAGCTGTTTCTGTAATTTGAAAAGAAGGTAGGCTCTGCATCACGGAAGCCGTAAATGCTTTGCTTTATATCTCCAACCATAAAGCGATTGTTGCGGCTGATGAGCTTGAATATACTGTCCTGTATCTCGTTTACGTCTTGGTACTCGTCGATATAAATCTCGTCATATCCCTCGGCAATTCTTTTTGCGGTATCGCTGGGCGTGCCGTCCTCGTTCTGAAGAAGACTTATCATATATCTCGGCATATCCGAAAACTCGTATATTCCAAGATTTATTTTCTCTTGCATATATCTGCGGTCAAATTCCGAGAGCAGAGTATAAAGCACGTCAGTTATCTCCGCGGTCTTGAGATACATAGCGCGTATTTCGTCCTCGTTGTAGCAAAGATACTGATTGCGGAAGTTCTTTATCTGTGAAACTATTTCTTTTCTTGACTCGTGAAGCTTTATACTCTCGGGAGTTTTCTGCGCGGTCTTAAGCGAGCCAATCTTTTGCGAGGGGAATGCCATTATCTTCTCGTAAAGCTTTACATATCCCTCCTTTATGGCTTCGGATATAGCTATAAGCTCATTCTTATCACCCTCAAAGGTGGGGAGATATTTATCAATGAGCAATTCGTCGCCCACAAGGAAATCATAAGAATTATCGTAGAAAGTAATAGCACCCTCAATAATCCTATCAAGCTCGCGGCAGATAAGTTTGCCCTCAAGCGTATCAAGGAAGCCCTTTTTTGCGTCCTCTCGGAGCCTTTGAGCAAAATCTGAAAGCAGCCCAACTCCGCGAGGTGAGGTGATAAGCTTGCCGTGAAGATTTATAAGGAACGGAGCTATTTCAGACGAGTCCTTGACTGTTGTAGTCAACAGGGAGAGCAGGTCTGTCAGCGGAGTATTCAGGTTTATGTCTGCGAGATTGCAGTCGTTGCAGACGTTGTATTTTTCGTAAAGAGACGCCATGACCTCCTCAAGCACGGAGTGGCTGAGGGCGGCTATTTCTGCGTCATCTGCTATTCTCATTGACACGGGAAGCCCGAGCTTTTCAAAATTCTCGCGCACGGGACGTGACAAAAACGAGTCGATAGTGCATATATCTGCCTCGCCAAGAAGTAGCATCTGGTTTTGCAGGTGAGTATTATCGGGATTTTGGGCTATCGCG
>JAZOUM010000062.1:0-36275 GCA_045658205.1 Eubacteriales bacterium | reverse complement strand
GCACAGAACATCCTCACCATCAATGCAGGTACTATCGAGGGCGCTAACAAGTCCATCTGGATGCAGGATCCCAGCAAGAACGCTAACACCGGTACTCTTACCGTTGAGGCAGACGCAGTTCTTCTCGGTGACGTTTACCTCTTCGTAACTGATGGCTCTACCGAGTGGCCTGTAAGCGTATCCGTTGCTCTTAACGACAACGATACCGCTGCAGTAATCAGCAAGAACGTTCCTATCGGCTACGAGGTTGTTAACGACAACGGCGTATACGGCGTTGATAAGGTAAACCACGTTGCTAAGATTGGTAACGTTGGTTACAAGACCTTCGCAGAGGCACTCGCAGCTGTACAGGCAGGCGAGACTCTCACCCTTCTTGCAGATCTTCAGCTCACCGATATCCTTGTTATCAACAAGGCTATCACTCTTGACGGTAACGGCTTCAAGCTCACCTCCGCAGCAGCTCGCGCAATCAACGTAAGCGGCGCTAACGGCGTGACCATCAAGAACCTTACTATCGTATGCTCCGGCGAGCGCGCAATCAACGTTATCCAGAATGCTACTAACGTAACCATCGATAACGTAAACGCTACCGCGGCAAACTACACTGTAAACGTTGCTTCTTCCGCGGCGGGCGCAGTTGTAACTATCACCAACTCTACTCTCACAGGTCTTAACGTAGTTAACGTTGCGGCAGCAAACGCTAACGTAACCGTTACTAACACTAATCTTAACTGTGCAGATAAGAACGCAGATGAGACATACGCGGCACTCTTCCTTAACAAGGATGCAGCTAACGCTACTATCACTGCTACAGGCGTTACCTTCAACGTTGAGGGCGACTCCTTCAAGGCTACTAACGCAGCTCCCGGTGGTCAGATCATCGGTGTTGACGAGGTTAGAATGCCTATTGCTTACATCGCATACGGCAATAATGCTTACACCTTCTACTCTCTTGCAGACGCACTTGCAGCTGCTAAGGACGGCGACAAGATTGTAATGCTTAACGACGTAAATCTTAGCTATGCAGACGTTAAGACTCAGGTTGATGGCAAGTATTCCGTTCTTCTCGCAGTAAGCGGCAAGGACATCACCTTCGACTTCAACGGTCATACTATCAACGTAGATCATCAGAGCGGCGAGATCATCTACGCAGTAGTATTCGTTGACAAGGATGCTAAGCTTACCGTTGTAGATTCTACCGGTAAGGGCGGTATCAACGTTACTACCAGCGAGTCCAGCCCCAAGGTTGCATACATGTTCTGGAAGAGAGGCAATAACGGCGACGTTAACTCTCTCGGAAACGAAGTAGTTGCTACCAGCAAGCTTATCATCGACGGCGGTAACTTCTACATGAACCACACCATAGACTCTATGGTTTACTCTAACGGTCATAGAACCGTTATCATCAACGGCGGTAAGTTCACTCTCGATTCTATTGGTACTCAGAAGAACGGCAGCCCCTGGATCTTCAACGCTCAGGGTCAGAACGTACGTAAGATCGTTATCAACGGCGGTACATTCAATGCTGACGTATTCCATCAGTTCTGGATCTTCGAGACCACAGCTTCTCTTGACAAGGCTCTCGCATACGACGCAACAACCGGTTACTACACCGTAGTTGACGCAGTTGCTTACGTAAACGAGCAGTACTACAGCGGTGGCTGGTGGACCAAGAACATTGGTTACGCATCTCTCGAGGATGCTATCAAGGCAGCTAACGCTACCAGAACCGACGTTTACGGCGCAAGCAAGAATAGAGAAGACTTCGTTGAGACTATCACTCTCATCAAGAACCTTGAGCTTAACAACACTGTTGTGATCGAGAACGGCAAGACTGTTGAACTTGATCTCAATGATAAGACTCTCTCCGGTTACTTCACCGGCGCTACCGGCAACCAGGAAATGTTCCTCGTTAAGGGCGACATGACTGTTAAGAACGGTACCGTTACTATGAATGTAACCGAAAATCAGGGATGGGGCGCAATGTCTACCATCTTTGACGTAACCGCAGGCGGCGTTCTCACTATTGAGAACGCTACCGCGAACAACCTCGGCGGCACCGACATGAACTTTGTAGCTCACCTTAACAACTGGGGCGAGGTTACTCTCAACGTAACTAACTCTCACCTTAAGGCTACCTACGTTGCAGTTCGTGTATTCAACAGCGGCTACGACATGAACAACGTTACCATTAAGAATTCTACCCTCACCGGTAAGTATGCTTTATGGGTACACAACTACACCGAGGCTGACTTCGGCAGCGCAGAAAAGGCAGCTGCTCAGAAGGCACTCCTTAACGTTAGCATCTTCGGCAACGATAACGAGTTCGATACTCTTACCGAGGCTGTAGTAAGATACGGTTTCACTAACTCCGTATACGCAAAGGCTGACGGAAACGTAATCATCACTTCTTCTCCCGCTTCTCTTAAGGAAGCAGCATCGCAGGGTGGCGAATTCTATGTAGATGACGCAGCAAATCTTTCTCTCAACGAGAATGACACTGTTGTTGTTGCAGAGGAACAGGATTTCGTTGTAAGAACTGCTACAAAAACTGCTGCAGACAAGTATGAGCTCAACTTCGACGGCAATGGCAGTGAAGTTGTAGTAGATAACGGTTGGTTGGGCTTTGTTGCTCCTAACAACAAAGCAACTGTTGTTACCGTTAAGGATGTAACAGTAACCGGTACAGGTTTTGTTGAGGTTGGTGAGTATATCTCCTCCAAGACAAAGTATGTAGGTGTATTCAATCTTGAAGGCGTAAAGCTTGAGAATATGACTACTACCGTTTGTACAAATAATGGCGGTAATTATATCTCTACTGTTTTCTGCCAGTACGGAAAAGCTACACTTACCGATTGCGTTATGACCGGCACTAAGGGTGGCGAAACTGCCATTAATGGAAACTTTAAGGTTTATGATGCTGCTTTCGTTAACCAGACTACCACTACTATCGTAGGCGGTCAGTACGGTAGACTTTACATTGCACATCAGGCTAAGGTTACTATTAAGGGCGATGCTAAGATTGACACAATCGATTCTTACGCTATCACTACCAATAACTTAGGTCAGCTTGTTATCGAGGCAGGTGCTACTGTAGGTACCATCTATCTTCACAACACCGGTTATCCTTTAGCTCTTGTTATTGAGGAAGGCGCTACTGTTGGCGAAATCATTTACGTGTAATCGGCTTTTAGGATAAGTAATACTTACTTTAAGCAAAACACATAACTAAAAACAGATCCACCCACCCCTTCGGGGGCGGGTGGATTTTCTATATAAAAGGAAGATGAGAGGGAAGAAAAACAATAAATGACGCGAGATTGGTGACGGTGGAATCCGATAAATCGGGGGATATTTGGTAGGGGACGGCGCCCTTCGACGTCCCGCCTGTTTAAAATACAAGAAATTACAAATGAGACATAGGGATATCAATAATCCTCATTTTATGCAATGCGAGAATTTATACATTACGGGACGTCGAAGGGCGCCGTCTCCTACCGGGTGAACGAGGTTATCAAAACACCGGTTGTGCCTCATTGGTGCAATGTTTGGGAGGGAACGATGATATATGAAGCCTCATCCACCACTCCGTGGTCCCCCTTCCCCGGTCTCGGGGAAGGTAAAGGAGGAGGCTTGATGGACGTCGAAGTAGCGAAGCGAAACCGAGGGTATAAGAAAACGATTGAGTATCGTTTTCCCCCGAGGCGCATTCCAAAGGAATATTGCCTTACGAGCATATCAGAGTAAAAGAAAAAACACAGCGGGACGGTATTATCCAAGTTCGAGCGAGTGGCAAACATGAATCCGCAGACGAGACCCGTCCCCTACCGGTTTAATAAACCTTCACCCCTTGGGGAAGGGGGACCATTTATGGTGGATGAGGTTTCCTAATTCTAATTACGAGTGATTGGCGAATCGCTATGCAGATCATTCCTTGTTGATGCATCGCGCCTAATGATTTTTTGTATAATTATGTCGATTTATGACTACTCTTGTAGTCGTTTTTGCGGTTTAAAATGTTTTTTCACCCATTGATGCGTTTTTAAAATGGGTAAAGTCATTGGCATAAAACGCGCATAAAAATGGATCAAGGCGCGCCAAAAACAACCATCGTTACGCGCCCGACACGACCTTCATCAAGAGTCCGACATAAGCTTCGTCACGAGTCTAACACAACCATCATCACGAGCAAAATACACTCTTCATCGTGTGCAGGCGGTAAAGCAAACACGCGCGAAAGTAACAATATCCTAAGCACAAAAATAGAAACAAGTACGCGCTAAGAACAAAATAAGTACACAAGAAAATAAAAAATCACATGCGAAAAGTAATAGAATCCTACGCGCTAATGACAAAATAAACGCGCGCGGGCGACAAATATAGGCGCAACTCTTGACATCTCGCGCACAAAATACTATAATTATTATGTATAAATATATAAAATCACATCGCTCGAGGGGGAAATGAGTATCAAACCGTTTGAAAAGAGAATATATCTCTCATCTCCGACAATGCATGGAGAAGAAATTAAATATATGACCGAGGCATACGATACCAACTGGATGTCTACCGTAGGCAAAAACGTTGACGAGGTGGAGCGCCTTAGCTGTGAGGCTGTGGGATGCGACTATGCTGTCGCGCTATCTTGCGGTACTGCGGCATTGCATTTGGCAATGAAGCTCGCGGGTGTGAAGCGAGGCGATAAGGTTTTTGCCACCGATATGACCTTTGCGGCTACAGTAAATCCCGTGGTGTACGAGGGGGGCGAGCCCGTATTTATCGATACGGAGTACGATACGTGGAATATGGATCCTTGCGCGCTCAGACGCGCGTTTGAGTTATATCCCGATGTTAAGGTGGTTGTTGTTGCCAACCTTTACGGAATACCGGCAAAGCTTGATGAAATAGCGGAGATATGCAAGGAGCATGGAGCCGTTCTTATCGAGGATGCGGCAGAGTCGCTCGGCGCAACATACAAGGGACAGCAAACCGGTTCCTTCGGTACATATAACGTGATATCGTTTAACGGCAATAAGATAATCACCGGATCGTCCGGCGGTGTACTTCTGACAAATGACAAGGATGCGGCGGCAAGAGCGAGAAAATGGTCGACACAAAGCCGTGAGAATGCGCCGTGGTATCAGCACGAGGATCTCGGCTACAATTACCGAATGAGTAACGTTGTCGCGGGAGTAGTGCGCGGTCAGTATCCTCACCTTGAGGAGCATATAGCGCAAAAAAAGGCGATCTACGTAAGATACAAAGAGGCGTTCCGTGATTTACCCGTGATAATGAATCCCTTTGATGAAGAGTGTATGGAGCCTAATTATTGGCTTTCTTGCATGCTTATCAACGAGGATGCTATGTGCAAAAACGAGCGCACCGACACAGTCGCTACGTATGAAAAGGAGCCCTTTAAGTCCTGTCCTGCAGAAATACTCGAAGCCCTTGCGAAATACAACGCAGAGGGGCGCCCGATATGGAAGCCTATGCATATGCAGCCCATTTATCGCAATTGCGCGTTTGTCACGGCTGACGGCATCAACGATGGTGGCGCAAATGATACCACCAGCGTAGGAGCGGATATATTCAAAAGAGGCCTTTGCTTGCCGAGCGATAACAAGATGAGCGTTGAAGAGCAGGATAAAATAATCGAAATTGTAAAGAGTTGTTTTGAGTAATACATAGAAAGGTGACTGTATGTACGAGAAGTTTTTTAAAAGGGTGATGGACTTTACACTATCATTGATGGCGCTTTTAGTGCTTTCACCTCTGCTTTTGATCCTATCTATCGTGGGAGCGATAGCTATGGGAGGCAATCCTTTCTTTACACAGGCTCGTCCCGGCAAAAAGGGAAAGGACGGCAAGGAAAAGATCTTTAAGCTTGTTAAGTTCCGTACAATGAGTAACAAAAAGGACAAGGACGGCAACCTTTTGCCCGACGAGGTGAGACTTAACAAGTACGGCAGATTTTTGCGCAGCACGTCACTTGACGAATTGCCGGAGCTTTGGAATATCCTCAAGGGCGATATGAGTATAATCGGTCCGAGACCTTTGCTTGTGAAATATCTTCCTCTTTACAGCGAAGAGCAAAGACGCCGCCACGACGTTAGACCGGGACTTACCGGATATGCGCAGATAAACGGCAGAAATGCTATAAGCTGGGATGAAAAGTTTAAAATGGACGTAGAATACGTAGATAATATATCCTTTGTCGGCGATATAAAGATAATCTTCGGCACGGTCTTATCGGTGCTTAAGCGCGAGGGCATCAGCTCTGATTCCAGCGCTACTATGGAAGAATTTACGGGTAATAAGCCGGAGGTGAGCGCTGATGAATAGATTGATAATTATCGGCGCGGGCGGTCACGGTAAGGTTGCCGCAGATATTGCCTTGAGGATGTGCGCGTATGACGAGATAGCCTTTCTTGACGATAACGTCACGGGCGAGGTTATGGGTATCGCGGTGTTGGGTAGAGTAGAGACGGTGGATAGCTACGTAGCCGACTCGGAAATATTTGTCGCGGTAGGCAATAGCGCCGCGCGCGAGAGGATAACCTCGGAATTGGTGGCAAAGGGCGCTAATATACCTGCTCTTATACATCCGAACGCTGTCTTTGGCTGTGGAGTGGAAATAGGCAAGGGTACTCTTGTCGCCGCCGGAGCGATAATCAACCCGTGCGCAAAAATAGGCGCGGGGGTTATAGTAAATACCAAAAGCTCGGTTGATCACGACTGCGTTATCGGAGATTTTTCTCACGTATCTGTAGGCGTAACCGTAGCAGGTAGTGTGCGTATAGGTAGACACGTGTGGGTAGGCGCGGGAGCAACCGTGATAAACAACGCGGAAATTTGCGATGAGTGTATGATCGGCGCCGGAGCAGTTGTAGTCAAAAGCCTGAGCGCCCCAGGCAAATACGTGGGTGTGCCTGCAACGAGAATGGAAAAGTAAACTACTTTTGAGGGATTATGAAAATACTTTTACTTGCGAACAATGACGTAGGTCTTTATCAGTTCAGACGAGAGCTTATTGAAGCCTTGACGGAAAATAATGAGGTGGAGCTGGCTTTGCCTTACGGAAAGCTCGTGGAACGCTTTAAGGATAAGTGCGACTTTTTCGATACTCCCATAGATCGCAGAGGTATGAATCCTTTGAAGGATGCGAAGCTCTTTCTTCAATATAGAAAACTCATCAAGAAGGAAAAACCGGATCTTGTTGTCACCTATACGATTAAGCCCAATATATACGGTGGAATTGCTAGCAGACTTGCAAGAAAGCAATACGCGGTGAATATAACCGGACTCGGCACCGTTTTTCAGAAGAATGGCGTGGCTCTTTTGCTGGTAAAGGTATTATACAAGCTTGCGCTTAAGAAGGCTAAGGTCGTATTTTTTGAAAATATCGAAAATATGCAAACAATGCTTTCGATGAAGCTGGTAAAAGAGGAGCAATGCTGCCTTTTGAACGGTGCGGGCGTTAATCTCGACACTTATCAACCGCAGGAATATCCAGAGGATCAGGACGTAACAAGATTTTTGTTTATTGGAAGAGTAATGGCTGAAAAGGGCATTGACGAGCTGATCACGGCTATCGAAAGACTCAGATCCGAGGGCTTGGGCTGTGAGCTTGACGTTGTCGGTGGATTAGAAGAGGATTACAAGGAAAAGTTAGAAAAATGCGTGGGAGAGGGATGGCTCAGATATCACGGATATCAGGAGGACGTAAAGCCCTTTATCAAAAATTGCCATTGCTTTGTATTGCCATCGTGGCACGAGGGTATGGCAAATACTAACCTCGAGAGCGCCGCAAGCGCGCGTCCCGTAATAACCAGCAATATCCACGGCTGTAAGGAAGCTGTTCTCGATGGAGAGAGCGGATTTTTGTGTGAAAAGCAAAACTCGGACAGTCTGTATGAAGCTATGAAAAGATTTTTGTCGCTCGGATACGACGAGCGCGTAAACATGGGCTTGCGCGGCAGACAGCATATGGAAAACGAGTTTGATAAGAATAGGGTTGTGGACGAAACGATAACACGTCTTATAATTTGATATTGAGAGGGATAAGTTTTGAAAAAATATCTTATTTTGCCAGGATGTGATGATACAAATCGCGGAGATCAAGCGTTGATATGGGAGACTGTGCGAATTGCTGAAGATGCAGGATTTTTGGGTCAGTATTATATGATAGCGACCGAGAAATGTGCGCTCCAATCTAAAAAAATCGGTATAGAAAGAATGAATTATATTCTTCCGCATCCCTCTGACAAAGATTTTGAGGCTAACAATAAAGAATATAGCACATCTTTAAAATGCAGATGGTTAAAGGCAATTTTGGGAGATACAATAATAGGCGCCCTTTTGCTGAACAGACGAATAAGACGACTGTTATTTAAGCATTTGAAAAGTCAAAAAAAAGAAACTCTGGAAATTTTCCAAAATGCGGATGCTGCATTCGTTAAAGGCGGTGGATTTCTACATGCGCATGGTGGTATAGTTGATTCTTATAAGATTTACTTTTTCTTATATCACATAAGGTTAGCGCTTTCTATGGGCATTCCTGTTTATATTATGCCTAATTCTTTCGGACCGTTAAAGAGCCCTTTTACACGTAGAATGGTCATGAAAACACTTAAAAAGTGCAATCTTGTCACTTGTCGTGAAAGCATTTCTGCAAAATTTTTGAGAGATAAATGTGGTATTGATAGCATTGTTACGAACGATCTTGCTATGTACCTTGAAAAGGATAAAGATTTCGATGCTATAGAATGTTTGTCTGAAGCCGGAATACCAATAAAAAATGAAAAATGTGTAGCAATAACTCTTAGACCATATCGTTTTCCCGGAGAAAAGGATGCAGAGATTAGGTATAGTAATTACAAAAAATCTATTGCTGATTTTGCTGTATGGCTTAGTGAAAAAGGATTTGTGCCAGTGTTTGTGGAACATGTATATTCGGAAAATTGCCACGAACGAGATATGCATTGTATCGAGGATGTTGTAGCTATGCTTCCCAATGGAATTAAGTATGCTATATTCAGCGATTTAACACTTAATTGTCGACAGATTAAGAGTGTATATTCTTGCTTTGATTATATCATAGGTACTCGATTCCATTCAGTAATATTCTCGCTTTCTGAAGGAGTGCCTTCAATGGCTATTACTTATGGCGGCAATAAAGGCGATGGAATAATGAACGATCTTGGCATCTCACAGTATTCAACTTCTATTTCAAACGTAACAACAGAATGGTTAAAAGAAACGTTTAATTTGCTTTGTGAAAACAAAGATATTATAAAAGAAAAATTAGAAAATTATAGACATACGTGTCAAGAAGAAAGAACCAGACTAATAAATGCACTGAATTTAAAATAGGTGGAAATATGCTTTTTGTTCATGATCACAAATTTTGCATACATAATGGCAATGTTTATACAGCTGGATCTCTTACGGATGAGTTGTTTAAGAGATACGAGGATATATTTGGGGATGTAATTGTTTTCGCTAATAAAGTTGCTGTTTCCGACAATAAGGATATGCCGCGTCTTCGTTCAGACCGAGAAATGTATCTTTACGAAAAACGCAACATTTTAGGATTCAAAAAACTTAAAACAATACGTAAACTGGTTAAAAAAGAAAAATATGTGGTTTTGAGATTACCTAGTATTAATGGCATTCTCGTTGGATTATCTATGCTTTTAAGAAGAAAAAGCTATATGGTAGAGGTGGTGGGGTGTTCAAGAGATGCATTCTCAAATCATGGCTTATCAGGAAAAATATTGATGCCAATAATCACATTTTTCACAAAGCTTTTAACCAAAAAAGCAAGTTATGCTTTGTATGTAACAGATGTATTTCTCCAAGACAGGTATCCTACAAATGGAATTTCAATTGGATGTTCTGATGTTTTGATAGATGAAGTTTTTTCCGTTGCTCTTAAGGATAAAAAAGACAAGGGACAGCAAATAATAATTGGGACAGCTGGGGCAATAGATGTCAGATATAAAGGACAAGAATTTGTAATCGAGGCAATATCTGAGTTGAAGAAACACGGTATTTATGCCGAGTATCGATTAGCAGGAAGCGGAACAGGGGCATATTTGCGTCAAAAAGCTTGCGATTTAGGCGTTGAAGAACAAGTAAAGTTTTGCGGATTACTAGATCGCTCTTTAATGAACAAATTTTACAGTGATCTTGATATTTATATTCAGCCAAGTTTAACAGAAGGAATGCCGCGAGCTCTTATAGAAGCTATGAGCAGGGGTTGTTATTGCACGGGCAGTAACGTTGGTGGTATTCCTGAGCTTGTCGGTAATGCTAACTGTTTCAATAAAGCAGACGTCGCTGATATAGTGTTAAAAATTGGTAGATATTATGATGATGTCAATGACGAAAATCGTATCAATTGTATTAATCGAAGTAAGGATTTCAATGCATCGGTACTCAAGAGCAAAAGAGAAAAGTTCTACACTAGCTTCAAAAGTTACGTTGATTCCAAAAATAAAGATAGAAGATAGGATTTAAAGGGATATGTTGAAAGCTGTAAAGAAAATTTTTAACAAAGCTTTTCTTGGCGGTGAGTGGAGTGTAGCGATAAAGCGATCAGATAAAGAAGTTTATCTTGTGCAAAATGAAAAACGTAAAGAATATTGGATAGCTGATCCGTTTTTGTATCGTCACAATGATAAATATTACCTTTTTTGTGAGAAATATCTACGAAAAAAGGACAAGGGCACTATAGGTGCATTTGAGGTAAATGAAGATTTAAGCCTGACAGATTTAGGCATAGTTTTAGAAGAGTCTCATCATTTGTCATATCCACACATGTTCGAAATAAACGGTGCCATATATATGATACCTGAGAGTAGCGGCGCGAGATCGATAGATCTTTACATTTGCGCAGAATTTCCATTGCACTGGAAAAAAATTAAAACACTTGCTAATGATGTATACGCCGTAGATTCCAACACTTTCGTCATTGATGGAAAAAGATATCTTCTAACGTATATATATCGTGAGGGTGTGCCGTATTTATCACTTTACGGATTTGATGAAACAACATTGACTTTGAAGTTGCTCAGCGAGTGTGCTTACCATGATAACATTGGACGCGGGGCGGGAAATATTTTCTTAAAAGATAATGTTCTAATCAGACCAACACAAAACCAAAGGCTAAAATACGGCGAGTCTGTATTCTTTAATGAAATTAATATAGATAACGGCGTTTGTTCCGAAAGCTTTGTTCGAGAATTGAAGATAAGTGATATAAAAACAGATGGAAAAAATGAGTATAAGAGAATACATACTTATAACTCTATAGATGATATTGAAGTTGTGGATTTACGAGATGAAAAATATGAATTCTTGCTTATTTTGAAGAAAATTAAAAGACGCTTTTACAATAAAGGGCATTAATCAGCGGGAGAATTTAATGAAAAAGATATGCTTTGTAATCACTAAACTTACAGATGGTGGTGCTGAACGAGTTACTTCGCTTGTATCGAGTGCATTGGCAGATAAGGAAGATTCTGAAGTTCATTTATTGACATTCGAGAAAAGAGAGAACGAATATGAATTGTCAAGAAAAATCTTAAGACATAATTTAGAAATTGACAACACAAGCGTAGCAAAAACATTAAAAAGCCTAATTTGTATCCGTAAATACCTGAAAAATTTAAAGTGTAGTTGCTATGTTGGAATAGATATTCTTGCGAATGTTCTTGTATCATCTCTTGGTATGTTTTCAAAAAGAAAAACTGTTATATCAGAGCGAAATGCACCAAAGCAAGTTAAAATAAGCAGATTCATGAAGATTCTAAGAAGAATTTTTTACCCCTTTGCTGACTGCGTTGTTTTTCAGACTGAAGGCGCAAAAAATGATTATCCTGAAAAGATTGCAAAAAAAGGAGTTATCATTCCAAATCCGGTAAAAAGCAATTTACCAAGGAATACGTCAAAAAAACATGTAATTTGCGCAGCAGCGAGATTGACGGAAGAAAAAAATCATTATTTGTTGATCAATTCTTTTAAAAAAATCGTAGAGTTACACCCTGACTATTCGCTTTCCATATTCGGACAAGGTGCTATGGAACAAGAGCTTAAGGAATATGTGCGGAGTATAGGTATGAGAAATCACATCATATTTGAAGGATATTGCACAGATGTTCACGAGCGAATGAAAGATGCCGAAATATTTGTACTGTCTTCAAATTACGAAGGATTGCCAAACTCGCTTTTAGAAGCTATGGGAATGGGGTTTGCTGTAATTTCTACCGATTGCCCACCAGGTGGACCAAGATCGCTTATTGATAACGAAAGAAATGGGCTTTTGGTTCCTGTCGGAAACGAAGAAAAGATGACAAAGGCTATTCTTAGATATATAGAGGATCCTATTTTTAGAGAAAACGCAGGATCTGCCGCTATTGAAGTTAACGATAAGTATTCGATTGAAAAAATAACATTAGCATGGCAGGATTGTATTGAGAATGTGTTGCAAAAATAGATTCAGAAAGTGATTAATTAATGAAAAATATATTGTTACTGTCGAATATAATGCTATGGTTTTTAACACTTTTACTACTCGTTTTTGATGTAGGAAATGTGTTTGTGACTGTTTTTAGTATTATTGTTGCGGTAGTTATACTCGTAACCTTTAAACTAGCGCATGGAAATGTGTTGAGTCTTGGTTTTGTTTTTATTGTATATAATTTGCTTATGCACTTTGGATTTGGCATTGTTAATTTTATTATTAGCGATGCTATACCGAAAGAATTATATGCAACTTGGACTCTAGCATTTTTGAGAAGTGAAAATTATGCTTTAGCTATCATAATATCCTCCCTTGCCTTCGAAACATTTACAATTGCATGGCTTCTCGGATTGAAAAAGCGTAAATTTAATGGGCAATTAACAGTTGAAAGCAATAATGTGATAACAAGAGAGAAAACAGCGTTTTACTTTGCAGGTATTATGATGCTTGTTGTGGTTTTTGCATATTTTGTGTTTCTCATGGCTAAAGGGCAATTGACATTAGATATGACTTATACGGACTACAGAGAGTATGTTATGAAGGGTAATAACATTTACTCGTGGATAATAGTATTGTATCCAACCGGATTGTTATATGTTATTGCTGCTTCCGAGGGAAGAAAACGGTCAATAGGAGTTGCATTATTTACTTTAACCGCAATCATTTTGCTTATCACGGGAAATAAAGGCGAAGTTTTTTATGCTGTGCTTGCATCTCTTGGTATACTAGGATATCAAGGCAAGAAATTAGATAAAAAACATGTAATCTTACTGTGTGTTATTATGTTTATAATAATTCCTGTAGTTACCTCTACTCGTTCAACTACCGGAGTTAGAGATGGATTTTCATTAGAGTTTGCGAGTTTCACAGAAGCCTTTCTCGAAATTGGAATGCAGATCCGTTGCCTAGTATATTCTTTAGATGGTGTTCAAGATGGAATATATGATTTTATGTATGGCTATTCGTATTTAAAACCCTTGTGCGGAGTACTTAGTTATGTTATTTTTCCGTTGGGTTATCTACCTGAAATCCCCATTGATTTATCTACGTCAAAATCAGATTTTTCCGGATATGGATTTACACAGGTTGCTGAAGGATATTTAAACTTCGGCATATTAGGCGCGGTTCTACTTTTCGCTGTATTAGGTTATTTTATCGGAAAACTAGAGTTTTCGAAAATCAAAATATCAACGCTTTGTTTTGTGGGTAGTGTTTTAGCGATATTCATAAATATGTCACGCAACACGTTTATTTTTGTTCCCGGACAAGTTTTGGTTATGTTTGCAATTTATTTTGCGGGAAAAATAGCTTCTAAAATAGAAATAAGGAGTAGATGGTAGCACTATGAATTCAAGGGTTTTGAAAAAGAGTGCGATATACCTGATAGGAAATTTTTCGTCCAAAATTTTCATGGCGATAATAATTCCTATATATGCATTTTACGTACAATCGTCTGATTTGGGATATTTTGATTATTCTCAAAGCTTAATGTCTATCATCATTCCCATAGCATTTTTCTCTGTATGGGAGGCCATACTTAAATTTACTATAGACGATCAATATAAAAAAACGGAAATAGTTAATTCAGCTATAATATTAAGTATGTCTGCGAGTTTGCTTATAATTACCGGTATGCTGATTATAAGTGTTTTTGTTGATATAGAGTACTTTTCTCTTATTGTACTGATGTTCGTTTTATATGGAATGGTTCAGATATGGCAATATGCTGCTCGTGGATTAGGAGATTCAAAAACATACGTTGTGAGTGGTGTGGCAGGGACAGTTGTAAATTTTGTAGCAATATTGATTTTTGTAGTATGGCTTAGATTAGGTCTTCACGGGTTGTTTTTGTCATACGTTCTTTCGCAGATATTTACAATTGCTGTATTAGAATTTAAACTTAAGCTTCTAGTCAATGTGCGCTTTAAACGCGATAGTGTAAAGCTTTTAAAGAAGATGATTGTATTTTCCGCACCGTTGACAATGAATACTATTTCTTCGTGGTTATTCATTGGATTCGCTAGAGTTCTAATTAATAACAAGCTTGGATCTTTTGAAAATGGTTTATATGCTTTTGCTAATAAGTTTGCAATCGTAATTTCAATGGTGGGATCTGTCATTACTATGGCAGTTATTGAAGAAGCTATAATATCGAAAAAAGAGAAAAAGAAAACCTCATCAGAAGGAAAAAATGCAAGTGACTTTTATGTAGCCCTAATTAGTGTTGCCGCTGTCGCAATTCCGGCAATAAAGATATTCTACGATTTTATTGCTGAGAGCGAATACTATTCCTCGTTTATTTATGTGCCATTTTTGCTTTTGTACGCATCCCTTAGTACACTTGCATCTAATATAGGCGCACAATTCCAGGCATTGGAAATTACCAAGTATCAGTTCATATCTACCATAATAGGTTCTATATTTACAGTGGTGATTTCTATGGCATTTTTAAATAGTTATGGAATACTTGCAGTAGTATTCTCTCAAGTTGTTGGCGCATTGGTTATGGTTATAGCAAGATATATCATTGTAAAAAAATATATGGATTACAAAATGAATACCCTTAGGATGATTTTGTCAACGCTAATATATATTATATTATCATTGATTTGTTTGAAGGCTAACATTTTAGTGGCATTTGTTTTGGTAATATTTGCAGGCATTTGTGCACTTTTATTGAATTATGATATCATTTTGTCTATATTTAAGAGAAAAAATAGAGTTGCTGAAATAGAACAGAATCAGGAGGGGTGATATGTTACCTCGAAATATAGATTTGAGAGAAAAAACCGTGTTGGTTACCGGAGCCGCCGGATTCATAGGATCTAATCTTGTAATTGCTTTGTTGAAAAAAATAGAAAACATTCATGTTGTTGGTTTTGATAATATGAATGATTATTATGACGTATCCATAAAAGACTATCGTTTATCTCGAATTACCGATGTTGCTGCTGACAAAACGGGAAGTACATGGACTTTTGTTAAAGGCGACATTTCGAATAAATCATTTGTTGACAAAGTTTTTTCTGATTACAAACCCGAAATAGTAGTAAACCTTGCGGCGCAAGCAGGTGTTCGTTACTCAATTACAAATCCGGATTCATACATACAATCCAATATTATAGGATTTTATAACATTTTGGAAGCTTGTCGCAACACAATTAAAACGGAATTCTCAGTAAAACATTTGGTTTATGCTTCGTCTTCATCTGTTTATGGAACTAATAAAAAAGTTCCCTATTCTACTGATGATAAGGTGGATAATCCGGTTTCTTTGTATGCTGCAACAAAAAAGTCAAATGAGTTAATGGCTCATTCTTATTCCAAAATATATAATATTCCTTCAACAGGACTGAGATTTTTCACGGTTTACGGTCCGGCTGGTCGTCCTGATATGGCTTACTTCGGATTTACGAATAAACTATTGAACGGAGAAACCATAGAGATATTTAATTATGGTAATTGCCAACGAGATTTCACTTATATTGATGATATAGTTGAAGGAATTACTCGTGTAATGGAGCGAGCTCCTGAAAAGGCAAATGGAGAGGATGGCTTGCCAATTCCACCTTATCGCATTTATAATATAGGAAACAGCAATCCAGAAAAATTACTTGATTTTGTAACAATTTTGCAGGAAGAATTAATTCACGCCAATGTTTTGCCTGAAAATTACGATTTTGAGTCTCATAAAAAACTTGTTCCTATGCAGCAAGGAGATGTTCCTATTACCTATGCAGACACATTTGCTCTAGAGCGAGATATGGGGTTCAAGCCGAACACATCGTTACGAGAAGGATTACGTAAGTTTGCTGAGTGGTATAAGAATTTTTATCAATAATCTCAGGTGCAAGGAAAAATGTTATAAAAGGAGTGTGCTAATGAAAATCGCAGTAGCGGGAACCGGGTACGTCGGTTTATCGATATCGGTGCTTTTGGCGCAGCATAATAAGGTGACGGCGGTTGATATTGTTCCCGAAAAGGTGGAGATGATCAATAGACGAAAGTCTCCGATTCAGGATGAATACATAGAAAAATATTTTGCCGAGAGGGAGCTGGATCTTGTGGTAACTCTCGACGGTAGGGCAGCTTATCGAGATGCGGACTTTGTTGTTATAGCCGCGCCGACAAACTATGACAGTCAGAAAAACTTTTTTGATACGTCTGCGGTGGAGTCGGTTATAAAATTGGTTTTAGAGGTCAATCCCGAGGCTATAATGGTTATAAAGTCCACGATACCCGTGGGCTTTACCGAGTCGGTAAGAGAGAAGTTTGGATGCGAGAATATCATATTCAGCCCGGAGTTTTTACGAGAATCCAAGGCTCTCTACGACAACCTCTACCCGAGTAGAATTATAGTCGGAACCGACGTTAAAAACGAACGTATGGTGAAGGCGGCGAGAGAGTTTGCAGAGCTTTTGCGCGAGGGGGCAATAAAAGAGGATATTGATACGATTGTAATGGGGCATACGGAGGCGGAAGCGGTAAAGCTTTTCGCCAACACTTACCTTGCCTTGAGAGTATCCTATTTTAACGAGCTTGATACTTACGCTGAGATTAAGGGCTTAGACACACAGCAGATCATAAACGGCGTGTGCCTCGATCCAAGAATCGGAATGCACTACAACAATCCTTCGTTTGGTTACGGTGGATATTGCTTACCAAAGGATACCAAGCAGTTGCTCGCCAACTATGAGGATGTGCCTCAGAATATGATGAGCGCGATAGTTGAGTCGAATAGGACGAGAAAGGACTTTATAGCCGACAGAGTGCTTCGCATGGCGGGATATTACGGTTATGACGAGGATAACACCTACGACAAGGCAATGGAAAAGCCACCTGTGATAGGAGTGTTTCGTCTTACTATGAAGGCGGGATCTGATAACTTCCGTCAGTCCTCTATACAGGGCGTTATGAAGAGGATAAAGGCCAAGGGGGCAAGGGTTATAATTTACGAGCCTACGCTTACTGACGGAGAGACCTTCTTCGGTAGCGAGATAGTTAACGATCTTGATAAGTTTAAGGATATGTGCGATGCTATAATCGCGAATAGATATGACGCTTGTCTTGATGACGTTTCAAATAAGGTATATACAAGAGATATTTTCAGAAGAGATTAAGGATTTTACGTCATGGATCAAAGAACAATTCAAATATTTTTCGCGTTGATGCGTTCTGCGATCAATGGCGAAGGGATAAGCAAGGCGGAGAGGAAAGGCTACTCGGCGGTGCAGCTGGCGGATATGCTAAAGCTTGCCAAAAAGCACGACGAGGCGCATCTTTTGGCGCTGGGGCTTATGGAGAACGGGCTGGTGCCCAAAGGCGATGAGGGGATTGAAAAGTACGTTCTGCGCGCGGTGTATCGCACCGAGAGGATGAAATACGAGCTTGACACCTTATCAGACGCTCTTGAGAGAGGTAAGATACCTTTTGTACCGCTCAAGGGCTCGGTTGTACGCGGACTTTATCCCGAGGGATGGATGCGCACCAGCGGAGACATTGACGTGCTTGTCAGACGCGAGGACTTTGAGGGGGCGATACGCTATCTTTCGGACGAGCTGGGTTATGAGGAGCGCGGACGCTCTACGCACGACGCGTCGCTCTTTACCAAGCAGGGCGTACATATAGAGCTGCACTTTGACCTCGTTGAAGAGGATTGCGCAAACAACGCCATAGACGTGTTGCGCGCGGTGTGGAAAAACGTCAGCGTGAAGGAGGGCTGGGAGTACCGTTATGAGATGACGGACGCTTTCTTCTACTTCTATCACATAGCGCACATGGCAAAGCATTTTGAGCATGGAGGATGCGGCATACGTCCGTTTATCGACCTATGGCTACTCGACGGCTACGAGGGCGCGGACAGGCTCGGTCGAGAGGCGCTCTTAGCCAAGGGACATCTTGTTAAGTTTGCCAATGCCGTGCGCTCTATGTCGAGAGTGTGGTTTTGCGGTGGCGAAGCCAACGAGCTTGACACAGAGATACAGGACTATATTCTCCACGGCGGTCTCTATGGCAGCGTAGATAACCGCGTAGCCTTACAACAGAGAAAACAGGGCGGTAGGATAGGCTATATGCTCTCCAGAATATTTGCTCCGTACTCGAGACTGAAACGCTATTATCCCGTGCTTGAAAAGCACAAGTGGCTCCTACCTGTTATGCAGGTGAGACGTTGGCTTAAGTTGTTCGAGCCGGAGGTTGCCCGCATGGCAAGGCGCGAGATCGGAGTTAACGGCGCAATCGATAAGACAAGGGCGGAGGAAATGAACGCCTTTCTTAAAAAGATGGGACTTTGATAAAGCTAACATTAAGTAAATAATAGTTGGCAAAAACCTTTTTACAAGGAGTTTTTATGGATACTCAAAGAAAGCTAAAGACAGGAGCAGCGTATTACGGCAATAGAATGCTTAGTCACGTTATGAATGATATGAGGGATATGGCGAGGTCGGATATGGACATTGTCGTACATATGCTTACTCATAACGATATGGAAAGAAGCCGCGACGTTATGCGTGATATTTTCAAGGCCTCGGAGGCAGAGGGACTTGAGGTATGGGTTGATAACTGGGGTATCGGCGGAGCGCCCGGAGACAAGGGACACTTTCTCTCGTATCATCCGGAGGCGCACTCTTATTACGGCGACGGCGTAATGCACCCCTATCAGATATGTCTTAATTCGCCGGTTTACCGCGACTTTGTAAGAAGCTGGATCGACACGGTGGCTGATCTTGGCGGCAAGACGCTCTTTTGGGATGAGCCCTTGATACCGCACGTTAGCGTCGAGGGTACCGACGATTATTATTCTTGCTGTACTTGTCCTACGTGTCAAAGAATGTTTGAGGAGCGCTTCAATAAAAAGATGCCTCTCATCATGGACAAGGACGTATCGGCGTTCAGAAACGACGTGCTTGTAGAGTACCACAATTTTATCAGCAGCTACGCAAATTCTCTCGGACTTAAGAACGTGATCTGCCTGATGCCGTATCAGCTTTCGGGTATGACCAAGCAGAGCGAGAAGGAAAAGCTGCTTAACTTTGATATCGACTCTATCTGCTCTATGCCATATATCGACAATATAGGCACCGATCCTTATTGGTACGGTAACAAGAATATTACGAGCCCTTATGAATACAACTACAACGCGACGAAGCTTTGTCTTGAAAAGGCGAATAAGCACTGCAAGGATCACAACATTTGGATCCAGGGCTATAACGCGCCAAGAGGACTTGAGGAGCAGATCATAGAGGCTACCGAGGGCGCGTACGACGCTGGCGCGAGAACTATTCTCTCATGGAGCTACAACGGAGCCGAGTCGCACAGCTATCGATCGGCAAATCCTATGAGAAGCTGGAGCTGTACTTTGGAGGCATTCCGCCGCATAAAGAATATGGAGCGCGATAGAATACTCGCAGAGAACAGACGTAAATATATGAAATAAGAATGCTTGACATACGGAGCTATCCGTGTTAAAATAATTAAGTAAGATTTTAAATAAAGGAGTAAGCTATGTCTATCGAAAATTCCTACAAGATAAGAACCAAGGGTAAGAACCTCTTTCTCCGTGTGACCAAGGGACACTTTATGAAGACCAACGGTCATATGAATTACTACATTGACGTTACTATGCAGAAGTCCAGACTTTCCGAGGCGCGCGCAGTTGCGGAGGAGCTTGTTTCCTACTACAGCAACAACACGGTTATCGACACGATCCTTTGCCTTGACGAGATGCAGGTTGTCGCTACCTGTATGGGTGAGCTGCTTACAAATACGGGATATATGAACCTCAACGCGCACCATACTATATATATTCTCACTCCCGAGAAGGTTTCTGCAGGTCGCTTTATTTTCCGCGAGGGCTCGGCTTCTATGATCTCGGGCAAGAACGTGCTTATCCTTACCTCATCAGTTGCTACCGGACGTACCACAAGTGTGGCTATGGAGGCGGTTAAGTATTACGGCGGTACCGTTGCGGGTATAGCTTCTATTTATTCGGCTGTTGACGAGTGCGCCGGAGTTCCTGTTCACTCGGTATTTGATACCAACGACCTTGACGGCTATTTCTGTGTTCCTGCTCACGAGTGTCCTCTTTGCAAGGAAGGACATATGGTTGACGGCGTGGTAAACAGCTACGGCTTCGCGCACAACTGATCCCCGATACATCAAGATTGAATTATAAAAGGGCCTACGACCGTTGCGCCGTAGGCTTAATAATGTAAACTATATTTAACAAAACATAACTAAAATGCGAGAAAAAGCAATTTTTGCTAAGGAGAAAAGATGGAAAAGTATTCTAAACTGATAAAGGATTATTCTAAGGGCGCATATAAGCTCATAACCAGAGAGGCGTCCGGATATCTTGCATATCCCTTCCTTGTGCCCGGCGCTCCCTATCCCTTTGAGCTTTGGGACTGGGATTCCTGGCTTACCAACGTGGCCGTGCGCCAGATAATTCTTGACAACGGCGAGACCGGAGATGACTTCGTAGAGTATGAAAGAGGCTGTATCCTCAATTTTCTTGATCATACCGATGAGAGAGGAAATATGCCCATACTTATCGATTCTAAGTCCAAGGTCACATTCCTTGAGACCTGTAAAAATATGCACAAGCCCTGCCTCGCGCAGCATCTTGCGTTTCTCCTTCAGGTAACCAATGACGATACCTCTTGGCTCACTGAGGATCATATAGCGGCTCTCGAGCGATTCATCAAGCGCTATAAGGATGAGTTCCGTCACGGCGAGACCGGCCTTTACAGATTCCTTGATGATACCGCCATTGGCGTTGATAACGATCCCTCTATCTTCTACCGTCCCTTTGGATCTACAGCTTCTATATACCTCAACTGCCTTATGTACAAGGAGTTACTTGCTGTAGAGTATATATTCCGCGCGCTCGGTGACGAGACTAAGGCTGAGTATTATAAGAATGAGGCGGAGGAGCTTAAGGAGATCGTCCGTGAGCATCTTTGGGATGAGAGAAACGGAATGTATTACTCTGCTGACGTTAGCCTCTATCCCGTAGATCCTAACGAGTGGCTCCATTCCGGTAAGCCTCGCCATTGGAAGTCTCTTATCATGAGAATTGACGAGTGGTCCGGATTCCTTGCCATGTGGGCGGGAATCGCAACTCCCGAGGAAGCTGAGAGAATGGTTCGTGAAAATATGCTCAACGAGAGAACCTTCTGGTCGAGATACGGTGTGCGCTCGCTCTCCAAGTGCGAAAAAATGTATAAGGTATGGAAGTCCGGTAACCCCTCTTGCTGGATAGGTCCTATCTGGGGGAATGCAAACTATATGTGCTGGAAGGCGCTCCTTGACTACGGTTATGTAGATGAGGCCCGTGTGCTTGCTGAAAGAACCGTAGAGCTATTCGGCAAGGGGCTTGAAGAACACGGCGATATGCACGAGTATTACGATCCCGACACCGGCGAGGGCGTTCACAACCTCTCATTCCAAAGCTGGAACCTCCTTGTCAACAATATGCTTGCTTGGCTTGAGGGCAGAGAGCGTGTAGTAGAGTTCTGATATTAGTATAATAAAAAGCTGAAGCTTAGGTTTTCCATAGGATCGCCTTTGCTTCAGCTTTTATATTTTACAGCACCTTCATTTTTCCTTTTTTATATCTTCCGTAAATTACGAAGAATATTATCGCGCAGGCGATAAGCGAAAGTGTCCACGATACCATATAACAGGAATATAAATTGAAGATATTTGATACGGGGTCATCGCTTACGGGGAGGTTAGGATAGATCGCGCCCATCCACAAAACTCTGAAAAGCAGTACCGTTACGATAGAGTTTATCATCGGCAATGAAGGATAGCCGAATGCCTGTATAGAGCCGCTGAGGACCGAATTGATAGCCGCCATCCAGAACAACGTAAACAACGCGAACATTCTTACCTGCGCAAATCGCACAGCTAAAGCGTCTGACGGAAGGAAGATCTGCAAGAGCGGAACTCTGAACAATAAGGCAAATACGGATATAAAAACGGTTATGCTGACGGAGGTGAGGATCGAGAAGCATATAGACTGCTTTACTCGGTCCTTTTTGTTGGCACCGACGTTCTGACCTACGAAGGTGAGCGCTGTTGTACCGAAGGCGTTAGTACAGCTGGAGACCAAGCCCTCGATTTGCACGGATGCCGAGTTACCCGCTACGGCGGATGATCCGAATGAGTTTATCGCGCTTTGTATCTGCAGATTTGAAATGCTGTAGAGGGCGGAGTTGAATGCTCCGGGTAAGCCCGTTGCCATAATTCTTTTGAATTCTCCAAAGGAGAAGCGTATCTCCTTGATTTTCAGATGGCAGGGACCGTCGGCGCGTAACAAATAAAGTATAACCAATATCGCGCCGAGTATCTGTGAGGCAAGAGTTGCTATGCCAACGGCGGCTACCTTATTTTCAAGAATAAGGCAGAAGATTATATTCATCACAACGTTGAGAACGCCGGAATATATCATATAATAGAGTGGTCGTTTGCTGTCTCCCAACACTCGGATTATAGCTGAGCCGAAGCTGTAGATGAATACGGCGGGAGCTGCCGAAAAGTAGAGATACAGATATGTGAGGGCACCCGTGTAGCAGTTATCGGGGCATTTTGTTGCCGTCAAAAACCAACTTGCGCTAAGTATACCTATAAATGAGATAATGATTCCACCCGCAAATGCAAGTACTAACGAGGTGCTTATAATGCTCTGCGACCTGGGAGTGTCTCCGGCGCCGAGTGAACGCGCGAGCAGTATATTGGTTCCACTCGACAGACCTATTGCGGAGTTGACGAGCAAGGCAATGATAGCTCCGGTTGCGCCAACAGCTCCGATACCGGAGGAGTCCGGCGTTTTGTCAAACCAGCCAAGCACCGCAAGATCTACGGCATTGAACAATACCTGGATCAAACTCGCAAATATGATAGGTATACTATATCTTATAATGGATGATTTTATTGGAGAATTCGTGATATCGATGCTACCCGATTTTAACATAAGCCACCTCTTTCTCGCTGTGCTTTCGTCTTTTTTTATTGGTGATCGATCTTAACACCTTCATTATACGCTTATAAAAATAAAAGTCAATGCTTTTAAAATATTTTTTGCCGCAAAACTAAATTAAAAGTGAAGCGTTAAACGTGATGCTACGTAGCTCCGTAACTACTCGCTTACGGTGACAAGGAAAATAACGTTAATAAAGAACACGGATACCTTAAAAGTTGGTACCCGTGTTAAAATTATGCGAAAAGGCCGATAAGCCAAGCCTCTATGTTGCTATACTGCGCCATGCATGCAAGTCCTGCGGACATAATGAGACATCCGATGACGTTGAGCTTTGAGAGCTTTTCCTTAAAGAATATCGCCGATGCGATAGCGCTGAGCAAAAGAACGCCGGCATTATCGAAGGTATATACGATAGTTTCGTTTACTCCCTCAAGCGCAATAACGAGCGCGTTGATAGCGAGAGCAGAAACGAGAGCTGTCAAAAGAAGGAATATCAAGGACGTTTTAGTTTGCTTAAATGCCTTGAGTGTGTTCTTTTTCTCCTTTACAATAAGCTGTACAAGAGAGATCAATGCCGCGCCGATGAAGGTTACGACAACCATTTCCTCCTTTTCGCCAACGCCTGTAACGTCCTGCTGGAGATTGAGAAGAACGCCGTAAAGACCGTTAGCAAGACCGAGGAGTGTGCAGATGATAAGGAAGAAGGTCTTGTGTTTTCCGAACTCATCCTTGTTCTCGGAGTCCTCCTTTTTGGTGGTTATCATAAGAACCGCCGCGAAGATAACAAGGATAGCGAGAAGCTGTACCCAGGAGAAAGCAGAGGGATCGGAGATCCAAGATACGATAGCGGGAACTACGATTCCACCCGTAAGGCTGAAGGTCATAAGAATGGAATAGGGACCTGTCGCCGATGCCTTTATGATGAACGCGTCATAGCCGTAGAGGACGAGCGCGTTGATAGCGCCGAGAAGAACGGTCATCCATCCGCAAGCGAATGAGAAACCGGAGAATATAAAGGATACTACGGTAACGATTATTCCACAAACCACTGCAAAAACGGGAGTGGTAAGGCTCTTGTCACCCGGATAAAAGTCTGTGTAAAATCTCGTGAAGAGCGACTGCAACGTGTAAAGCAGTATCACGAGCGCAATAATAAGTACTAACATAAATACTCCTTGTTTAAAAAATCAAAAAGATTATAGCAAATAAAAACACGCTTGTCAATGAATTATAGATAAATATATGTTATAATATTACATCTTACGTGGAAAGTGAAATAATCTTAATTAACATTTGTAAAACTTGTAAAAGCTGTGGCGCGGTGATAGAATTTACATAAACAGTCGAAGAAAGGAGAAAAAGATGCGTTGTCTTGAGAAAATACTGTCCTTAGTGCATACAAGCGGTAACGTGCCGTCTGCGCTCAGTGTCTTTCATATATCTTTTATTCTTGGCGTAATACTTCTTTCTTTTCTTTTGTGCCGATATTTCAGAAACGCGGGCTCCTTGGATTTTCGCTTGATCATCCTCACTATGTGGATAGTTATGATATCTCTTGAGATTATAAAGCAGATATTTACCCCCATGAGCATTGTTGACGGACAGATCACATATTCGTATCAGTGGGTTATGTTTCCGTTTCAGCTGTGCTCGACTCCCTTGTACGTTCTTCCTCTCCTTGCTTTGCTTCCTGACGGATGCGTCAGAGACGCAATGGCGGCATATACGATGACGATAGGATTGATAGGCGGAGTGGCTGTCTACCTCGTTCCTCGTACGGTATTAAACGTGACGATTTGTCAGAATTATCAGACGATGATACATCACGGTCTGCAGATCGTGAGCGGGGTATATACCGCGGCATATTACCGTTATAAGCTGAAGCGTAGCTTTTATGTAAAAGGAATCTCCGCCTTTGCTATAGCCGTTTGTATAGCGTGTCTTTTGAATACCGTGGGATACGATATGTTCGTAGCTATGGGAATTATGGCCGACGGCTCGGCGTTCAATATGTTTTACATTAGTCCGAGAGTTGATCAGATTGTGCCTGTTTTGAATGATGTTTTAAAAACATTTAACCCAATAGTGTATATACTCGGATATTTTATCGTTTTATCGGCGTTATCGGCCGGTGTTATGCTTTCTGTTAAGTGGATTTGCGAACTTTCAAATGGGAAATATAGCGGATGTATGAAAAGAAAAATCCTTGATATAATGTATTTTAAGAGAAAGGAATAAATGAAGAAATAAAATATATTGCAAAAATTGCTCTTTTTCAGAAAACCACTTGAAAAAAGTTTAATCGCGTGATATAATTATCAACGCTTGTAAGAGCAATGCACCTTTAGCTCAGTTGGTAGAGCAACTGACTCTTAATCAGTGGGTCCCGGGTTCGAATCCCTGAAGGTGCACCAAAAAATCCTCGGAAGAAATTCCGAGGATTTTTTTATCCATTGCGAAAGCAATGGCATATAATTACGCTTTAGCGTGTATTTCATCCGCTTTGGACGAGCACAACTCGTCAAAGCGAGCATATCATCAGTCGTAGGCTGTATTCAATTTCGCAATGATGATATACAACACTCCGTGTTGATGATATGCAATTTCTGAAAAAATGATGATATACAAGGCTCTCGCCTTGATTTTAGTTAGATTTTGTGATATAATAACGAACTCGCTTCGCAGATGAACAGTTAATAATTATAGTAGCTTTTCTTCCAATGGTAGAAAAGCGTTTTTTATTTCTATACACGATTATGCATTGAAACACATTTAACTTAATTGCTTTATTATTGTGCGTTGCATTCTTTGTTATGTTATGATATAATTAACATAATATCCGAATATTTGAAATGAGGTTACTATGATAAAAATAGAGGGACTCACAAAAATATATCACGCTAAATCAAAGAAGAACGATTGCGTGGCGCTTGATAATATAGATCTTATCCTGCCGGAAAAGGGTATGGTGTTTATAATCGGCAAGAGTGGTTCGGGAAAATCAACGCTTCTGAATCTACTCGGAGGACTTGACTCCTTTGATTCGGGGGAGATCACCGTTTTTGGAAACGCATTGTCTGAGTTTGGCGCGTCTCGGTATGAGGCGTATCGAAGCGATATGATAGGCTTTGTATTTCAGGATTATCACCTTTTGGACGAGCTTACGGTTTTTGAAAACGTATCTCTTTTCGCTTCCGACGGAGCTGAGGCTGAAATCATTGACGACGTGCTGAAAACGGTTGGTATATCCGATTTAAAGAATAGATATCCGAGAGAACTTTCCGGCGGACAAAAGCAGAGGGTGGCTATTGCCAGAGGCGTTGCAAAGTCTCCAAAGCTTCTTTTGTGCGATGAGCCGACGGGAAATCTCGATAGAAAAACCTCTACTCAGATCATGGATCTTTTAAAAAAGATATCCGAGGACAAGCTTGTCGTTATAGTATCGCACAATCTTACCGAGGCTGAGCGATATGCGGATCGCATTGTGGAGCTGGCAGATGGCAGAATCATCAGCGATATATCCAAGGAGGACGGATATCACGATGAGCTTTTGATATCGGAAGGCAGAGTAGTCTTGCCTTATCACACTCGTCTCGGAGAAGATGAGCTTGAGAGATTGAATATAGAGTTAAAGCAAGGAGCTTTAGTAGAAATAGAACAAAATTCGTCCGGCTTCAGTGATACCGAGATAGAGTATGAGAATAAGCCTATTGAAATGCGGTCCAGGAAAATAAAGTCTGCCAATATTCGTACCTTATTCGGTAGCTTTTTGTTATCTAAAAAACGACAGTCCATAGGCGCGATATGCATAGTCACCGTTATGTTTTTGCTTTTCTCGGTCATACAGGCATTCGTTGCGTTTGATACCAACGGCGCGTTTGCGCACTCGCTTGACACGAGGGATTCTCTTGTCGTAGTAGAGAAAAAGTACTCGACGTTCCCACTTAACATATACGATGACGTGAGCGAGATGGGTGAAAGAAGCTACGGTCTATCTCGCAGACGCTTTGGACGACAAATCCCCACGGTTCGTCATGGGATTACAAGGCT
Organism: Eubacteriales bacterium; assembly: GCA_045658205.1. GTDB lineage: Bacteria > Bacillota > Clostridia > Oscillospirales > CAG-272 > UBA1740. The sequence continues at coordinate 8,712 of JAZOUM010000062.1, read as the reverse complement.
CGTCTTTCTGACAGTACGAATTTGTCAGATATTTATATTCACGAAACGTACGGACTTTTACTTTGTGACGAGGATTATCTTAAAGAGCGATTCGGTGTTGACGGTCAGATAAAGCTGCTTGCGGGAAATCTTGATGATTCATACGAAGCAGGTATTATTATAACCGATTATTTCGCCGATTCATTCATAAAACACAAGGAGGCTGCGGGTAGCTTACAATATCGCACGTATGATGATCTGATTGGCGCTATTTGTCCTGCCTCATTGAATTTTGGCGGCAAGATATCCGGTGTTATTTATACCGGATATAAAGAAAAATATAGCGACTTGATAGAAAAGTATACCGATTTTAACGAGGATGAATCTGAGCTTACTCGCTCGGAATTTGAAGAGGAATTCCGCGCAGATCTAAGATACGTTGAGCTTGTCGACGATATTAAGATAGATCTCGGTATTTCATACACGTTGGATATGAACTACGTTGACAACTATAGCCTTTCGGATTTGACTATGGTGAGAACGACCGATCTATACGTTTCTGCCGGCGGTCCTGAGATTTTGGCATCGTCGCTTACGTACGCATCAAATATTGAGCGCAATAAAAACGTAGAATATGCCGATGGCGAGATTGGTCTTCCGTATGAGCTTTATAATACTCTTTTCGGCACGTCATATACCAAGGATGATATGTTCGCCTCGGATGAGCGCTTCGGTCAGCAGATAGTCTTTACACGCTACGTTGATAATTCTCCTAAAAAGGGAGTTGTGTACAGCAAGACCTTTACGGTAAAATGCCTGACCAACGCCAAGCTTGAGATGAGTGACGGCGATATGAAGTCGTTAAAGAAGTCTGATTGGCAGCCGTCGAGAATATATTTCTTGGATCCTACCAACGTGGATTCGGTAATCAACTACGTTATAGAAAATGAGTATGAGCTGGTATCGGTAGAGCAGTCCAAGCTCGTCAGGATAAATGAGCTTATTTCTACGTTCCACGATTTGTTCGGCTTTATGCAGACTCTTATCATATCTCTGATAGCCTTCTATCTCACGGGATACGGATTTAAGAGTATACGCTCCAACGCTTATCAGATCGGCGTTATAAAGGCGCTTGGCGGCGGAAACAAAGACGTGAGAAAAATATTCGTCAGCAAAACGCTTATAGTGGGAGTTATCATTTCGATCCTGTCCGTTGTTGCCTCGATATTCTTTGTCGACATTGCCGACGGAATACTTGTAGCATCAATAGAGAAGGTGTCGAAAACCCATCTTTACGATTTGCGCATAATTAAAGCCATACCGACGCTTCTTTTTGTCGACGTGCTTATTTTGTTAGGTGTGGCGCTGATGTCATCTCTTCTTACGGCTCTCGTTTTACGTTTGATAAAGCCTGTTGAAATAATAAAGGCAAAGGAATAAAATATACAATCGGCACTAAGGTCTTGATATTACCGGACCTTAGTGCTTTTTATAGGCTTTTGTGACTTTGTTACATACAAATCCAAAATAACGTGGTATAATAAGCATGTAAAACGAAAGGAGAGTAATTTATGAAGCCGAGAATTACTTTGAACGAGGATAAGGATATAGTCGCCGTTGTTAAGCAGGGACTTAAGGAGCGAGGCGGTTACTGTCCTTGCCGATTTGAGAAAACCGAAGAGAATAAATGTATATGTAAAGAGTTTCGCGATCAGATAGCGGATCCCGATTTTGAGGGATATTGCCACTGTATGCTCTACTATAAACACAAGTCATAAAAGAAAGGAAAAAGAAATGTCAGTACTTCATGTTGGAAAAGCAGATTTTGAAGAGAAAATTATAAAAAGTGAGAAGCCGGTGCTTGTAGATTTTTACGCTACCTGGTGTGGTCCTTGTAAAATGATAGCTCCCTATCTTGAGGAGATTGCCGATGAGCATCCCGAATACCTTATCGCAAAGGTGAACGTTGATGAGGAGCCCGAGCTTGGACGAGAGTTCAAGATCATGTCTATCCCCGCGCTGTTTGTCATTCGTGACGGAGAGGTGACGGATAAGGTTGTTGGATATCGCCCAAAGGAAGCGCTTCTTGAATTACTCGAGGGGTGAAATATACTAAAGGCATAACACAAAAACAAACGGAAAATTAAAATTTTGCTGTAATGACAACTTTCCGGTAAAGGAATAAAAAAATATAAGAGGTTAAACCCGATGCTTTTAACTAAGTGGGCGGTTTAGCCTTTTTTATTATCGTTTTTACATTACCTTTTATCGCAATACCGAGCGCAGAAGTTTAATTATTAACAAACTGTAAATGAAAACTTTTTTCAAAAACTCACTTTGAAAATGAAAAAAACGATAAAAATGAAAATTATTTTCAAAAAAGCAGGATTTTTGTGAAAGTTATATAAAATATTTAAAATATTTAGACGTGCGTTTTTGCAATAAAAATATTCAAAAAACATATTGACAAAGCATTATTTATGTGCTAAAATCGGAATTGTGAAAGTATTTTTCACATAAAACGGAAAGAATTTTCATAAATTCCACAAAAATCGAACAAAAGCGGGATAAAAATGAAAATTATTTTCAAAAATGGCAAAAAGCACGAAAGGAGGCAAAAGTTTGAACAGGACTTTACTTCAGGCGCAACTCCTATACAACGATATGGGAAAGTCTGAAAAGAGAGTCGCTGATTGGTTATTCTCCCATTCCGGAGAAATACTGCCATACTCCATTTCCGACCTTGCCTCTATGTGTGAAAGCAGTGAGGCAACGATAGTCCGATTCTCTAAGAGGCTCGGATGCTCGGGATATCAGGATCTTAAGATAGCTCTGGCAAGAGAGCATGATAAAAAGGTAATAGCTCCTACGATAACCGCGGAGGACGATTGCTTCAGCATATTTGAAAAGGTGTGTAACGACGCTTATATGTCTCTTGAGAGAACGAAGAAAACCTTATCTCCGGAGGCTATGACTCGGGCAGTTAGGGCAATCGCCGACTCGGGCAGGGTAGTGCTGATCGGACTTGGCGCCTCTGCGCAGGTGGCTGAGGATGCAAGCAACAAGCTGCTCCGCGCCGGTTACAACTCGGTTGCGTATGCGGATACTCATATGCAGGCGATAGCCGTCTCCCAGCTCAGACACGGTGATACCGTAATAGGTATATCTCAGTCAGGAGCGTCAAAGGATATCGTGGAATCTATGAAGGTGGCTAAATCACGAGGCGCTCGTACCATCGCTATTACTTCTCGAGAGCGATCACCGATCGCAAGACATAGTGAGATAGTGCTTCTCACAGACACCGAGGAGACCAGACATTCTACTCTCGGACTAAATTCTCATCTTGCAAGACTCGTCGTTATAGACGCCCTCTGCTATAAGCTCGTTTATGAGAACGCGGAGCATGCGCAGACTGTTGGCGAAGGTGAAGCAGAGCTTATGGCTAAGAGAATAGCCGACTAACCACAGCGATAATCAAAAAAATAATTAATATACAGAATTCAAAGGAGAATCAAAATGAAAATTTTGGTAGTTAACGCAGGTTCCTCCTCCCTCAAGTATCAGCTTTTTGATATGGAGACCGGAGAGGTTCTTGCAAAGGGACTTTGTGAAAGAATCGGTATTGACGGCGTAATCACTCACAAGCGCCCCGGCAAAGAGGATTACAAAAAGGAAACAGAGCTTAAGGATCACAAGGCGGCGATCGAGCTTGTACTCTCTCTTCTTACCGACGCAGAGCTTGGCGTTGTAGCAAGCGCTGATGAGATCGGCGCAGTAGGTCACAGATTTGCTCACGGCGGAGAGATCTGTCAGTCCTCCATTCTTGGCGAGGACGAGGTGAAATACCTCGAGAGCATCATCGAGATCAACCCCCTTCACGGTCCGCCCGCAATCAGCGGCTTCAAGGGCTGTAAGGCAGTAATGCCTAACGTTACTCACGTAGGCGTATTTGACACCTCCTACTATTCCTCTATGGAAGAGAAGGCGTTCATCTATCCCATTCCCTACGAGCTTTATGAAAAGTATAAGATCCGTCGTTACGGCTTCCACGGTACCTCTCACAGATTCGTATGCGCAGAGGCGGCTAAGCTTATCGGCGACAAGAATGCAAAGATCATCACCTGCCACCTTGGTAACGGCTCTTCTATCACCGCTACCGTAAATGGCAAGGCTATCGATACCTCCATGGGCTTTACTCCTAACGACGGTGTTCCCATGGGTACAAGATGCGGAGCTATCGATCCCACCGTTGCTCCTTATATAATGAAGAAGGAAGGACTCACCGCGGAGGAGATCGAAAAGCTTCTTAATTCCAAGTCCGGTCTTCTTGGTATATCCGGCGTGTCCAGCGACTGCAGAGATATTGATGCTGCAGAGGCAGAGGGCAACAAGAGAGCCGCTCTTGCAAACCAGATCCTCACCCACAACATCAAGAAGATCATCGGCTCTTACGTAGCAGAGATGAACGGTGTTGACGCTCTCGTATTTACCGCGGGCATCGGTGAGAATAACAGAACTCTGCGTCAGAACGTTTGTCGCGATATGTCCTATCTTGGCGTAGCGATCGACGAGGAGCTTAATATGAATTGTCCTCGCGGCGAGATGGTAGAGCTTACCGCGCCTGGCGCAAAGGTAAGAACCTTCGTTATTCCTACTAATGAGGAATATATGATCGCTCTTGACACACTTGCACTTGCAACTAAGTAATTAATAAAAATAAATATAAGAACCGAAAGGAAACAAAAAAATGAAATCTGTTTATGAGATTAAGAAAGAGATCTGCGAAGTTGGTCACATTCTTTATGAGCTTGGCTTCGTAGCTGCAAACGACGGTAACATCTCCGTTAAGGTTGGCGAGAACGAGTACTACTGCACTCCCACCGGCGTATCTAAGAGAGACCTTACACCCGATATGATCATTAAGGTTGACAAGAACGGTAACAAGCTTGAGGGTAGACTCAACCCCTCCTCCGAGTTCAAGATGCATATGAGAGTATATCAGGAGAGAGCTGACGTTAACGCTGTTGTTCACGCTCATCCCCCTGTTGCTACTGCATTCACTGTTGCAGGTGTAGACCTTGACCAGTACATTCTTCCTGAGGCAGTTCTTACCATCGGTAGCGTTCCTACCTGTGAGTACGGTACTCCCTCTACTATGGAGATTCCCGATTCTCTTCTTCCTTACATTCAGAACCACGACGCATTCCTTCTTAAGACCCACGGGGCTCTTACCGTTGGCTGCAATCTTACCAAGGCTCGCTTCGTAATGGAAGAGGTTGAGTTCAACGCAAAGATCTGCAAGTACGCTATGGAGCTTGGCGCTGTTCACGAGATTCCTAACGATCAGCTTGTTAAGCTTATGGAGCTTCGTAAGAAGATGAACCTTCCCGGCCGTCACCCCGGCATTGAGTACGAGGAGGAGACCACCCCTGCTAACGAGGAGCTCGTAGCTGCAATTACCCGCAAGGTTCTCGAGGCTCTCGGTAAGTAATTTTCCCTATCCAAAATTTATAGAAAGGAGAAAATTACAATGGCTATAAATTGGACAGAGGCAGATATCGAAAAGGTAGTTGCCTCGGTGCTTAAAAATCTCAACTGTACAGCTGATGCGGCGCCCACTAAAAATTGGGACGCTACAGGCTATGCGGGACGTAAATTTATCGGCGTTTTCGAGGATATGAACGACGCTATCGATGCGGCAACTCAAGGATACAAGGCTATCCGCGCGATGTCTCTTGACGAAAGGGAAAAGATCATATCGGTTATTCGTGATCTTACGAGAAAGGAAGCTCCTATAATGGCGGAGATCGGCGTTGCCGAGACCAAGATGGGCAGAGTTGCTCACAAGATCGCAAAGCATACTCTCGTAGCCGACAAAACTCCCGGAACATCCGATATCGTATCTATGGCAAAGACCGGAGATTACGGCCTCACTCTTACTGAGATGGCGCCTTTTGGTGTTGTAGGAAGCATCACTCCCTCGACCAATCCCTCCGAGACTGTTATTTGCAACAGTATTGGTATGATAGCTGCCGGAAACGGCGTAGTATTTAATCCTCACCCCGGCGCGATCTCGGCATCAAACTATGCCGTGGATCTTATCAACCGTGCAAGCGCTATGGCGGGAGGACCACGTGTTCTCGTTGCGTCGGTCGTTAAGCCCACTCTTGATAGCGCAAACACAATGTACAAGCATCCGAACATTAAGCTTCTTGTTTGTACAGGTGGTCCCGGCGTTTTAAAGAGCGTTCTTTACTCGGTTAAAAAGGCTATAGGAGCCGGCGCCGGCAACCCCCCTGTAATCGTTGATGATACCGCTGATATCAGAAAGGCGGGTAAGGATATCATCGATGGATGCACCTTCGATAATAACCTCCCTTGTATTGCTGAAAAGGAGGTATTCGCCTTCGCTAATATCGCAGACGAGCTTATCGATGCGATGATAGCAAACGGAGCTTATAAGATCGATAAGGCTACCGCGGACAAATTGGTAAATATCGTGCTTGAGGATAAAAAGAATCCCAAGACCGGTGTTATCTCAAAGACTGTCAGCCGTGATTGCGTAGGACGCGACGCAAAGGTTATTCTTGCTAAGATCGGCATCAACGTTGGCGACAACGTTCGCTGCATTATCTGCGAGACCGAGTTTGAGCATCCCTTCGTTCAGCACGAGCTTATGATGCCTATACTTCCCATCGTAAGAGTTAAAAATATTGATGAGGCTATTGATCTTGCGGTTAAGGCAGAGCATGGCTTCCGTCACACCGCTCACATGCATTCAAAGAACATAGATCATCTCACCAGATTCGCAAGAGCTATCGAGACTACTATCTTTGTTAAGAATGCACCCTCCTATGCGGGTATCGGCTTTGGCGGTGAGGGACACACCACCTTCACCATCGCAGGTCCTACCGGAGAGGGTATCACGAGTGCAAGAAGCTTTACAAGACTTCGCCGTTGCGTTCTCTCTGAAAGCTTCAGAATAATATAAAGATATATAACGACAATATATATTTACATAATTGATATATAGTTGTTGAGAAAGGTAAATAAAATGAATATTTCTTCTTCACAGGTGGAAGCAATAGTTCGTAGAATACTCGGCGAGAGCCTTCCTAAATCGGCTGCATCTGCGGGTGTTCCCAAGACCGGTAAGGTCGCTATGCTTACAGCTCAAAAGACAATCGAAGTTAAGGAATTTCCCATTCCCACCCTTCAGGATGATGACATTCTTGTTAAGGTAGAGGGATGTGGCGTTTGCGGAACCGACGTTCACGAGTGGAAGGGTGACCCCTTCGGTCTTATCCCTGTAACTCTCGGCCACGAGGGTACCGGTGAGATCGTAGCTCTCGGTAAGAACGTTAAGATGGATACTGCCGGCAAGCCCATTAAGGTAGGCGATAAGATCGTTACCTCCGTTATAAGCTGCGGCGAGTGTTTTGTATGCCGCAACCAGCCCGCTAACACCAATCTTTGCGACAAGCAGGGCGTATTTGGACTTATTCCTCACAGCGACGCTAACCCCTTCACCGGTTGGTTCGCTACCCACCTTCTTATCAGAGGTAAGGGCTCTACATATTTTGTAGTAAACGATCTTGACCTTCAGGAGAGAATGCTTCTCGAGCTTGCGTGCGTTTGCGTACACGCGCTTAAGAGAGCTAACTCCACCGGTCTTATCAACTTCAATTCCAAGGTTCTCGTTCAGGGACTTGGCCCCGTAGGTCTTGTTATGATCTCGGTTCTCAGAGCTGCAGGTGTTAACCACATCGTTGCTATCGACGGCACTCCTAAGAGACTTGAGATGGCTAAAAAGCTTGGAGCAAAGACAGTTATCAGCTTCAAGGAGATCACCTCTCTTGAGGAAAGAGTTGCTATCGTTAAGGGCGTTGCGAACGGCGTAGGCGTTGATTTTGCCTTCCAGTGCACCGGCGCTCCTATGGCGGCGAAGGATATCTACGAGTACATACGTCGCGGCGGCGGTATGTGCGAGATGGGCTTCTTTGTAAATAATGGCGAGTACACGGTTAACCCCCACTTCGCTATGTGTAACAAGGAAATCACCATCGTCGGCTCCTGGGATTACAGCGCTGACGATTATCCCACTACTATGGCATTCCTCCGTCAGGCAAGAGAGATGAAGATTCCGATCAAGGAGCTCATCACTCACTCATATCCTCTTGATAAGCTCAATGAGGCTATGGAGATGAACGTTTCTCAGCAGGGTATCAAGATTTGCTACGTTGCTGAATAAGGAGTGTTGGTATGGCACTCGGTATGATAGAGGTTTTTGGCTTTGCAACGGCGATAGTATGCGCTGACGCAATGGCTAAGGCGGCTGACGTAGAGATAGTCGCCATAGACAAGAACAAGCCTGCGGCAGGCGATGCGGCGAAGGTCCCGCTCGTTATGGCTATTAAGGTTGAGGGCTCGGCGGCTGCCGTCGAGGCTGCGATCCAGGCAGGCAAGGCTGAGGCTGAAAGACGCGAGCTTTATATCTGTCACAAGGTTATTGCAAGACAGAGCGAGGATATTGAATGGTTCGCAAGACTCTCGGCGCTCGGTAAAGATAAATTAAGATAAATCAAAAAATAATTTTATAAAGGAGATTTAAAATGATGGAAGCACTCGGAATGGTAGAGACCAGAGGTCTCGTAGCAGCTATTGAGGCTGCAGATGCTATGGTTAAGGCTGCAAACGTAGTTCTTATCGGTAGCGAAAAGATCGGTAGCGGTC
>JAZOUM010000061.1:0-5127 GCA_045658205.1 Eubacteriales bacterium | reverse complement strand
CGTTGCCTGTGGAGAGGGAGCGCTTATGGTAAGCGGAGTTATCCCCGAGGGTAAGGGCAGAATGAGCGCGGGAGATTTCATCCGCGGCAGAAAAATTGAGCTTGGAGATATACTAGAATAATGGATATTCTTTATTTGCTTTTACTTGTTACGTTTGCTTTCACACTCATAGTGCAGGCGAAGGTATCGTCGACGTTCAATAAGTATGCGCATATCAGCGCCGGCAGAGGACATAAGGCTTCCGACGTTGCGCGCCGTATACTTGATGCTCACGGACTTTTCCACGTCAGAGTAGAACGCGTTCACGGTCATCTTACCGACCACTACGATCCGAGGGCAGAGGTGCTTCGCCTGTCCGCGAGCGTTTACGACAGCTCATCCGCATCCGCAGTAGGTGTTGCGGCTCACGAGGTAGGTCACGCGATTCAGCACGCGGAAAAGTACGCGCCGATCATTATCAGAGGTAAGCTTGTACCGGCGGTAAATTTTGCGTCTAAGTTTGCTTGGTTAGCGATCATTCTCGGTGTGTTTATTACAGCATCGTCCGTGGTTCTCGGCAATTATATCATAACTCTCGGTATAGTTATGTTTGCGGCAACCACGCTTTTTCACCTTGTGACGCTTCCCTGTGAGCTTAACGCGTCAAGACGCGCTCTCGGTGAGCTTGAGCTTTGCGGCTGGTATTCGGACGCCGAGCTCGGTATGTCAAAGAAGGTATTGCGCGCCGCGGCAATGACTTACGTGGCGGCACTCGCGATGTCCATAATACAGCTTTTGAGACTACTAAGAATCTACGGAAACAGAAGAGATTAATATGACAGTACGAGAATTAACACTCTCGCTTCTTTGTGATTATGAGATCAACGGTAAGTACGTCAATCTTTCGCTCTCATCTCATCTTACAGATAACCTAACGGCAGATGAGCGCAGATTCCTTACCGTTCTTCTCTATACTACGGTGGAGCGAAAAATAACATACGATTATTACATAAGCGCCATATCCAATCGTAGCACAGATAAGATAGATCCTACGACTCTTAACATTTTGCGCATGGGTATGTGTCAGCTTGTACATATAGACTCTATACCATCGCACGCGGCGGTAAACGCCACGGTCGCCCTCGGTAGAAATAAGGGTGAGCGTAGCTTTATCAACGGCGTTTTGCGTCAGGCGGCGAGACTGAAGGACGATAATAAGCTTCCATTGCCCTCAAGGGATAAGAAGGTGGCGAGATATCTTTCGGTTGCGCACTCCTTCCCGATGTGGCTGGTTAAGCACTTTCTCTCTCTTTACGGAGAAGAGGGAACAGAGAGACTTCTTGATCGCTTCAACATGGCGAGATACACCGATTTGACGGTTAACCTCAATAAAATATCTAAAGCTGAGCTTATGGAAGCTCTTACGAGAGAGGGACACGAGGCTATCTCCTTTGTGGACTCACCCATAAGCATACGACTTCCCGTCTCGGTTAATCCTAAGAGATTGCACGGATTTGACGAGGGCTTGTTCTTCATTCAGGACGCGGCCTGCGCCTTGTCGGCAGAGGCTCTCGGAGCCGAAAAGGGCGATAGAATAATAGACGTTTGCGCGTGTCCCGGCGGCAAGAGCTTTGCCGCGTCTATTCTCGCCAAGGAGTGCGAGATACTCGCGCTCGATCTGCATGAAAGTAAGCTTCCGCTTGTTGAGGACGGAGCAAAAAGACTCGGGCTTTCCGGCATAGAGGTCGGAGAGTGCGACGCGACAACACCCCGATGTGAACTGTTCGGCAGCTTTGATAAGGTGATATGCGATGTTCCTTGTTCTGGACTCGGTGTGCTTGGCAAAAAGCCTGATATACGTCACCGCGACAATCAAAGTTTACAAAATCTACCTGAATTACAGTATGATATACTCGTAAAGTCCTCGGGATATCTTAAGGATAGCGGTGTGATAATATATTCAACCTGCACTCTAAATCCCGATGAAAACGAGAGTGTGGTAGAGCGCTTTATCGCCGAGCATAGCGAGTACTCTATGGAGGACTTCACAGTAGGCGGTATTGCTTCCGTAGGTGGTATGATAACGCTTACACCCCATGTTCACGAAACGGACGGCTTCTTCATCGCAAAGATAAGGAAAAATAAAAGATGACAGAAAAGATAGATCTTTATTCAATGACGGACACCGAGCTTGAGGAGTACTTCGTATCTCTCGGCGAGCCTAAATTCAGAGCAAAGCAGGTATTTCCACGTCTTGCTGAGGGTACTCCTCTTTCCGAGATGACAAACCTACCTAAGAAGCTCAGAGAAAAGCTTGAGGCAGATACTCTCGATACTCTCCCTCGCGTCGAGGCTAAGCTCACGTCCAAAATTGACGGCACTATAAAATACCTCTTCCGTCTCCACGACGGAGAGTGCGTAGAGAGCGTGTTTATGAGATATAAGCACGGCAACACTCTTTGTATTTCCAGTCAGGTCGGCTGTCGTATGGGATGTCGTTTCTGTGCCTCCACCATCGGCGGTAAGGTGCGTGATCTCCTCCCCTCTGAGCTGCTCGGTCAGGTTATAGCCGCTTCACGCGACACTGGAGAGCGTGTCTCTAACATCGTTATGATGGGTATAGGAGAGCCACTTGATAATTTTGATAACGTCGTTAAATTTTTAAAGCTTGTAAATCTTCCCGGCGGTCTTAATATAGGCTACCGTCATATATCGCTTTCCACCTGCGGAGTCGTAACGGGCATCGATAAGCTCGCTGAGGTGGATATACCGATCACTCTTTCCATCTCGCTTCACGCGGCTACCGATGAGAAGAGATCTGCTATTATGCCGGTGAACAATAAGTGGAAGATCGCGGAGCTTCTTTCCGCCTGCGCTCGTTATTATAACCGTACCGGCAGACGTATCTCCTTCGAGTACACCTTGATCAACGGAAAGAATGATACCGAGGCAGACGCAAGGGAACTTGCCGAGCTTTTGGTCGGGGTGTTCCGTCCTATCGGAGCGCCTATACACGTAAACCTTATCCGCGTAAACGAGGTTAAGGAGACCGGATTTAAGCAGGGAAGCACCGAGAGCGCAAATAATTTTGCCAAGATTCTTGAGCGCTACGGCGTTGTCGCTACCGTAAGACGCAGACTCGGAGCCGACGTAAACGCCGCTTGCGGACAGCTTCGCCGAGCGGGAGCGCCCGGCAGAGAAGAGCAATAGATAATTTCTACGAAAGTGAGAGCTTCATTTGATAGTCACTAAATACGGAAAGGTAGTAAAAGGACTCGGCGGTCTTTATGAGACGCGCGTGAGCGATGAAAACGGAATAGAAAGGCTGGTCTGCAGAGCAAAGGGCGTTCTTAAGCGCGATGAGGAAAAGGTTCTTATCGGCGATAACGTAAAGATACTTTGCGATGACTCCACGCCCGACGGTCTCGTTATATCCGAGGTAATCGAGCGCAAAAACAGTCTTATCAGACCTCCTATGGCAAATCTTGACTATCTCTTCATAGTCTTTGCCGCCAAGAAACCGTCTCCCGTCATTGAAACCGTGGATAAGCTTATCGCTATATCGGTGCATAACGGTATAAAGCCCGTTATAGTTATAACAAAGAGCGACCTTGATTCTACCGTCGCAGATGTACTTGCTTCTATATATATTAAGGTAGGAATTCCTACGTTTATCACCTCCTCCGAGGATAAGACCGGCGTTGAGCCTCTCGCGGAATATATAGCGAGCGAAGTCTCATACGGCAAGACAGCCGCCTTTGCCGGAGCATCGGGCGTAGGTAAGTCTACTTTGATGAATGCGCTATTCCCAAACCTCACCCTTGCAACCGCGGAGATATCGCGCAAGATCGAGAGGGGCAGACATACCACAAGACACGTTGAGATATTTGAGATACAGGGAGGCTCCGATACGGGATTCTTAGCCGATACTCCCGGATTTTCGCTTATCGACTTTGCGAGATTTGATTTCTTCTCACTTGAGGAAATAATACCTACCTTCCCTGAGTTTACCGAATATGTGGGCAAGTGCCGTTATACCGACTGCGCTCACGTAGGCGAGGGCGCGGACGAGTGCGCTATAGCTCGCGCTGTGGCAAACGGTGATATACCCGAGTCGAGACTCGAGTCGTATCGCTCGATATATCGAGTGCTTAAGGAAAAGAAAAACAATTACAACTGATAAAAATCTGCCGATAGCGATGATCGGCAGATTTTTTAAAAAACTTAAACTTTTTTCAAAAAAGGTATTGACAAACGACTATAGTTCGTGTATAATACCATAGGTATCCTAAGACAGCAGGTTCCGGTAAAAGCATAGAGCTTTCCTGCCGAGGTGTGACAAATCAAATATATTACGTGGTGGAATACTGCTGCGTTCTTTATGGTTGTCCTTTCTCGGAGAGTTGTGTGTTTCTCCCGGAAAGGATTTTTTATTTGAAATTTTTATGGAGGTGGAAACAAAATGCCAAGTAATAAGGTTCTTGAAGCCAAGAAACAAGTCGTAGAAGAACTCGCAGGCAAGTTACAGACAGCTGTATCCGGCGTGCTTGTTGAGTCCGAGGGCATTCCCGTTGCAGATGACACCGCACTCAGAGCCGCTCTTCGTAAGGCTGGCATCGAGTATTCCGTTATGAAGAATACTCTTACCGGCAGAGCTTGCGAGATGGTTGGCTACGGTGACATGAAGCAGTATCTCTCCGGCATGACTGCTATCGCAATCAGCCAGGATGACGCTATTGCTCCTGCAAAGATTATGAAGGAATACGCCGATAAGATTCCCAGTTTCGAAATCAAGGCTGGTTTCGTTGACGGTGGCGTTATCGATCAGGCGGGTGTAGAGGCTCTTGCAGCTACTCCTTCTAAGGAGGTTCTCATCGGTAAGATGATGGGCAGCCTTATGTCTTCTCTTTACGGTCTTGCTTATGTTCTTCAGGCTAAGATTGATAAGGAAAATGAAGGTGGCGAAGCTCCCGAGGCTCCCGCAGAGGCTTAATTTTCTGCAAACTGATTTAGTATTAAAATTTGTATAATATTCGGAGGATTTTAAAATGAACGAAAAGTCTACCCAGATTCTTGACCTTGTAAAGGGTCTTACTATTCTTGAACTCGCTGACCTCGTTAAGGCTCTTGAGGAGGAGTTCGGCGTAT
>JAZOUM010000060.1:0-26224 GCA_045658205.1 Eubacteriales bacterium | reverse complement strand
GTAAACAAACCGGCGTTGATGTTCTGAGCATTTTTTGCGCTCTTGTCCTTGAACTGAGTCATTCTTGAAAGCTCGCCGTACATAGTGTAGCAGTCGAGTATCCAACCAAGCTCTGCATGCTGCGGAACCTGAGACTGAACTAAGAGGGTGTTCTTCTCGTGATCAAGGCCGCACGCCATGTAAAGAGCGAGAGTCTCGTACGTTCTTCTGCGAAGCTCTGCGGGTACCTGCCTGACTGTAATAGCGTGAAGGTCAACAACGCAGTAGAAGGTCTTGTAGTCCTCGGAGAAGCGAGAGAAATTCTTGATCGCGCCGAGGTAGTTTCCTATCGTGAGATTGCCGGAGGGCTGTACTCCCGAGAAAACTATTTTCTTATCGTTTTCTGCCATTTTATATTCTCCTTGCGGGTAGCGGAGCGGATAAAAAAACGTTTTTAAGGGCTCTCTACCGGATAATGTCGTAATATATCAAGATTATACAACCCTTTACCCGTTTTGTCAAGCCGTGAATTTGAATAATGAGACTGTTTTTCGGCATTTTTAAGGTGTAGATGCATATTTTTCCAACAATTCAACAAATATTTACAGATCAAACGCCATAATATTTAAAAATTACTTATTTTGTTAATAATTTATTTACAATTATATGTTATAATACTGAATTAGCTCGGATTTTAATAAAAATGCGTGCGAATTATTTAATATGATAAAACATATGACATACAATCGAAAGGGAATCGGTTATACCGACGGAAAAAGTAACTATGATTAAGGTTAACAATTTGGTAAAGCGATACGGCTCCAACTACGCCTTGAACGACGTGAGCTTCGAGATAGGCGAGGGCGAGATCGTAGGACTTCTCGGACCTAACGGAGCGGGTAAGAGTACTGCTATGAATATCCTTACGGGATATCTCTCTTCCACGTCCGGCGAGGTTTATATAAACGGTGTGGACATCCTTGAGGATCCCATTGCCGCAAAGAAAAACATTGGCTTTTTGCCCGAGCAGCCTCCTCTGTACCCCGAGATGACGGTAATGGAGTATCTCAACTTCGTATATGAGCTTAAGGGCTGTGAGCTTGAGCGTGAGCCGCATCTTGACGAGATAGTTTCGGTTACCAAGCTTGCCGAGGTTAAAGATAGGCTTATACGCAATCTCTCAAAGGGTAATAAGCAGAGAGTTGGTATCGCGCAGGCGCTTATCGGAGATCCTAAGGTAGTTATCTTCGACGAGCCTACGGTAGGTCTTGATCCTAAGCAGATCATAGCCGTGAGAAATCTTCTCCGTACTCTCGCAAAGCGTCATACTGTCGTTCTTTCAACACATATTCTTGCCGAGGTACAGGCGGTTTGCGAAAGAGTTATCATTATCAACAAGGGTAAGATAATCGCGGACGAGCGCACCGAGGATATCGTTAAGACTATCGAGGACGGCTATCGCTATAGAGTAAAGATATGCGGTCCCGCAAGAGAGGTTGAATCGGCTCTTGGCAAGATCAACGGCGTAAAGACGGTTGACGCAACCGGTGACCGTGATCTCGATTCCTTCGCTTATATCATAGAAAGTGAAAAGAACGTTGATGTCAGAAAGGCTGTGTTCAACCTTTGTGTCAGCAACAACTGGCCTATCATAGGTATGGAGCCTCACGGCACCGACCTTGAAACCGTATTCATCCGCCTTGTTGATCGCTCTGACGGAGTGGTCGATTCAAAGAAGCGCAGAAAGTGAGGATACAATAAATGCTTGCAATTTTCAAAAGAGAGCTCCGTAGCTATTTTATCGGAGTTATAGGATACGTATTCCTTGTTATCTATCTTACGGTAGCCGGAGTACTGTTCAGCTATACGACGATGTTCTCTATGTCGTCCGACGTAACAAACTACTTTACGCTCATGCTCATATTCTCCGCTGTAGTTCTTCCTCTTCTTACTATGAAGTCCTTCAGTGAGGAAAGAAAGACCAAGACAGAGCAGCTTATACTCACAGCGCCGGTTTCACTTCCCGCTATGGTATTCGGTAAGTTCTTCGCCTCCTACGTTGTTTTCGGCGCGGCAACTCTCTTAAGCTCTCTTTACTTCTTGTTCCTTATTCCTTATACCCAGCTTCAGTTCGCCATTCTTCTTGGTAACGTTATCGCTTTCCTTCTTGTAGGAATGGTGTTTATTTCCATCGGACTTTTCGTATCCGCTCTTACCGAGAACCAGCTTTCCGCGGCTATCGGTACTATAGCTATCATTCTCGCATTCCTCGGTATAGGCCTTATCAACGCGCTTATCCCTACCTCTTACGCTATCAGATTTGTATTTGACGCGCTCTCTATCTTCTCAAGATTCCAGAGCTTTGTCAACGGCTACTTTGAGTTTGCAACGGTTATCTATTACCTCTCCGTGAGCGCTGTATTCCTCTGGCTCACTATCAGAGTTTACGACCGCCGCAGATTCGGTTGATCAAAAAACAAGTCTTAGACATAGGAGCAACAATATTTTATGAAAGAATTTTTCAGTAAGCTTGGACGCAAGCTGACGGGAAGAAAGGGAATAGGCAACGTTATGACCGCGGTCATTATTATCGCAGTTGTGCTTGTCAACGTACTTTCCTATACCGTAACCAATGCGTTCGGCCTGTATTTCTATTCTCCTAAGGAAACCGATCTGTCACTTACCGGTAATACCGACGAGCTTTTTGCCGAGGCAATGCTCCTTGAGAAAAAGGTGACCGTGACATTCTGTTATCCTGAGGATCAGCTCGAAAAGCACGACACGGGCAGCTTTGTGCTTGATACGGCTCGTGCATTCGAGGAAAAGTACCCAAGCCTGATCGAGCTCAAATTCGTTAACCTTCTCACTAAGCTTGACGAGTATGGAGAAAGATGGAAGGACTATGAAAAGTACACCAAGCTCGAGGGCGTTACGCTCAAGCAGAACTCGGTGATCTTTGAGTCCGGCGAGGGCGAGGAGTGGAACTGCCGTGTTATTACGGATGTTGCCACCTCTGCCGGCTTCGTCAACTTCTACACTCTTGACAATTCGGCAAATATCGTCGCTTACAACGGCGAGGAAATAATGGCGTCTATGATATCCTGGGTGCTTAACGACGAGCATCCCAAGGTGTACTTTACTCAAAACCACGGTGAGACGGCTGACATAGCCTTCAATAACCTTCTCTCCTGCGCGGGCTATGACGTCAGAACTATAAATCTCCGTAAGGAAGAAATTCCCGATGACGCGGGAATGATCATCATTTCAAATCCTACCTCCGACTTTGAGCTTTCGGTTGAAAACTCTACTGTCAGAGGAGAGATAAACAAGCTTGAGGATTACCTCGAAAGAGGCGGCAAACTTTACGTAGCGCTCGATCCGTACGTTAAAGAACTCAAAAACCTTGAGAGTATGCTTCAAAAATGGGGCATTGCGCTTTCCGGTGAGGTAAACGAGGACGGCGTGTACGTAAGAAATATAGTTAAGGAAAACTCCGACGCTATAACTCCCGACGGTTACACCTTCGTTGCTACACACGCAGATAACGAGGTGTCCGCTACTATACGCGATAAGATAACGTCCGAAGGAAACGACAGCGTGCTTATCAGCGAGGTAACACGTCTTGAGCTTGACGAGTCACTCGGAGCAAAGCCTATTCTCTTATCCGGCTCCACATCATCTACTCACGCCGGCGGTAAGGTGACCGATAGAGAGGGAGAGTACGCTATCGCCGCTTATTCAAGAAGAACCGAGCATAGCGGTAAGGAGTCGACCGTGTTCGTTATTCCCACAGCGTACATCACCGCTACGGACGCGTTCCTTTCTACAAATTATTCCAACAAGGATTTCCTTTACGCTACCCTTGAGACTCTATTTGACGCGAACAACGCGCCAAGAGGCTGTAATCAGGTAATGTACACCTCGGCTATCCTTGAAAATCTTACTATGGGCAAGGCGAAGATCTTTACGGCTATCATACTTGCTATACCTGCCGGACTTGCAGTTCTCGGCGCAATTACTATTATAAGGAGAAAGAATAGATAACCGATGAAAAACTCGATATTCAAGGGTAAAAGCACCCGCACGAAAACATTTTCAGTTATCACCATCGTCGGTCTTGTAATTCTCCTTGCGCTTAACCTCGGTCTTAGTCTGCTCAGCTCAAGAAAGCTCATTATGACTGACCTTACGTCAGAGGGCTTCTACACCATCAGCGATAAGATGATGGAGGTTTGCCACGAGATACTCGATCCCGATGAGAACGGTAACGTGAAAGAGATAAAGATCACCTTCTGCACCGATCCCGACTATCTCATCGCGAGCGATTCTATGCGCGCCACCTACTTTATGGCGCTTTCGCTTCAAAATAAATTTGATAACGTCACGGTGGAGACGGTCAACGTATCTCTTGATCCTACGGCGGTATCAATGTACAGAACTACTTCAAGAGATGCTATAAGCGCCTCCGATGTTATCTTCTCCTACGGCGCAAAGTATACTATAGTGGATGCTCTCGGTTTTTGGACGAGCAATAACTTCTCCTACAATGGAGAATATAGAGTAGCTTCCATTCTCGCATCCCTGACTGCTATCAACAACCCTGTGGCGTATTTTGTAACCGACCACGGCGACAGCTACTACGATCCCGCGGATCCCGATTCGCAAAGAAGCCGTGATCTCGGATCCTTTGCAGACCTTCTTATCGAGAGAGGTCTATCGATCAGAACAATAGCGATATCCGAGGTTGACGCTATCCCGGAGGATTGCGCTCTCCTTATCATTAACAACCCTACAATAGACTTTACCTACGACGAGGATCAGCTCAACAGCTTTGCGTACGTATCAGACCTTGAGAAGCTTGACAGATATCTTATGAGAGAGTCTGCGGCGATTATGCTCAACAAGGCGTACGACGTAACGCTTCCTAACCTTGAGAACTTCTGCAAGGAGTGGGGCATTACCTTTGGTAATGCGCAGGTAAGCGATCCTGAGAACGCTCTCTTTACCGCTGTTGGCGGCGAGAGCGACAATACCGTTTTTGCCGGTGTGTACGATCCGAGTGAGGAAAACTTCGGTTATGCTTATTACGGCTCTTACGCTACTCTCACCAGCGCTCCTAAGATGGTATTCTCAAACACGGGATACATTTATTGCTCTATTGATATGAGTGAATCCATGATGGAAACGGGTAACAAGTTCGGCTCGATCAACTACGCTGCGTTTATCGGTACGTCCGATAAGGCGTACAACTATGTTGGAGATCCAACCGATACGGGCGCAAGACCGACCGATACCGGTGTAAAGACGCTTGTTGCGGCGGGTGTAAGAACAAATCTTGACAGCTACACCTCCGAGAACACGTCCTCATCCTATCTCTTCTGCTCGAACAGCGCAGATTTCCTTTCCAACGACCTGCTCGGCAATTCCTCTTACGCAAACTACGACGTACTCGCGTCGGTAGTAAGCAATATTTCGAGAACCGACAGATACGCTACCATAGAGCTCGGCGGTCTTTCCTATAACTCTCCGAGCTTTGGCGGTAAGCAGACCGCAAGTACCGAGCTTTCTTCCTCTCCCGTAAAGGTTTATTCCTGGGATGCCAAAGAGGTAGTAAAGATCAACAAGGGACTTGGTAATACCGCTATCACCATATACACGATAATAGTTATGGCTGTTCCCGTTACCGTAGCGGCATTTGGCATAGCTATGTTTATCAGACGCAAATTCTTGTAAGGAGGCAGACGTGAAAAAAGTAGAAAGAAAACTGAATAAAGCTCAGCTTGCTACCGTCTGGCTTCTGATAATATCCGTGCTTCTCGGAGTGGCTTACTTCGCGGTTGTTCTTGTTATAAAGAATCTATCCGAAAAAGAAGCTCCTCAAACCGGCTCCACTGTAACCGACAAGAGGGAAGAAGAGGGGTTGTACCTCAATCAGCTCGTCGCTTACCCCGCTGTCGAGGAGGCGAATATCACCTTTATAGAGGTTGAGAATGAGTACGGCAGATTCGGAGTATCAAGATATCCTAACGACAACGGCGATTTTCTCTTCCATTATTACAGAGATGAGGACGGCGACGGAAAGTTAGAGGAGCAGATTATTCCCTACACGCCTCCCATTATAGGCGCTGAAGGCAGCTTTGATTACAAGAGCCTTTACGCTGTTGAGGGTAACGACGGATACGGAATGATATACTATCTCACCTATCTTTGCGCGGCGATAGGCTCTCCCTATATCAGCGAGAGAATCGATCTTCCTACGGATCAGGAAAAGAGAGATGCTCTGCTCCGTGATTACGGACTTACAAAATCCGCGACCGTTGTCTCCTTTGAGTACGGAGAGAGGGACGGTAAAAACGGTCCTATCATTGAAAGCACCTTGGACGCTCACGTTATCGTTATAGGTGATAAGGCTCTTTCCGGCACGGGATATTATTTCTGGGTAGACGGCAGAGACTACGTTTACTATACATCGAGTGAATACTTCTCTTACGCTATGGTGGGCTTCCACGAGTTCATCAACGGTATGGTTGTGGCAGGCGGACTTGAGGGCGACGCTCTCTATGGACCGTATCTTACCACCGACTTCAAAAAGTGGACTACAACTCAGTATAAGAGTGAGTCCGACCGCGTGTTTGAAGGCGGTCTTGGAGAATACAAGAACTTTGAAAGTCCTAACGTAGTTACTAATGGCAGCTACTATACGAGCGTAGATAAGGGACTTGAATACGTTCCGGACGGCGACGTATTCTCGGGATATGAGACAAAGACGAATATTGACTTCAGCTTCAATCTCGAGACTCTTAAGGATCATCCCGACTACGAGAGAATAAAGAACACTCTTGTCGGCAAAAACGTTGGTAAATATACCGACGACCAAATTATTCTTACTCTTCTCACCGAGGCGTATGACGCGGATGAGAAACAGCTTGACATCGTCGAAGGCGGTGTTAACTACAAATATTCTATAAGCAAAATCGAATCGGTACTCACGAATGACGGTGAGAAACGCAGCGGTACCGTGACAGATGGCGATAAGCTTGTAAAGGTCACTTACAGATACACGGTAGGGGACAAAACCGTAGCGCATGATTGTCACGCGGTGCTTGATCTTACTTCTATTGATACCGAATCCGCCGCGCTCTTCCTCGGACAGCCTATCGGTGAGAGCGTGAGCCTCGAGCTTGATATCACTTATACCAAGGACAATGCGTACAAGGCGTCCGAAAAGTACGTGCTTACCTCAGTTGATTCCATTTTCACTGTTGATGAGTCCGGAAACGGAGCTATCGTAAGCAACGTGATCACCGAGGATACCTACGTTACCATATCCTATTATCGCGTGTTTGGTAACACAAAGACCGATGTCGCCTCCCGTATCGTGAGACTCTCCGATATAAAAGAAGGGGATAAGCTCTATCCCTTGAGAGATATACTTCTCGGTAACGGCAAGGGTAATTACGGTCACAAGGTCGTTTACGACAACGAGTTCTACTACGAGGTGATGAGAGAATTCACGACCTATGAGATATCCGAGATCGAGTATTTCGTAGCTAACGAGATCGTGGTATCATTCTCCTTCGCTAACGCGTCGGACAGAGACCCCTTCTACGGCGAAACCTTCTACAAAAATACTCTCACAAACGAATATTCACTTTACGGTCTTAACGCAGGATCGTGCGAGACTGCGGTAAAGCTTCTCGGAGGAGTCGGAACGGACAGCAACAGCGCCGTAGGACTTTCCGGTACAACCGTGGCTATCGGACTTACTCTTGATAATATGGAGTATTACGGTTTGTACGCTCACAAGGTATACTTCGAGATGCCTCGCGGTATTTACGACGCGAGCGAGGAGGATGGTACGAGTGTTGATGACGAGCTTAGTGATTACGGTTGGCTCGGCACTCTCGGCTTCACTCTTTACTTCTCTAACGTTCAGTATGATAACGGAGAGAGGATCAGATACGTTGGCTCGGATATGTATGATGTCATCGTAAAGGTTCCCGCAGACGACTTTGAGTTCCTTGAACAGAACTTCGTTGATTTCTGGGCGAGAAAAAATCTTATGATGATGGATATTACTAAGCTTAGCGGACTTAAGCTTGAGTTTAATATGTCCGATCTCAAGGGCGTGTATGACTTTGAGATACTCTTCAAGACCGAATACGCAGGATACGTAAACGGCGAATACGTCATAGACGACGAAAAATTTGACGGCTCGTCTCCCATCAAAAACCAGTCGGTTAAGATCAAAGCGTCCGAGGATGCCTTCGATACCGCCTTTAAGCAGGAGTTCGGAGCTGACGAGTGGGGCAATCTTGCCTCTCTTTACGACAAGACAATGGGCGGCGGTAAGCCGACCTATTATCCCGGCACTCAGGTAACTCTCGGCGCAACCTACTTCAACAGCGTATACGAAACTCTCCTTCTTACGAGATATCTCGATACTCTCACCGAGGAGGAGCAGCAAAAGGCTCTTGAGGGCGAGGCTATTATGAAAATGCACTTTGAGTCACCCGAGAAGGCATATAACTACACCTATGAATTTTACAGACTTGATGACCGTCGTATCGCGGTTAGATTCTACAGAAGCGATAAAGATGGAAACAAGAAAGAGGACTTAGGCGAGGTTCACGACTATTACATTTCCGCGTTTGCTTTTAAGAAGCTCGTTAATAATTATATCTACCTTCTTAACGGAAAGGAAATCGACGGAAGCATCGGTTACCCATAAAAATGCATAAAAAACGCTCGGCGCAGATTAAAAACGCATAAAAACAGCGCTGTAAAGCGCCGAGCGACCTATGCTTTTTAAAAAAGATGAAAAAATTATTATTTTTTTGCAAAAACATTTGCATTTTATAAAATAATATGATATAATGTTATGTCTTGAATTTTTATCTTTTTATAAATGGGTGAAAATGATGGCAAACGTACCTTGGAACGGTACATAAAAATGTTCTAAAAAATATTTTATATAAGAGGACAACAACAATGAAAAAGAGAATTATCAGCTTAATTCTTGTCGTGGTTATGGCGTTCCTCACCCTTACCGGTTGTGCTTACAACTATGCTAAGAGTGATCTTCCCGCAACCCTCGACGCTAAGGCGCTTTACGACTATCTCCAGGCGCTCACCATTACCGACGGCGATTTCGGTACCGATGAGACCGAGAGACAGAATAAGGTTCAGGATGCTATAGCAGCGGCTATCCTTAAGGTTACCGATACTACCGAGACCAAGTACGCAGGTACTGTAGGTAAGTTCGATTCCTTCAAGTTCTGCTACTTTGCAACCTACACCGATGAAAACGGCGTAGAGCATATGTTCTTCGCTAACAAGATGGATGAGTCCAAGACTACCAACATCCAGGTTGGTCTTTCCACTCTTGAGGGCCTTAACAAGGCTATCTCCGACAAGCTTCTTGCTACTGAGGGAGCAGTTGGTGACATCGCAACCTACATTTATAGCACCACCGCTGCAAGCGTAGTAGAGAACGGCGACGCAGTTTCCATCTCCTATGCTTTGACCAAGAAGACCGGTACCGAGGAGACCTCTACCATCGAGTTCAACGAGTATCTCGTAGTAAACAAGGATGAGAGCGATCTTCATACTAAGCTTATCGGTATGCACGTAGGCGAGGAGCAGTCCGCTCAGTTCACCTTCACTAAGGATGACACCACCTACACCTACTCCAACCTCAAGGTTGAGTCTATCGTTAAGGACAACAGCACTCCCAAGGTTGCTGAAGACAGCGCAGTATTCGTAAGCTACACTATGACCTTCGATGCAAGCCAGTGGTACAACAACGAGACTAAGGAATGGAACCTCCCCGAGGGTCTTTCCGAGGACAACATCGACGGTGAGAACCGGTACAAGCTTACCGCTGCATACGAGATCGTTTACGTACAGGCTGATGAAAAGGCTGAGGGCGAGACCGAGCTTAAGGATGCAGACAAGAGCTTTGCAGGTCAGCTTGTAGGCCGTGAGTTTGGCAAGTCCGAGACCATCACTCTTAAGGATCAGACCTCCGTTATGGTAAAGGGCGAGGAAATCGAGCTTGGCACCGCAGTTGAGGTTAAGTACACCGGTGTTAAGGCTCACTGGGGCGTAAATACTACCGAGACCACCGGCTTCGAGGTTAAGTACACTCCCTATGATGAGGAGCTTAACGCAGAAAAGACCAATAAGAAGACCGAGACCGACGTATACGGCGAGAAGGTAGAGCTCAATCAGAAGGAGCTTACCTACTACGTATTCCCCGTTTCTTACCTTGACGTTGCGGACGTTAGCGCAGAGCTTATCCTCCGCGAGTTCAGCTCTACTGTAGCTTCTACCGAGACTGCAGAGCACGAGCATACCGACGAGGATCACGAGCACGAGACCGTATTTGTATTTGATACTCTTAACGACGAGGGCTTCAAGAAGGGCGACAAGACTCTCGCTACTCTCGTAGAGGAGCTTTCTAAGCTCGTTACCACTCTTACCGAGAAGGAGAAGTCTCTTACCGATTCTCTTAAGGCTCTTACCACCGCACAGACCAATCTCTCTAAGGCAGAGAACTCCGAGAGTGAGATCGCTTCTCTCAGAACCAAGATGGACACCGCTCACACCGCTTACATGAGCGCTAAGGTTGCGTTTGACGCAGCTGAGGTTGACGTAAACAACAAGGTAAAGGAAATCCTTGAGTGTAAGAAGGGTGAAGAGGGCGTTGCAGATAAGCTTGTTGCAGATTACAACGACTACCAGTACGACACTCTTGAGGATGCTTACAAGGCTGACGTCAAGGAGAAGCTCGCTACCGAGATCATCAAGTACCTTCAGGCAAACGTTAAGTTTGAGGGCAACCTTCCTAAGAGAGCAGTTAAGGACGCTTACAAGGCAATCATGAACACTCATAAGAACGACTTCTATGAGAACAAGTATTCCTCATCCAGCTCCTCTTCCAGCTCCTCTTCCAGCACCTCCACCGAGACCAACTATGCTCACTATAAGGGTGACTTCAACCTCTACCTCATCGACAAGGTAACCGCTAACAAGGGTACCGTTGAGGATGCTAAGGCTACTATCCAGAAGCAGGCTGAGGAGACCGTTAAGGAGATCATGATGATCTACGTATTCACTGATACCGTAGAGACTGCTTGGAACACCGACGTTACTCTTACCAAGGCAGAGAAGAAGCAGCTTAAGCAGGATCTTAAGAACACCGCTCTTCTTTACCAGCAGTACGGACTTTCCTTCACCTACAACGTTGACGACAGCTATCACGCTGCTCAGTTCGACAAGGTTATGGAATATCTCTTCGAGGGCGAGAGCGTAAACGAGACTACTAATGCTGTAGAGTACACTCGCATCAAGTACACCGCAGGCGCTCAGGATAAATAATTTAACCGACTTTTAAAGGACTGTCCCTGAGTAAAAAAGGCACAGTCCTTTATTTATTAAAAGGAAGAATATGAAGGAAGTAAATCTTTACACCGACGGAGCCTGCAGGGGTAATCCCGGACCGGGTGGATGGGGAGCGATCCTCGTCTACGGTAAATATGAGAAGGAGCTGTCGGGCGGAGAGAAGGAGACCACCAATAACAGAATGGAGCTGCTCGGAGCTATAAACGGGCTTGAGGCTCTGAAGGAGCCGTGCGCGGTAACTCTGCAGTCGGATTCCAAATATCTCGTTGACGCATTTAACGAGGGGTGGATATATTCCTGGCGAGATAAGGGTTGGAATAAACCCGGAGGACTTAAAAATCCTGATCTCTGGGCTCGTATTTATGAGCTGACTTGTATACATAAGGTAAAATTCATTTGGATAAAGGGGCATAACGGCCACGAGTACAACGAGAGATGTGATATGCTCGCTACCGCCTATGCAGATTCCTTTGACAGATAAGGAGAAAAAATGGCAGATAAGAAAAAGACTCCTGTGGAAAAGCAGGAATTGACGCTTGAGGAAAGCAAAAGACTTAATGCGACCAAGATATTCGTTATCGTGTTCGCGATAGTTGCGCTTCTCGGTATAATTGCGAGCGTGGTGATCGCTATCGTGGTAAATGCCGGTAAAAAGGTAAAGGTCTTTGATTATAAGAACGAGGATCTTTCAAAGTACGTATATATATCCGATGACGTATATAAGAACTTTGAGGTAGAGGTAGAGAGTGAGGAGGCTAAGGAGTTTGACGTCCTTGACGCTATCGCAAAGCTTCTTTGTAAGCATAAGATAAAGCCTGATAAGACTCCCAGTAACAAGCCCGGCATCACCATTTCTGCAGGTGACGTGGCAAACATCTACTATCGCGGATATACTCTTGAGGGTGAGGTTAAGACCTACTTCGACGGTGGCTGTAACTTTGCCGATGCTTATACCGCCCTTGAGATCGGCTCGGGTACCTTTGTTCCCGGCTTTGAGTACAATCTCATAGGCAAAAATCAGGATGCTTACGCAACCATGACTAAGATCAAGTCCGGTAGCTACGCTCCCGGTGATATTATATCTCTTACCTATTCCGTGTTCTATGCGGACGGTACAAGCAAGACCGCGCAGTCTGTAATGATCGATCTTTCCGATCCCGATCTTGATAAGAGATGGGGCGAGGGCTTCAGCGCTTATTTCAATAGCGAGGGAAGAGAAATCGGCACACTCTTCGGAGGTAAGAATTCCAGCACCTCTCTCTCGGTAAACAGCACCAAGGGTGATGGCGTGGACGTTTACTTCGATATGACCGTAAGCGCCGCGTATAGAATTGATGATAGTGAAAAACCTCGTCTTGTTGTTGAGTCCTACTTCCCCGAGAGCTATCAGTCGGCTGATCTTGCGGGCAAGACGGGATATTTTGAGGTGTACATTCTCTCGGTTCAGGATTATGAGATCCACGCGTTTGATGAGACGTTCATAACCGATACGCTTAAGCTTTCCGCAGAGGATCTTTCGGAGTACGAAGGTGCTTCTTTGGTAGAAAAGTATAAGGCTAAGATCGTAGCCGATATCAATAAGTCGTATGAGGATGAAAAGAATGCGGCTATAGAGGATGCCTTTTGGGATATCGTTATCAAGGGCGCAGAGTATAAGAAGCTCCCCGAGAGCGAGGTAACCTCTTACTACAATAGCTATCTTGCTAACATAGAGAGCTCTTATGAGAGCTACTCGAGCTATTACGCTTCTCTTGACGCATTTGCATGCGAATATATGAGTCTTAGCTCTAATGCAGATTGGCGCGCCGAGCTTCGCAAGAATGCCGAGGATTCCGTAAAGCAGCGCCTTGTGTTCTATTATATCCTTGACAAGGAGGATATCTATCCTACCGACGAGGAATATAAGGCAATATACGACGAGATATTCAACGAGCATCTTCAGTCGTATCTCGACTACTACAGCATAACCGAAGACAGCTCTAACTACGAGTCTATGGTTGAGACTGGTAAGTCTGTTATTCTTGCTGAGTACGGTGAGGAATACTTCGAGGAGCTTGTGGTTTACGAGTACGTTATGGAAAAGGTAGTTTCTTGGGCAGTCATAAAGTAAACCGGGATATACCGATACCACAGCCGCAAGGCTTAGTCTTGACGTAACTCTTTCCGACTTGAGAAAAACATAAAAATAAAAGCACTTATGATATACGCCGTCATGTACGGGAACGCTTGTCATAAGTGCTTTTTGTTTGATTTTTGTGAAATAATATTTACAAAATTATCGATAAGTTCTTGCCATGCGTAAAATTCTGAGCTTGTATACCGATCTTGGATCTCTGAATTTAAGCTCGAACGCCGTCTCATAAAGACGAAAGGCTACAGCGCGATTGGTTGGTATTCCGAGTCCAAATTCGTTAAGACAGCCGAGAGTGTAGATGCCCTTGCCGTGACCGAGTCTAAGACAAATGCGAAGCAGACTTTCAGCTTCCTTGAAGTTGCGCTTGTATATCATGGTCATAGCGTCTGAATACACCTTGTTAAGCATGTGTCGGCGCTTGTTTTGCATGAGCCTTTCAAGCTCGTCACGCGCTTTTGTATCTCCAACTCTTGCCGCTTTTGAGAGTATCTCTACCGCGCGTTTAAAGTCAAACGCCGTGCCTATGCCTCTTGAGTAGCATAAGCCATACTCGTAAAGGGCGTCATCGTCCTTACTTTCCACCGCCTTCTCATACCAAAGGTATGCTTGCTGGCGGTTCTTTTTTATACCTCTGCCATCGAGGAAAGCACGCGCCATTTCCTTATATGCCGGTGTATATCCCATGCTTGATGAGATGGCAAATGCGCGGAAGGATTGCTCCGGGTTAGAAATCTTCATTCCTAAGCCGACAGTATATAGCTCCTCTCGTTTGGATCTTAACAGCTCTGCCTTTTCACGAGCGCCGGAGTGTCCCTCCTTCGCGCCCATATCGTAAAGCTCTATCGCTTTTGCGACGTCTCGCGGGACGATCTCGCCCTCGCGGAAAATATCTCCCATTCTTTCATACGCGTTGGTCATGCCGAGATCTGCCGCTGATTTGTAGAAGAATAGAGCCTTCTCTACGTTCGCCTCTACGAGATTGCCGGATATATACATATCGCCGAGTTTTCGATAGGCTTCGGCATTTCCGTGTATAGCGGAGCTTTCCAAAAGCGCAAGCGCTGCGGCTGTATCCTGTCTACATCCCTTTCCCTCTGCGTAAAGGAGACCAAGCTGCATTCGCGCCTGCATATCCTCTCTGTCGCTTAGCATCTTGCATAGATTGTGATACTGCTTGGGATATCCGTAGTCCTGCGCTTTGATCGCGAGACGGCGAAGCATTCTGTCATAATCCGGGTGCTGCGGTATACCGGGATCCTCAGCCTTAACCGATCTTAATTTGTATGCCATCTTTATAGCGTGTATAGGTGGCAAGGAGAGCTTATCCATATACCATTTTGCGTAAGGAAGATTTTGCTCTGCTCCCACTCCGGAGTAGTATCTTTTCGCAAGAGTGACGATCGAATCAGTATCGTCGTATGCCGCGGAGAGCGCATAGTAGTAGTTAGCGAGCGTATCGTCGTTCTCGTTAGCGAGTCTTAACGCGAGGGTGGGGAATGCCTCAACGCATCCAAGTATGGCAGAGTACGAAAGCCAGAAGGATGCCGCCTTATCGCTCGCTCTTTCTGCGAGTCGAGAGTAACGGTATGCCGAGAGGGCATCGTTTTTCTCTGCCGCCAAGTAGTAGTATTCCATTGCGAGATCGAGATCACGCTGGACGATATCGCCTCTTTCAAGCATTGCCGCATATTTTTTTTGCGACTCGGTTCTTCCAAAATCAGCGAGTATATGGTGACCTTCTGCGACAAGCTCGTATTCCTTAAGCTCCTCAGCCTTTGTCACCTCTAATATTTTCTCTTCTATTTCCTCGGGTGTGAGATTGAATATCTCTTTACAGGAAGGACATTTTGGACCGTAATAAGATCCTAAATATCCGCATTTCGTGCAACGAATCATAGTTCACCCTCCATTTTAAAATACTTTACTTATAAATTTTACAACAAAGCGAGACTTTTGTCAACGGGGCAAATAAAAAATAAAAAAAGTGAGACAATAAGAAAACAACGAAAAAAGGAGAATAAAAATGCTTTTTAGAAAATCAGAGCATAAAAGGTCGCACCCATACGTTGCGATCACTATCGGTACACTCGCTATGATAGGCGCCTTTACTGTGGTTAAGGGAAGTAAGAAAACCGTCAGATGCGTGTGCGATAAGATGAGAGGTATACTCAGTGGCGCCGATAAGTGCGATTGTGTATAATAAAGCGCATAAGTAACAGCATTAAGATCATATCATATAATATTAAAGTAGCAGTCGGGGGCTTTTGACGAGAGCTCCCGCATCTTTGAGGTAATGACTTATGATTATACGTTCTTATGAAAACACATTGAGATCAAGCGCCTGTATTGAGTATTTGGAGAAAGCAAAATGCTCGAAATGCGTAGATCGATTGATATTGTTGCCTATACCTTCAACAAGGGATAATATTACAATTTTGAACACCAAAGATTACATTAATGATGTTTTGAGTGAGATAAACGGTAAAACTTTTATTTCCGGATATGCTATGCCACGGGACTTTTTAACCAAGTCGCAAGAACGTGGGGCTTATGTTTTTGATTTGTCGGAGGATGAAGAGTTTTTGCTTGAAAACGCCGAGCTTACTGCGCTTGCGGCGCTCGGTATTATACTTGGCACCGCTATGCGATCTCCACGTGACATAAGAGTAGGCGTGGTCGGATATGGCAGGATAGGTAAAAGACTTACGAATTTGTTTCTTTACCTTGGCGCGGGAGTGCGCGTTTTTACGTCAAGAGAAAATATGCGTCTTGATCTTTGTGAATACGGAGTGGCTACGTCAGCAAGTAGCGCCGATGCTGACTTATCCGGGCTTGATATTTTGATCAACACGGCTCCTGCGTCTATATTCGGTAGGGAAAGTATACCGGCCGGATTACGCGTTATAGAGCTTGCTTCGGGAGATAATTTTATCGGAGTTGACGGCGTAGAGAAATATCCGTCTGTTCCTGCAAAGATGTTCCCGTACAGCGCCGGCAGAGCGTGGGGCAGAGCTATAGAACGCTTTTTACTAAATAATATTTAAGGAGGAGTAAGATGAAAATAGGATATTGCTTTACCGGTTCTTTTTGTACCTTTGCGCGATCGTTTCGCGTACTTTCCGACCTCGTATCTCTCGGACACGAGGTCGTTCCGATCATGAGCGAGAACGCGTATTTTACAGATACTCGATTTCAAAATGCTGAGGAATTTTCCACACGGGTAGAGGCTTTGTGTGGCAGAAGGATCATACATACAGTGGTGGATGCTGAGCCGCTCGGACCATCTGAGCCACTCGAGCTTCTGATAGTATCTCCATGCACGGGCAATACTCTTGCTAAGGTGGCAAATGGAATTACGGATACTGCCGCCACAATGGCGATAAAGGCGCACTTACGGGCAGATAGACCTCTTTTGCTCGCTCTTGCGACTAACGATGCTATGAGCCAAAACCTTTCAAACATTTCCACAATGTTGAATCGTAAATCGGTTTATTTTATTCCGATGCTTCAGGATAGTCCGAAGGGAAAGCCACATTCGCTTGTCGCTGAGTTTGAGCTTATTCCAAAGGCGATTGACGCGGCTTTATCGCATAAACAAATAAGACCGATCTTTCTCGGCTCGCTTTCGGACTGATACGCGCTCTCATTGTATTGACTTTTAAAGCTTAGTGTGATAAAATATTACCGAAATTATTGCGATCGCGTACAGAACGCGATAGGGTATTGACTCCCCTTGGTTTGAGAGGTAATATGTTCAGGAAAGATAATTTACCGGAGCTTCTCGCTCCTGCCGGTGATTTTGAGTGTCTTGTCGCTGCCGTAAAGGGTGGCGCTGATGCTATATACATAGGCGGAAAGAGCTTTTCGGCAAGAGCATTTGCTAAAAATTTTGATATAGAAGAGGTAAGGCGCGCTGTAAGCTACTGCCATCTTCACGGCGTTAAGCTCTACGTTACGATGAATATACTGATATACGATTCGGAGCTTAACGATGCGCTTGCTTTTGCAAAAGAGCTTTACGTAGCCGGTGTTGACGCGCTTATCATTGCAGATATCGGTCTTATCAGCGCTATTCGTCGCGAGATACCGGATTTTGAGCTGCACGCGTCCACTCAGATGTCGGTCAACAATTCGCTTGGCGCAGACCTTGCTTATGAGTTAGGCTGTACCCGTGTAGTACTTGCGCGTGAGCTTTCGGGTGAAAATATGAAGGACGTAACGGCAAAATGTAAGGCAGAGACAGAGGTGTTTTTGCACGGCGCGCTCTGTGTGTGTCACTCCGGACAGTGTCTGTTTTCGTCGATGATAGGTGGAAGAAGCGGAAATAGAGGCGAGTGCGCTCAACCGTGTCGCTTACCGTACAATGACGGTAAATACATACTTTCTCTAAATGACCTTTCTCTTGCCGAGCATATCACTGAGCTTATCGACTCCGGTGTCGCATCGCTTAAGATAGAGGGAAGAATGAAATCTCCCGATTACGTATACACCGTCACTTCAATATATCGCAGATTGCTTGATGAGCACCGTAATTCTAACCGCAAGGAAAACGAGAAGCTCGAGCGAGCCTTCTCAAGAGGAGGCTTTACCGACGGTTACTTTACCGGCAATACATTTAAGAAAATGACGGGTGTAAGGAGCGAGGAGGACAAGCGTCTTTCCTCACTTGAAGAAAAGAGAGACTTTTCACCTGAGCGTGTAAGCGTCAAGGCTAAGGTTGAAATGAGACTTGGAGAGGCTGCGAAAATGCAGCTTTTCGGAATCGATATTGAAAGAGAGGTAACTGTTTTCGGTGAAGTGCCGAGCGAGGCTAAAAACGCGCCGCTTACCGAGGATGGAGTAAAGGAAAGACTTGCCAAGATGGGTAATACATTCCTATCTCTTCTACCGTCGGATATAGAGCTTTTGCTGGATGACGGCATCAATCTTTCTCCCTCGTCCATAAACAAACTGAGGCGTGATGCGGCAGAAAAATTTGAGTGCTTCTTACGTGAGCTTGTCTGCTCGGAAAATAGCGCAAAAAGTGACACGCCCCCTGTTAAAAACGGTGCTTTCTTGAAAAGAACGGCTGTTTTTTATAACCCAAATACACTCGATAGCCTGTCTGATAACGATGGCGCGTATTTTGACGCGATCTTTGTCCCGTTGTCATCATATCCCACTTCTTTGCAAAATGCAAACGGAGTTTATCTCCCTCCCGTAATTATGGAGGACGAGATTTCCGGAGTGCGTCAGCAGATAGCCGCAGCTAAGGACAATGGGTGCGTGTACGCTTTGATAGGCAATCCCTCGCATTTAGCTTTAGCTAAGGAATGCGGACTTTTGCCGATAGGTGACTTTAGGCTCAACGTTATGAACTCGCTTTCCTACGCTGAGTGGCAAAGGCTCGGTGTATACGACGTTATGACCTCTCCCGAGCTTACCTCAAGACAGGCTCGATCGATAGGAGGTAGAGCGATAGTTTATGGCAGGATACCGCTTATGATCACCGAGCGATGCTTTATGAAGGAGAACTTCGGTTGCGATAAGTGTGGAAAATGCCAGCTTGTTGACCGTAAGGGCATTAAGTTCCCGATGATGCGAGAGCTTCCTCACCGTAATATAATCTTTAACTCCGCATACACGTATATGGCGGATAAGACTGATGAGATAAAAGGTATCGACGCCTATCATTTCGTTTTCTCAACGGAGCGTTCAGATGAGGTAAGAACAGTTGTAGATTCCTTTAAGGCTCACCGCCCGTTCCCATTTAAGAACGCGCAGTTTAGAAGAATGGGTAAGAGAAGGATAGACTCTTAGAGATTTTACCGTTTACTACGCGATGTGAGCGTCAAACTAAATACAATAAAGACCGGAGCGGGATAGGGAAGCATTCTTCTATCCTGCTCTTTTCATAGCTTTTTATATGTTGGAGTAAACGGCAACGTGTATGAATATTTAACACGGATACGGGCTATAATTTCCAAAAGAACGGAGGATTTTATGGGACTGGGTGTTGATTACTGGGCTAACGTATCGCTTATTTCTTCAAGGCTGCGGGTTAGCGAAAGCTTTGATATTATAGAAAGGCATCTTTCGGTAGCGGGAAATGACGTTTGCTTTTTTTATATAGACGGATTTGTGAAGGACTCGGAGATGCAGAGGCTTATGCAATACCTGCTTTCTCAAAAAGAGATCACCGGAGCTGACGATCTTGTTAAAAGCTTACCATATATTGAGGTTGACATAGGAGGGGATATCGAGGGGATAGTGACGGCTGTACTATCCGGGCAGACAGCCCTTGTTTCGTCTGCATTTCCTTGCGAGTCAATACTCATAGACGCGAGAACCTACCCGGCGCGTAATACCGCGGAGCCGAACAGCGATAGGGTAATGCAGGGTTCACGCGACGGATTTGTTGAGACTCTCGTTATGAACACGACGCTTATACGTCGCAGAATACGCGATCCGAGGCTTACTATGCGACATTTTGATCTCGGAGGATCGTCGCATACAGACGTTGTTTTGTGTTATGTTGACGGTATTGCCGATAAAAGCCTTGTTGAAAAAATATCCGAAAAGCTTACACGTATCAAGCCTAAAGGGATATGTCTTGGGTATAGGAGTCTTGCGGAAAGTCTTGTCAGACGAGGATGGTTGAACCCGTTTCCTAAGATTCGC
Organism: Eubacteriales bacterium; assembly: GCA_045658205.1. Taxonomy (GTDB): domain Bacteria; phylum Bacillota; class Clostridia; order Oscillospirales; family CAG-272; genus UBA1740. The sequence continues at coordinate 6,045 of JAZOUM010000060.1, read as the reverse complement.
TTGACTGAGCGACCTGATACGGCGTCTGCCCAACTGCTTGAGGGGAACGTGTTGATTTTGTGCGATACGTCTCCTCAGGTAATGGTGCTTCCGACCTCGATATTTGATTATTTGCAGCAGACCGACGATTATTATTTTCCTCCATTAACGGGCACATATCTCAGGATCGTGCGTACGCTTATGCTTCTTTTGTCGGTGGTCGTGACGCCGCTATGGTATCTCTGCGTTGAATATCAACACACGCTTCCACACTATTTGCGATTTCTTGTGCCGGATGATGCCGGGGCGTTACCGATAATTCTTCAGCTATTGCTTGTGGAGGTGGCGATAGACGGTCTTAAAATAGCGTCAATGAATACTCCGGATATGCTGTCTAACTCGCTTTCGGTGGTTGGCGCCCTTTTGCTTGGCGATTTTGCCGTAGGTGTCGGTTGGCTTTGCGAGGACGTAATACTGTATATGGCGTTTGTAGCTATAGCGAGCTTTGCGCAACAAAACGTGGAGCTTGGGTACGCTTTTAAATTTATCAGAGTTATCACGCTGCTTCTGACGTATTTTTTAGGTATGATGGGGCTATTGCTCGGAGGAGTCGTATTCATTTTGCTCGTTTTCACAAACGTAACGCTCACCGGCAGATTTGGATATACCTATCCCCTCATTCCGTTTAATGCGGTTGCTTTGCGCCGACTTTTGTTCCGCGGTCGCAAAAAGGATTTCGCGGATGAGTAATAATATAAAAATACTTGAAAAGAGCCGCTCTTTGTGTTAAAATTAAAGAGCGGCAATACTTTTAGGTTGCTTTAAGTCGGATCTGATAGACTATATCCGACTAACAGATGTTTTGGAGGAATATTATGCGATTACTTCTCGCCGAGGATGAAAAGGAGCTTGCCAAGGCTCTTTCGGTTATACTTCAGCACAATAATTATTCCGTTGACGTCGTACATAACGGAGAGGATGCTCTTTGCTATCTTGAGAACGGCGATTACGACGGAGCTATACTTGATATAATGATGCCAAAGCTTGACGGCCTGTCGGTTCTTCGTAAGGTAAGAGAAAACGGCGACGGCATACCCGTGTTGATTTTGACTGCAAGATCGGATATTGACGATAGGGTAGAGGGACTTGACGCGGGAGCTGACGACTATCTCACGAAGCCCTTTGCTATGAAGGAGCTGCTTGCAAGAGTACGAGCTATGCTCAGACGACGCACGGAGAGCGCTGATACAAGACTTACGTTCGGAGATATTACTCTTGAGATCGCGTCGTGTATGCTGTCCTGCGGTAACGAGAGACTCAGACTCACGAATAAGGAATTTCAAATGCTTGAGATGCTTATCAGCGCAGACGGTGGTATCATCTCCGTTGATAAATTTATGGACAAGATATGGGGATATGACAGCGAGACTGAACAGAACGTCGTATGGGTGTACGTTTCTTATTTGAGAAAAAAGCTCAGCGCTATAGGTTCGTCGGTTGTGATAGAGGCTCATAGAAATCTCGGTTATTCGCTGGAGGCGGGTAAATGATCAAGCGCCTTAAGAGGAAATACATACTCATAGTTATGAGCGCCGTGGTAACGGTTCTTGCGATAATAATTACCGCTATCAACGTGATGAGCTATACATCGGTTAATTCTCAGCTCGATGAGAAGCTTACTATGCTTGTTGAGAACGAAGGACTTATGCCGGAGTTTCCTCCGGTTGAGATTCCGGATGATGAAAGTGACTCGTCTGACACGGAGTCTGACAGCGATACGAGTGACGGAGAAGCTGATACGGACTCTGAGGACGATAATGCAGATAGTGCCGATGAAGACGCATCTTCGGATCAAAGCTCAGATAGCGAAGAAGAATCTGATGTGAAAGACAGTAATGACAATACTGATCCCGACAAAAATGATGACAAGGAATCTGATAAAAAGGGTGATAAGGATGACAAAAAGGAAGAGGACGTGCGTCAGCATATGAGTCCGGAAACTCCCTTTGAAACTCGTTATTTCTCTGTTAAACTTAACACGGATGGTACTGTTGTAGCGGTAGATACTACGAAAATAGCCGCGGTAGATACCGAGAGGGCGCAAAAATACGCTCTTGATATATTCAAAAGCGGGAACAGCGGTGGATATCTTGACAGCTATAAATACAAAAAGGGAGAAACCGAGGACGATTGTCTGATATACGTTTTTATAGACGTTAACCGAGAGCTTGAGTCCATGCGTTCGTTTTTGATATCGAGTATAGTGATAAGCTGTATCGGTCTTGCAATGATATTTGTGCTTGTGGTTTTACTTTCCGAAACGGCGCTTAAGCCGATAATTGAGAGTTACGAAAAGCAGAAAAGATTTATCACGGATGCCGGTCATGAGATGAAAACGCCTCTTACCGTAATATCCGCGAACGCTGAGATAATAGAACTCGAAAGCGGAGAGAGCCAATGGCTTGACGGAATAAAAAGTCAGGTATCAAAGCTAGCCGCTCTTACAGAAAAGCTGGTAATTCTTTCTAAGATGGAGGAGGGCGCCAAGCTTGAGATGAAGGAGTTCTCGCTATCCGAGGCGCTTTACGATACTGCTGATCAGTATAAAAGTATCGCGATATCCGCTAACGTTAGCTTTGACGTGATTGCAACCGAGAGCGTAAGCGTGGTTGGCAACGAGGGAGAGATCAGACGCTGTATCGGTCTGCTTTTGGATAACGCTTTCAGGTACGCAAACTTCGGCGGCTCGGTGAGTGTCAGCCTTCAGAAACTTTCAAACGGAGCTGAGCTTCGCTTTACAAATTCAACAAACGGCGTTGAGACCGGATCGCTTGACCGTTGGTTCGACCGATTCTATCGCACCGACCTTTCAAGAAACTCCGACACCGGAGGATCGGGCATAGGACTGTCTGTTGTCCAGGCGATCGTGAGGGCGCACGGCGGAAGCGTGAGAGCCTTTAGCGAGGATGGAATTAACGTAGTGTTTACTATTAATTTATAATACTAAAATGGAGAGTCTTGGATCGGTTCCCGGGCTCTCCGCTTTTTTATTTGTGAAGAATTAACAGTGGTATGTTCGGTTTTTTGTGTACTTTTATTTTTTTATTTAATATTACATATTTTTTGTATTGACTTTAAAAAAAAGGTATGTTATTCTAAACTCAGCAAATTATAAAAAGGAGAATCGCTTATGAAAAGCAAATTTCTGAGAATACTCTCACTTATTCTCGTGATGTCTTCCTTGATCTCTATGTTCGCTATCTTTGCGAGCGCCGATGAGGCGACCGATACAGAGGGCAAGACTGAGGGAACTTTGGAAGAAACATTTAAGCTCTTGTATCACCGTACCTATGATGAAGGTTGGGATATCAAGAACGGTTTGTCCGGATCAAATCTTAACTTGAAGACAAGTCCCGATACTTCCTCCAAGTTCGAGATCGATTACGAAACTGCATTTGACGGATCCTACAACTACTTCTGGCGTATGGAGCTCGCGGCTTCGCAGAACGACTACGCTCAGATTAACCTTTCCTCTAACCAAAAGGTAGGTACTGTAGTTGAGTTCGACCTTATGAGCGACGACGTTGCTAACTTCAGCAACCCCGTTCACTTCGCTACCAAGCGTCCCGGCACCAGCCAGAACTACACTCCCTACGATCTTATGAAGGTTGTTGAGAGCAAGGTTTACTTTATGGGTGAGACCACTCCCTCCTTCACCTTGAATGAGAAGTGGACCACTATCCGTATGGTATTTGACTACACTTACGAAAAGTATCCTGCTGATTCCAATCCTACTACAGAGCAGCTCGAGCAGAATAAGCAGTACTTCCTTATGTATCTTTACTACGGTCCCGCAAACGATGAGAGCCAGATGGTTCTTTGGAACAACGGTCCTATAGAGATGCACGGCGGATCAGGAAAGGGTATTGAGTACTTCCGTTTCCAGACCACCGGTAACGATACTCCCGAGAACTACGGTCAGAGCCTTTGCTTTGACAATATGAAGATCTACGACGGTGTTAACCATGCTGTTGAGCTTACCTCTGATATGGGTAAGGGATCTCTCGTTAACCTCAGCTACCTTGTAACCGAGGATATCCTCGGCGGCGGCTCAAGCATGAGCTCCAAGGATGATATCGCTGCAGCTCTTACTATGAAGCTTGGTGTTGACTACTGCTACATCAACAAGGCAAGAGCGGCTATTGAGACCGATGCTAACGGCAACGCTTACGGCGCTCCTGTTAAGGTTAACGGCGAGGTTATGATCTCTCTTAATAGAGTTCTTAATTACGCAGGCTATCCCGCTTACGTTCATCCCGATGGTAAGTACGTAGACGTAGCTATTGATTTCGGTGCCACTTACATAGTTGTAGGTAAGGACACCGCTACGGTTGCAGGCGAGAGTGTTACTCTTAATGCGGCTCCCGGTTACATAACCGATGAAAACGGCAACTCCCATATCGCTATCGCCCTCTCCGACGTTAGCACTCTCTTCCCCGGCTACTACGGTGATTATGATGAGATGGGTTACATGACCGTATCTTCTTATGACAATTTGCTTTACAGAGACGATCCTACCGTATCCGACGACAAGAAGTCTAACCAGCTTGCCGCAATGGTTACGGTTATGAAGAACTTCGTCTTCGATTACTACACTCCTGAACAGATCTACGAGGACGTTAAGGAGTACACCAACTTCGAGCATCCTTACATTTTCGCTAACGGCGAGCAGCTTGAGTCTCTTTACAACGAGTATCAGGATCTCCAGGCGAAGATGGAGAATGATGAGATCGAGGAAGGCTCTGAGGAATATTGGATGTGGGTTCACTATGACAGAATTGTCAGAACAGGTGAAAGCGCATACAAGAGATACGCAGAGAAGGATGCTAACGGCACCTACGATACATTCGCAGGCGTAGCTCCCGACGGTAAGAATGCCGACGGTACCAACGCTCGTGGAACTAGAAGCCTTGAGCAGAACTACCTTGATTCTCACGGATACGACCCCGACGGCGGACGTTCCGATATTCCTAACCGTACCCAGTACCTTGAGGAAATGGCTTACGCTTACGTTCTTACCAAGGACGTTAAGTATCTCCAGCTTTGCTACGAGATCGCTGTTATTCTTGGCGGTTGGACTCACTGGGGTCCCGGTCACTTCCTTAACTGCGCAGACGCATCCAATGACTTTGCGCTTTACTTCGACTGGACATATAACGGTTACGTAGAACTTGCTAAGCAGGGCGTTAAGCGTCCTAACGGCTATGACTACGACGTACGTGAGCTTGCAGAGATCCTTGCAAGACAGGGCGTACACGAGGGTTACCTTTCTACTAAGGGTATTTTCGAGCACGTCAGCCCTGTTGTAGGTCAGGGCGGTGGCTATTACTCCGAGAGAACCAATAACTGGGCGGCAGTTTGTGTTGGCGGTATGACCATCGCAGCTATCTCCATTCTTGGTGATATCGACGATACCTACGTTAACGAAGCAACCTGGATGCTCTCCGAGAACCTCAAGTCTCTTATTGGACTCGGTATGGACATCTACGCTCCCGACGGATCCTACATCGAGGGTCCCGGATACTGGAACTACGGTACTAACAACTTCTTCCGTATGTGCGCGGCTCTTGATAGCGCAACCGGCGGTAACTACGGCCTCATGAATTGCTGGGGTATCGATACCACCTGCTACTATGCTTGTCACACTGAGGATAACAACTCCAGATACTTCAACTTCCACGACGGTAGCGTAGGCTCACAGGATACCAGCTACTTCTTCTACGTAGCTAACTTCTTCAACGACGCAACTCTTTACGACGTAAGACTTAATCAGATCAACGGTAACTCCAAGTGGGCAACCATGATAGACCTCATCTACTATCCTCGTGACATCGAGATCAATGCGGATGAGATCAAGCTTGACTACTACTCTGATAATATCGACCTCTTTGCTACCAGAGCAGATTGGGAAACTAATTCTCTCTTCGCTTCTATGATCGGTGGTAAGAATAAGGTATCTCACGGTCAGATCGACGCGGGTGACTTCGTTTACCATAACGGCGAAGT
>JAZOUM010000059.1:0-5273 GCA_045658205.1 Eubacteriales bacterium | reverse complement strand
GTAAGCGAACGAGCGCAGATTGCTCCGTGGCGCATCTCCTTTTGGAGATTACAGGTGCGTAGCACCAAGGACGCTCTAAGCGTTCCTATGCCACATAGGAGCATATATGCGGTGTCCTGCTAAAGCAGGGCATTTTTTGTTGGTTAATATATGCGTTTTTTTCGATTCGTAGGTGATTTTTGTTTCTTGGAGGTATTATGACAAACGAACATATAGCTATGATCTTTAGCATACTCGGTATGTTAATAAATATCGTTTCCTTTCAGGTGAAAAATAAAAAGCCATTGCTCATTTTTCAGACGATTGGAAATGTGCTATTCTTAATCTCGTTTATATTTAACGTTAGCGCTATAGCAGTTATTTTAAACGTAATTTACGTAGTGCGAAACTTTGTGTATATGAAGCTTGACGGAAAACATGGAAAGCCTATGTACATCACCTGCGCAATTCTTTGCGTGGCATTCCTTATTTCATACGGTGTATATACTATTATTGCAGATCATTCTTCTATTGAGAATTGGTGGAATTTTGTTCCTGTAGCGGCCTCCATATTCGGTACTATAGCATCTGCTTGCGTTGACGTTAACAAATATCGCATGTGGAAATACGGAGATTCGTTCTGTTGGCTATTCTTTAACGCAAGATTTGGTCTTGGCGCACTCGGAGGTATTCTCGGTGAGATTTTGAATCAAATTTCTCTTACTGTAGGTATTATACGTTATAGAAAAAGAGACTCTGATGATCAATTAACCCCGGATAGTGTATAGAAATAATAAAAATGCGAAGATACCCGAAAATGAGTATCTTCGCATTTTTATGTACATTATTTTTCCTTTTTTTCAAGATAAGCCTTGCTGATTTCTGCATCACTGGCAAACTTAATTATACTTTCGATGCCTTTTTTGCAGTTACTTTTTGAAGTGTATCCTTGCGAGTGGCAAACACAGCTTCCGTTAGAGGCGCAGAGTCTGAAGCGATATTGCTCTCCCTTATCAAGATAAATCTCCCATTTTGGATACGTAAGGGGAGTGTAGCTTTTCAAGGTCTGATCTTCTACAGGTGCCGAGGAAGCATTCGCGATAACACTCTTGATACCGTTCATCGCAGAGGTAGATGAAGCGTATATCTGCGAAGTCGCAACGATCACGTTATTTGATGCGTATAGGTTGAATACAAATCTACCGTCCTTGGATTTTTTAATCTCAAACTTACCGGTTCTGCTTGATTTAGACGCAACAGCATCTGTATTTTCTTCGATTAGGATTTGCTTTGCGGTATCCTTTTTTGTTGCCGTTGCAATAGATGCCGGCTTTTTCGCAGTAGTAGGAGCAGGGGATTTTACAACTGTTGGCGCAGATTTTTTGGTATGACTTGCGACGGATTCCTTCTTTTTATCGGTAGCGGTTGCCGTGCTTTTGATTGTGGAATTTTTCTTAGCGACCGGCTCTACTGTGGTGGATTTTTCGACCGATTCACTTCTTTTTGATACATTTTTCGCTTTATCCATAGAGTTGGTTTTAGCGTTTTTTGTTTTACTTTTCTGCTCGGTATCGGGCGACTTTTCAATCTTTACTACATCTGTATCGACTTTATTTGTGTTCTTAGCGGGCGCTTTTTTCTTAGCCTTGCTTCCCGATTTTGGTGATGATACAGGCATATCAACATAGCTTTGAGCAGGTGTCATTAAACGCAAATCCGGAGATCCATTCATTTCTGCCAAGGTATTAGGCGCGTTTTTAGATTTTATAGTGCTTTTGTGACCAAATATTTTTTTGAGTAGCTTCACTTGATACCTCTAAAAGTTTTTTCTTAATTGTATCATATTTTCCGAGATTTTACAACCCATTTTTATAATCTTTGCAAAATCTTTTTAAATATTCCATAGCTTCCTTCACACCGCCGATTTCATCTATAAGTCCGCATTCAACAGCGGAGTATCCATCAAGGATAGAACCAATGTCATTGACTAAAACGTCGGTGCGATGCATCATATTTCTGAGTCTGTTTTCATCAACTCTCGAATGAGTGGTTATAAATCGTATAATTCTATCCTGCATCTTTTCAAGATAGTCGAAGGCTTGCGACACTCCAAGTACAAGTCCACTCGTGCGTACGGGGTGTATAGTCATAGTTGCGCTTGGTACGATGAATGAGCGCTTTGCACTTACCGCTAACGGAACGCCTATAGAATGTCCACCTCCAAGCACGATGGATGCTGTCGGCTTTGACATGCTTGAGATCAGCTCGGCTATCGCAAGTCCCGCTTCAACATCGCCGCCCATTGTATTAAGCACCACGAGGAGCCCCGTAACGTTTTTACTTTCTTCAAGCCCTATGAGTAATGGGATAATATGATCGTATTTTGTGGTCTTTGTATTCGCGTCAAGCGCGTAATGCCCCTCAATCTGTCCTATGATAGAAAGGCAGTATATTCCGCTATCCTTTTCCGCGCAGCTTATTCCCGTATCATTGCTGTTATTTTCAGTTTTTTCAAAATCCATAGTGATTTAGCCACCTTTAAAAATTTTTGTTAGTTTTTTCGATATTATTTAAAATATACATTGATTTTACGTAAAGATTGTGTTATAATTAACGATGGTAAATCAAAAATAAGGAGTTTCGAAAATGAAAAAGGTTTTAGTTGAAACATCAGCAAGACACATACACCTTTCTCGTGAGGCTGTAGACGTTCTTTTTGGAGAAGGCTATCAGCTCACTAACAAGAAGGATCTCTCTCAGCCCGGTCAGTATGCATGCGCAGAAAAGCTTGAGGTTGTTGGTCCTAAGGGCAAGCTCAAGGCATCTATCCTTGGTCCTACCCGTAATGCAAGTCAGGTAGAGCTTTCTCTTACCGATGCTCGTACCATTGGTGTTGTTGCTCCTATCCGTGAGAGCGGTGATATCGCAGGCACCGGCGCTTGTAAGCTTGTTAACCCTGAAAACGGCAACGAGCTTGAGCTTACCGAGGGTGTTATCGCTGCAAAGCGTCATATCCACCTCACTCCCGAGGCAGCAGAGGAGATGGGCGTTAAGGATAAGCAGATCGTTTCCGTTAAGATTGAGTCCGAGCGTACCGCAGTTCTTGGCGATGTTGTAGTAAGAGTTAACCCCAACTTCGCTCCTGCTATGCACATCGACACCGATGAGGCAAACGCTTGCTGCGCATTCGGTACAGTATACGGCGAGATCGTAGACTAATATGAAAAACATTAGGCTTCTTTTTCAAGGTGACAGCATCACCGATGCCGGTAGAGACAGACGTGATTTTCACGATCTCGGACCGGGCTATCCTAAATATGCTGCAGAGCTGATCAAAAAAGATCACCCCGAGATCAATTTTGAGTTCATTAACCTTGGAATAAGCGGTAATAGAACCTGTGAGCTTTTCGATCGCTTCTATAAGGACGGTATCGAGCTTAAGCCCGATGTTATTTCTATACTCATTGGTATAAATGATGTTTGGCATCGCTACTCGCATTTATACATAGCTACAACAGACGAACAGCTTGAGCTTAATTACAGGGAACTACTTAAGAGAATTAAAAGAGAAACGGATGCTAAAATTGTCATCATCGCTCCATATATTCTCGATGCAGAGGCAACCTCCTATCTGAAGAATGATCTTGTTACCGTTCTTCCGATTGTAAGAAAACTTGCCAAGGAATACGCAGACGTCTATATTCCTCTTGACGAGCTTTTTGATGAGGCTATCAAGTCTCAGCCTGCGCCACTTTATTATTCCGACGATGGAGTACATCCAAATGAAAACGGCGCGAAGTTTATCGGCGAGCATTATGCACGTGCGATAAAAGATTTATTTTAATTAGATAATCAAAAAAAGGAGATTTTAAATTATGGCAGAACTTATCTACTCCCATGAAGTACAGAACATGTGCGTAGTTGCCAAGGGACCCAACCACGGTCCTGCTCCCATTCCCGAAGAGGGCATGTGGGTAAAGGCAAAGCAGATCGGTGACATCTCCGGTCTTACTCACGGTATTGGTTGGTGCGCACCCCAGCAGGGCGCATGCAAGCTTACCCTTAACGTTAAGGACGGTATCATCCAGGAGGCTCTCGTTGAGACTATCGGTTGCTCCGGTATGACTCACTCCGCAGCTATGGCTGCTGAGATCCTTCAGGGCAAGACTCTTCTTGAGGCTCTCAACACCGACCTTGTTTGCGACGCTATCAACACCGCTATGCGTGAGCTCTTCCTCCAGATCGTTTACGGACGTACTCAGTCCGCATTCTCTGAGGGCGGTCTTACCATCGGCGCAGGTCTCGAGGATCTTGGTAAGGGATCTCGTTCTCAGGTAGGTACTATGTACGGCACACTTGCAAAGGGTGTTCGTTACCTTGAGATGGCAGAGGGCTACGTTACCAGAATGGCTCTCGACGAGAACGATCAGGTAATCGGTTATGAGTTCGTTAACCTTGGCAAGATGACCGACTTCATCAAGAAGGGTGACGATCCTACCACTGCTTACAATAAGTCCATGGGTCACTACGGCAGATTCTCTAAGGAAGACGGCGCCGTTAAGTTCATTGACCCCCGTAAAGATTAATAGGAGGCAGTAAAAATGGCATTGTTTGAAAATTACGAGAGAAGAGAAGCTAAAATTCTCGCTACTCTTAAGGAATATGGCATTTCCTCTATCGAGGAGTGCAAGGATATTTGCGCAGCAAAGGGTATTGATCCCTACAAGATAGTTGAAGAAACTCAGCCTATCGCATTCGAGAATGCAAAGTGGGCTTACACCGTTGGCGCGGCTATCGCAATCAAGAAGGGTTGCACCAAGGCTGCTGACGCCGCTGCAGCGATCGGCGTAGGTCTTCAGTCCTTCTGTATCCCCGGCTCCGTTGCAGAGAACCGTCAGGTTGGTCTCGGCCACGGTAACCTCGCATCCATGCTTCTTTCCGAAAGCACTGAGTGCTTCTGCTTCCTTGCAGGTCACGAGTCCTTCGCAGCTGCAGAGGGCGCTATCAAGATCGCTCTTAACGCAAACAAGGTAAGAAACAATCCTCTTCGCGTTTGCCTTAACGGTCTTGGCAAGGATGCTGCTATGATCATTTCCAGAATCAACGGCTTCACCTACGTTCAGACCGAGTTTGATCCTTACAGCGAGACTGTAAAGGTTGTTAACGAGACTCCTTACTCGAACGGTGACAGAGCTAAGGTTCGTTGCTTCGGTGCTGATAGCGTTCCTGAGGGCGTTGCTATCATGAAGCTCGAGAACGTTGGCGTTTCCATTACCGGTAACTCCACTAACCCC
>JAZOUM010000058.1:0-8626 GCA_045658205.1 Eubacteriales bacterium | reverse complement strand
ATGGTTGCGGAAGTTCTACTTCCGGTTCAGGCACTTGCAAACAGCAAGTGCTGCCGGTTCGCATACCCAGAGCGTAGATCGAAGAGCTCACTCTTCAGGCGTAGCGAGTGGGTATCTTCGCCATAGGCGAATACCCAGCTTCCTATTCACCTCGCACCAAATACTCTTTACGTTCCATTCCGACACTTGTGGTCGGTTTTTTGTTATGGTGGGGGAGGCTGCAACGGCAACAGCGTGGCGAAGCCGACGCTGTGCCGCATACCGCCGTCGCAAAGCAGAAAAATGGGAAGAAAGCTCTTGCGGTATCTTGCGTAATGCGAAGAAGTGAGTAAGACTTAATATTGAGGCGGAACGGATATAGAAAATGTTATCTCGCATAGCAATACCCATCTTCCGCCTCACCGACCCTTGTGGTCGGTTTTTTGTTATGGTGGGGGGAGGCTGCAACGGCAACAGCGTGGCGAAGCCGACGCACAGCGTTGCACCTAAAGACACAACGAAACGAAATAAATCCCTCGCGGGATTTGTGAAATACGCTTCGCGCGTGAAATTTGCCATACGGCAAGTGAAATGCCTACGGCGTTTAGTATTAGTTTCGAATTACATTGAACGATATATTTACTCATACTGATATATAATGTGATACCGTTAAATCCGCCTTTATACATTATACATTGATTGCGCTCGCAGTTGCGATCATATTTTCCTCTACAGCTTAATTGACAATCCTTTCTAAATATGCTATACTACCTATACTATATAAAAGGAACGTATTATGAAATCCAAGTATTCACGAGTTTACGTAGAAATAACCAATATCTGCAACCGAGCGTGTTCGTTTTGCCCCGGAACTAAGAGGGAAAAGCGACGCATCACACTTTCGGAATTTTCGCATATCCTCGACGAGCTTGAGGGAGTAACAGAATATATATATCTGCACGTTATGGGTGAGCCTTTGACTCATCCGGAGCTTTGTGAGCTTATTAGTCTTGGCTCTTCACGTGGTTTTAAATGCGCGATCACTACCAACGGAACGCTTCTTGGAAAGCGTGGTAACGAGCTTATGACATCGGGAGTGTACAAGGTTAATATATCCGTACACAGCTTTGAGTCGGGCGCAGATGAGGATTATCTCGCTTACGTTAATTCTTGCGCCGATTTTGCCGATGAAGCATCGCGTCATGGCATACTCACGGTTCTCAGACTTTGGAACAGAGGTTATGACGAGGGTAGAAATATCGATACTCTCGCTATACTTAAGGATCGTTTTTCCAATGACGAGTGGCGCGAGGGACCGAGGGGCGCCCGTATAAGACATAAGCTCCATCTTGAGTACGGCGATCGTTTTGAATGGCCTGACGTGGAGTGCGATGAGATCGGTGAGGCTGTGTTCTGTCACGGACTTGGCGACCATTTCGGTATACTTGTAGATGGTAGAGTCGTGCCGTGCTGTCTTGATAGAGAGGCGGCTATCGAGCTTGGCAATGTTTATCAGTCGAATATTGAGTCGATACTCACATCAGAGCGAGCAGAACGTATGCGCGAGGGCTTTAAGGAAAAGCGCGCGACCGAGGAGCTGTGCCGCAAATGCGGATATGCAAGGAGATTTAAAATATAAAAAGCAGTCGATACAACGCAACACTTCCGTAGCTGTATCGACTGTTTTTTATGCTATTTTGAAAATTAAAGTTTACTAAAATTAGTCTTTTATCTTCTTTTTTATTATATCCATATAGGTGTGCCAGTCGTGTCTTGAAAGATAATGAGTACCCTCGCGGACATAGTAGATCGCGTGTCCCTCGTCGAGAACACTTCTCGGCTCGGGTATCTCGTCATTGTGTACGAGTCCCGTTTTACCAAAGAAGGAGTATGCCTTCTCAAGCGTTGCGGTAGCAAGGAATTCCGATGCGGGATCTGCCCATAAATCCTCCTTTGCGCTACCTATGATAAGATATCTCGGTACGGATAATGAGAGGAGAAAATGCTGGTCGAAGGGCATATCAACGCCTGCTGCGGCATCACGGTTGAATGCGGGGCAGAACCAGTATGGGAACACCTCGCTTATTATTGCGTATCTTTCACCAACCTTGCCTCTCTCCATTGCCGCGCCGGCACATCCGGAATCGTTGGAGATTACGTACTTGAATCTACTATCAAAGCCACCTGTCACAAGAGCGGTTTTGCCAAGTCTTGAGTGACCTATAACGGCTACGTTATCAAGATCAATAACGTCTCCGAGAGTCTCGATATAGTCCATAAGGCGCATAGCCGCCCACGCCCAAAGAGCGATCTTGCCGGGAGCCGTGTTCTTTCTACGTGACTTTACAAGATATTTGGCAATTCCGTCCTTGAAGTCGTTGTTATCTCTTGATACGTCGTGATATTTGAAGGTGAAGAGCGCAAATCCACGCTCTACGATCTCCTCGGAGGGCATATATTTATTGGCTTCTCCTCCATCGAAATCTATGTATACGAAGGCGGGGCAATTCTTCTTGTTTTTAGGTATTATGGACATGGCAGGGAAGGAAAATTCCTTGCCATCCTTTTCGAATTTAAAGGTAAGATTTTTTCTTTCCGCCTTGCCTGCGGCGAATCTGTCGTAGACGTCTCCGTTTACGCTGACGTACATGTGATCGGGCTTACCGGGGATCTCGCCGTACTCTCTTTCGGAAAGGAGCTTTTTGATTCTCTCCTGCTTTTTTTCAAACTCGGAGCGGCATCTGACACCCTTCATAAGATTGGGTATATTTCTTTCTGCGATTATCTCGTTTACGCTTTTCATTTTTATCTCCTTAAAGGATATAGATCTTACACCGATAATTATAACCCCGATTTATTTTTTTGTCAATACGTTTGACAAACTCGGTTGGCTGTGCTAAAATATATAAAAAAGATAGGAGGAGTCTTATGAGCGAATTTAAGATGGATTTGCCGAGCGACGTTCTTTTTATACTTGACAGAATGAATAAGCGCGGCTATTCTGCGCACGTGGTTGGCGGCTCGGTCAGAGATTCCCTCCTCGGTAGAGAGCTTGGCGATTTCGATATAACCACCGACGCATTACCGGAAGAGACTAAGGAGGTCTTTTCCGATCATAAAACAGTAGATACCGGCATACGGCACGGAACGGTTACGCTTGTTCTTAGTGGAGTGCCGTACGAGATAACGACCTACCGTGTGGACGGAGATTATAAGGATAACCGTCACCCCGACAGCGTGTCGTTTACGACCTCCCTCGCCGATGATCTGGCGCGCCGTGATTTCACCGTAAACGCTATGGCTTATTCACCTACCGACTCCCTGACAGATATTTACGGTGGCAGAGAGGATGCCGAGCGCCGTATCATACGCGCCGTAGGCGATCCGTACGTACGATTTAGTGAGGATGCTTTACGTATACTCAGAGCCCTGCGCTTTGCCTCAGTACTCGGATTTGACATAGAGGAGACTACCTCGAGGGCGGCGTTTGACCTTGCGGCTAACCTTTCCTCAATTTCCAAGGAAAGAGTGTATACCGAGCTTAAAAAGCTTATCTTGGGTAGAGATGCGATAAGGATACTCAAAGATTATTCGGACATTTTGTCACTTGCTTTTAGTGGCATGAGAATAGAGACTCTCCCTTGTGACGAAAGATTTTCAGAGGCGGATTATCACGTCAAACTTGCCTCGCTATTCTATCTTAATTCCGACTCTCCGATAGAGACGGCAGAGCAGACTCTTGCCGATCTTAAGACCGATAAATTCACACGTACCCACGTTTGCGCTATTCTTTACGCGCTTAGAAAGGTATCATTTGCCGACCGTAACAGCGCTTTGCGCCATCTTGCTAAGTACGGTGAAGAGGTGACGAAGGGAGCTTTATCTCTCGGTATCGCGCTTGGGAAATTCGGAGAGATGGAGAAAACTATTTATACAGATGCCATTAACTCAGGCATACCGTATAAGATATCCGGTCTCGATATCCGAGGCGGTGATCTTACCGCTATCGGTTACCGTGGCGAGAGTGTGGGCGCGGCGCTTGAAAAGCTTCTTTTCGACGTTATAGATGAGAAGGTGGAGAATAAGAGGGCTGAGCTGATAGCTCACCTTACTCGGCACTGAATGAAAAAATACTAAATTATTTGTTAGACGAAAGGCAGAATATTTATGGCGTTTGACGCTTGTATGATGAGAGCCGTGCTCTCGGAGTTTACCTCGCAATTCCCCGAGGCTAAAATTGAAAAGGTGCTCCAGCCGCAGAATGATGAGATAGACCTCGTCGTGCATTGCGGTCGTTCGTCACGCCGTTTGGTGCTTAACGTGGGACCTAATGCACCTCGTTTGCAGCTCTCCGACATTGCTAAGGAAAATCCGCTTAAGGCGCCGATGTTTTGTATGCTCTTAAGAAAGTATTTCCTTGGGGCAAAGATTGTTGGGGTAGAGCAGCTCGGCTTTGACCGTATCGCTGTATTTAAAGTGGCTTGCTATGACGAGATGGGCTTCCCGACCGAGAAGAAGATAATCTGCGAGATAATGGGTAAGTACGCTAACTTAATCGTGACCGACGCGGAGTGGAAGATACTTACCGCGATGAAGATAATTGACTTTGCCGCAAGTACGGTAAGACAGGTGCTACCCGGTATGAAGTATCAGATACCGGCGCAGGCAGATAAGCTTTCGCCGCTTGTTATAGACAAGGAAGCGTTCTTTAATAAGCTTGTCGACTTTTCAGGTGAGCGCAGTGTTGAAAAGTTTATTACCTCGACGTATTCCGGTATAGCTACCCAGATAGCGCACGAGCTGTGCTTCCGCGCTACCGGAAATTGTGACACGCCCCTTATGGAAGCCGATGCAGAGAGGCTGTGGCAGACATTTAAGTCTTGGCAGGAGCTTTTGATCGAGCATAGATACACTCCCACCGTTGCCATAGACTCCACGGATAAGCCGATAGACTACTCGTATATGGATATAACCTATCTCGGAGACGGTGTTACAATCAAACGTTTTGACTCCTTATCCGAGTTGCTTGACGAATATTTTGCCGAGAGGGATAGGCTTGAGAAGATACATCAGCGCGGACACGATCTTGTAACGCTGCTCAATAATGCGACGGCGCGTACCGAAAGAAAGCTTGCGATACAAAGAGAGTCCTTGCTTGAGAGCGCCAAGGGCGAGGAGTATAGACGTCAGGGCGATCTTATAATCGCAAACATATATCAGCTCAAGAGAGGTATGACCTCATTTAAGGCTGTAGATTATTATGACGAGGAGTGCCCGGAGGTTACGGTTGCGCTTGACTCAAGGCTCTCGCCGGCAGATAACGCGCAAAGATACTATAAGCTATATAACAAGGCTAAGGTAGCTAAAGAGGTGCTGACGGTGCAGATAGCGACCTGGGAGGCAGAGCTTGTCTACCTTGAAAGCGTAAAGGCGTTTCTCTCCAAGGCGGAGACCGAGGAGGATCTCGTAGAGATACGTGACGAGCTGTACCGTAGTGGATATTCCTCAAAGATGAAGGGATATAAGCCGCCAAAGCAGATAAAGTCAAGACCAATGCGCTTCACCACAAGCGGGGGATATGAGCTGCTTGTCGGAAGAAATAACGTGCAGAACGATCATCTTACCTTCAAGGTTGCGGATAAGCACGATATATGGTTCCACACCAAAGATATTCCCGGATCACACGTCATAATGGTTACGGGTGGAGAGGAGCCGTCCGAGCGCGATTATACCGAGGCGGCATCGATAGCGGCGTATTATTCCAAGGCTACGCAGGATCTTGTAGCTGTAGATTATACGGCGGTTAAAAATATAAAAAAGCCACAGGGCGCAAAGCCGGGCTTTGTAATCTATAAAACCAATTACACGGCATACGTAAAGCCGATGACAAAAGAGGAACTTACCAATGGTTGATCTTGTAGGACTTCACAAGCATTTTATAATGGAGCATTTAAAGGAAGGAGACGTAGCCGTAGATTTCACTATGGGTAACGGCAACGATACGCTCTTTCTTTCAAAGGCGGTCGGAGAGAGCGGCAGGGTATACGCCTTCGACATCCAAGAGGATGCTCTTATCTCAACGAAAGCGCATCTTGAAGCAAATGGAGCGCCGGAAAACTACACGCTCATCTGCGCGTCTCATCATAGAGTAAAGGAATTTGTAAACGAGCCGATCAAGGCGGGAATGTTTAATCTCGGATATCTGCCGAGAAGTGGTAGAAAGGCCGTTACTACAATGCGTGAAACGACGATGCCCGCAGTAGAAGCCGCAATAGAGCTGCTCGCTCCGGACGGAGTTCTTATAGTCGCCATCTATCCCGGTCACGAGGAGGGGGCGCTTGAGGGCGAGATGCTCAGAGAATATTTCTCAACACTCTCAAGATTCCGCATTTGTCCTTCCGAGTTTAAGATACTCAATTCTCCCGCGTCGCCATATTTCTTCCTCGTAGAGAAGAGTCCGAAGGCAAAATTCGGAGAAATATAGGTTTTGAATAAAAAACAAAGAGCTCTCATTAAAACCGAGAGCTCTTCATTTATGTAAAACGCTATTAAATCACGCCTGATCACTTTCAGGATCGGTATGCTGATTTTTAGCTATTTTGTTCTTTACCGACGTGGCGAGAAGGTAGGATGCGATAAGCAGCAGGAAGAGAAGGGTGAAGTTGACGAGTATCGTGATGATCTCCTCCGCGGTATAATCCGAGCGATATTCGATAAAGAACACGACGGTGTCGTATATCTCCTTTAAGAGACTGAATGCAAAGCGAAGGAGCGCAAATACCATCACCGCAAGATTTGCCGAGGAGAGAAAATCCATAGGCTCCTTGACTTTGAGAAAGTCTTTTTTGTCGTATCCGCAATGCTTCAAAATCAAGGAATAGGCGCCGATGCATATAAAGGCTCCAAGCACGGTAACGAGTATGACAAGCGCGCTCGCAAGAAGCGATAGCGTGATAGACTCGATCGAGTCGTACGCGTAATTGTAGATAAAGATAAGATAATAGTACGGTATAGAATAGAAGAGTCTTGCTAAGGAAAGCTTCAAGGTGAAGAGTATAGATCCCTTCGCGCTCTCCGTAAGATATACGAGATAAGCGAGAGTAGCGATCGTAGGGGGAGCTAAAAACTCCATCGATTTTGAGACGTAGTAGCTTACGTACTCAAAAAGCTCTCCCATTACGTCGTTTTGGAAGAGGTACGTCACGTGCGCAAGGGCGTACGCAAATACGTTAGCTAAGGCATAGATCAGGAAGGCTCGCGAGGCGAGTCTTTTTTTATCGTAATTTATCATAAAAAATCCTTTATGCTTTTGATTGAGCTTATTCTATCATATTTCTTAATCTTTTTCAATACTAAATTAGTAAATAGATTGAATAAGGAGAAAATATGAGCTTTAATATAGACGACGTTTTCCTCTTACCAGCGGACTCTGAAGGCAGAGAGAAGATGAAGGATAGGATCATACAAAAGTATGGAAATATTACGGTAACAACAGTTGCGAGAAGTATTTTATCAAGAGAGATAGAAGGGTATTTTATCGGCGAGGGAAAACGGTATATAGCGGTATTTGCGGCACATCACGCGCAAGAGAGCATTACTGCGAATATCGCATTTTTGTTAATAGACCTTTTGTTGACCGGAATGCGCCAAGGAAGAATTAATAGTATTGATTGTAAATTACTATTTACAAAATATAGGTTTGCTGTGGTGCCTTGCGTAAATCCGGATGGAATAGAGATGAGATATCACGGTGTCTCCGACTCACCCTTGAAGGATAGGATAATGAGAATGAGCGGAGGCAATTTTTCCTCTTGGCAGGCTAACGCGAGAGGTGTAGATCTTAACCATAACTACGACTTTGGCTTTGCTGAGTATAAGGCTAAGGAGAGAGAGCTTGGTATTGTAGCTGGTAAGGGATTGTATAGCGGTGAGTCTGCTGAAAGTGAGCCGGAGGTGCGCGGCGTATGCAATCTTTTGAGGACGCTTGATCTATCTGCCGTAGTATCGCTACATTCTCAAGGCGAGGAGATATACGCATCACCAAAGGACAAGAAAAATCAAAGAAGAGCGGAGCGCCTGGCAAAAATGTGCGGATATACCGTTGCTGTGGCGGAAGGGACGGCGGCTTTTGGAGGTCTTTCGGACTATACGGGTAGCCTTGGTATTCCGTCCTTCACTTTAGAGCTTGGCAAGGGGCAAAATCCACTGCCCGAGGCAGACGTTCCCTTGATCTTCGGAAGAGTCGGGGAAGCTCTCGCTACTCTTCCTATAATATTATAAATGTGAATAAATTGTAAATAATATCGTGCGCAAGAAAAATTATACTTGACAATTACGTATGTGTGTGTTAATATATAACACGTGCGTGAGCACAAAAATCAAAATTCTCACATAGCGAGTGGGTTCACTGCCGGTGCTCTCACGAGTCGCAGTGTTATGTCGCTATGGCGGAAAAAACCAAGGAGGAACATAAAATGTTCGAAATTACTATCAAGCAGTTGCTTGAAGCAGGCGTTCACTTCGGTCACCCTACTAAGAAGTGGAACCCCAAGATGGCAGAGTACATCTTCACACAGAGAAACGGCATTCACATCGTTGACCTTCAGAAGACCGTTAAGAAGTTCGAGGAGGCTTACAACTTCGTAGC
>JAZOUM010000057.1:0-10120 GCA_045658205.1 Eubacteriales bacterium | reverse complement strand
TAGACCCCCTCCACTCATCCCACAGTATACGGTACGCAAGATCTGAAATTTCCCTGCCGATATCACTTGCATTTTCCAAAGGTCGCTGTCTTTGTATACTCTTTAGCCTCGTATCCTTTATCGTTAAAGCAACGGTACTGCATTTCAACGACCTCGCCCTTAGCTTAGCGCCGATTTCATCGCACAAAAATTCAATTCCTACTCGGCACTCCTCTCGTGAAGCAAGATCGTGTCTAAACGTAAAACCGTTACTAATGCTTTTAACGTCATCCTTATCATCTTTACATACCGGCGAGTCGTCAAGACCATTCGCATACAAATGGAGCATATCGCCCATCTTACCGAATTTGTGTCTGAGCATATCCTTAGATGTTGCGGCTAAGTCTCCAATGGTTACAACTCCTATGCGCAGCAGCTCCTCCGTAGTACGTCTGCCTACAAAAAGCATATCTGAGGCAGGAAGCGGATATACAATCTGCTTAAAATTTTCCCTCGAAATTACAGTAATAGCATCCGGTTTCTTATAATCACTCGCAAGCTTTGCAAAGACTTTGTTGAAGGACACCCCTATTGAAACGGTGATACCAAGCTCTCGTTTAACACGAGTGCGGATCTGCTCTGCGATATCCTCTCCGGACCCAAATATGCGTCGACTCGCAGTTACGTCAAGCCAACTTTCATCTATACCAAAAGGCTCTACCTTATCGGTGTAATCCAAATATATAGCATTTACAAGTTTTGAGAATCTCTCGTATTCGTCATAATGAGGAGAAGCAATAACGAGATTTGGACATTTTTTCTTAGCCGAATATACGGTTTCGGCTGTCTGTATACCAAATCTTTTTGCCTCTTCATTTTTAGCAAGAACAATGCCGTGACGATCCTCCTGACTGCCACAAACTGCCATCGGGACCCCTTTATATGCCGGATTCAAGGCGGTTTCTACTGATGCAAAAAAGCTATTGCAGTCACAGTGTAATATAGTTCTATCCATACAATTACGCCTTGTACTTTGTCAAGGGTTCGCCCTCCCTTAACGTGAACCAAAATTCACATCCGTCATCGTGTGGCTCGTGACGAATGGTCTCGCCGTGAGCGTCAATAATCGTTTTACAGATATAAAGACCAAGTCCTACTCCGCTCTTATCAAGTCCACGGCTCTTATCCGTTTTGTAAAAACGATCAAATATGTGCTTTGCATCCTCAGGTCTGATTACCTGTCCCTGATCAAAGACAGATACCTTTATTTTTTTGCCGGGAATACGATTAATACGAATGGCAAATTTTCCACCGTCATCAGCAAATTTTATAGCGTTATGACAAAGATTGTATATAATCTGATAAATAGCATCCTTGTCAGCATTTACGGGCATCGCGTCTTCCTCGGCGTCAAATTCAACGTCAAGATGCTTTTGGTCTATTTTTTGCTCGAAGGAAAGCAGTATAAGCCTCGAAACCTCCGCTACGTCAAAATCTGTGAAGTTGAATTTTCTATCACCGGATTCAAGTCTTGAAATGTCCAGTATCTGTGAAACCAGGCGAGAAAGTCTATGCACCTCGGCAGATATTACGCCAAGATAATACTCATGCTGATCCTCCGGAATAGCACCCGAGATAATTCCATCAATAAATCCGGATATGGTAGTCATCGGAGTTCTTAGGTCATGGGATACATTCGCGAGGAAGGAGTTTCTCATACCCTCAAGATTTTCAAGAGACTCTGCCATATTATTAAATGCCTGAGCAAGCTCAGATACCTCGTCTCGTCCGTTCACCGCTATTCTCTCGCTGAAATCGCCCCTTCCGAAGTTCTTAGCCGCGCGAGTCATACTCTTTAGCGGATGAACTATTCGTTCGGTAATGAAATACGCAGCGATAACAGCCGCAAGCATTACCCATATAGAACTGTTGATAACCGTTTTTCTGGCAACACTTATCAGCACGTCCTCTTTGGTGGTAGACGCAAGAGTAAACACGTAACCTCTTGTCTTTCCATCGGTAACAATACTTCTGCCATATACGAGGTTGCGGTCACTGGTTATCCCCTTCAAATCGCCTCTATACGTCATAAACTCTATATTGTCATCGGTTTTTAGTTTGACAAATTCGATAAGTGAGACATGTCCAAGCTCATCACCGTAATGGCTGGGTAAACCTTCGCTTGTGAGGACATAGGTGGATAAGAGCACCTTACCGGTCTCATCCGTGATTAAAACGTTGAAGTCATAATCGGTTTTAACTAACTGCGCGAGTGTTTGTATTGATTGCGCATTAGATTTGATATAGGCATCGAGAAATTCGCCGACACCGCTCTCAAAGTTACTTGCTATGATATTGCAAGAGTTTTGCAATTTTATTTCCTTATCCGAAGTAACGTGCGTTCTGATCATCGAGGTAATTATACCCGAAAGCATCAAAAAAGATATTAATATGATAATAACAAATGCCGTCAAATATTTGGAAAATGACGATTTAAACATTCAATCGCTCCTATCTAATCTAACTATAACTACAGTATACTACATTTTATCTATGCTTGTCAAACATTTTTGATTAATTAGATTGACTATTTTATATTTTTGTGTTACAATACATTGAAATAAGTAAAAACTCATCAGGAGATACAAAAATGACAGTAACCAGATTTGCACCCAGCCCTACGGGTTATATGCACATAGGTAACCTCAGAACAGCCCTTTATTCCTATCTCATTTCAAAGCACGATGAAGGAACCTTCATTTTAAGAATTGAAGATACGGATAGAGAAAGACTTGTTGAGGGCGCTACCGATATTATCAAATCCACACTTAATATCACCGGTCTTAGATGGGATGAAGGTCCCGACGTAGGCGGTGATCACGGACCTTACGTCCAGAGCGACAGAAAGCCTATTTATATGGAGTACGCTAAGAAGCTCGTAGATCTCGGCGCGGCTTATTATTGCTTCTGCACCAAGGAGAGACTTGAGAAGCTTCACGAAGAGGATGCTACCGGCGGTTATGACCGTCATTGCAGAACTCTCACGAAGGAAGAGGTTGAAGAAAATCTTGCAAAGGGACTTCCCTTTGTTATCAGACAAAAAATGCCTCTTGAAGGTGTTACATCCTATACCGACTCCGTTTTCGGTGAGATTTCTATGAACAACTCCGAGCTTCAGGATCAGATTCTTATCAAGGCGGACGGTTACCCTACTTATAACTTCGCTCACGTCATCGATGACTATCTTATGAAAGTAACGCACGTAGTACGTGGTTCCGAGTACCTTACCTCCACCCCTAAATACGTGCTTCTTTACGATGCGTTCGGTTGGGAAAGACCTACTTACGTTCACCTCCCCTTGCTTATGGGCAAAAATGCCGATGGCTCCGTATCCAAGCTTTCCAAGAGACACGGCGCTGTTTCCTTCCAGGATCTTCTTGACGACGGCTATCTCCCCGAAGCGATCATCAACTATATAGCGCTTCTCGGCTGGTGCCCCAAGAACAGCGAGACCGAATTCTTCACTCTCAACGAGCTTAAAGATGTTTTCACCATAGACGGTGTTTCTAAATCCCCTGCCGTTTTCGATTTTGAAAAGCTCCTTTGGTTTAACGGAGAGTATATCCACAAGCTTGAGGCAGAAAAGTTCGAAGAGCTTGTAAAGCGTTTTATCACAGTAGAAATCCCTAAGAATGTAGACGTTCAGAAAATGCTCGGTCTACTTAGAACAAGAATATCCAAGCTTTCTGAAATCAACGAAAGAATGGGTCTATTCCTTGCGCTTCCCGAATACGAAAAGGAACTCTTCCTTAATAAGAAAAATAAGATTTCCGAATTCGATACCGTTAAGTTTGTGCTTACAAAGGCTCGCGAGATCCTTTCCTGTGTTGAAAGCTTTGATAACGATACCTTGTTCGCTGCCCTCGCTCCGTTAACCGAAGAACTTGGCCTTAAGACCGGTACGATCATGTGGTGCGTAAGAATCGCTGTTTCAGGTATGACCGCTACTCCCGGTGGCGCTACAGAAATTATGGAGGTAATCGGTAAGGACGAAAGTCTTTCCCGTATTGATTCTGCTCTTGTCAGACTATAATATGAAAAACACAACACTCTGCTATATCGAAAAAGATGATAAATATCTTATGATACACAGAGTGAAAAAGGTGAACGACGTTAACAAGGATAAGTGGATCGGCATCGGTGGAAAATTCGAAGAGCGAGAAAGCCCCTTCGATTGTGTCAGACGAGAGATGTTTGAAGAAACAGGACTTATTGCCGATGAACTAAAATATCGAGGTCTCGTTACCTTCGTTTCGGATGAATACGGTACCGAGTATATGCACCTATTCCACACAAAAAATTTCCACGGGAACTTGATAAGCGATTGTGACGAAGGTGTGCTCGAGTGGGTAGATAAGGATGCAGTTCTCAATCTACCACTTTGGGAAGGTGATAAGATTTTTCTTGACCTTTTAAGAAAAGATGTTCCGTTCTTTTCTCTTAAGCTTGTTTACAAAGGCTCCGATCTCGTATCACATGCGTTAGAATTTTAAATTTAAAAAGTGCGAAGATACTACTTGGTATCATCGCACTTTTTTACTTTAACATTTTTCTTCTATGCTTATAATCCGGAAGCACACTTGCGATTATGGCGTAGAATGCTTTGGAGTGATTCATTTCCTTTAGATGCGCCAGCTCATGTACTATAACGTATTCTCTTGCGCTTTCAGGATAAAGCATAAGTCTATATGAAAAACAGATATTACCATTTGAATTACAAGAGCCAAAACGCTTTTGAGCAGAAGTTATAGTTATTCTGCCATGTTTTAAACCCATTATTTTAGCATAATATTCTATCTTTTCAGAAAAGTATTTTTTTGCTTCCTTCTTTAAAATTCGAATATCTTTATCTGTTAGATTATTTGTTAATGCTTCTTTTCTTTTTTGATAATCAAGGCTCTTATCAATCCACGCTGAGTATTTTATCACCATTTCTTCGATGACATTATCAGGTGTACCGATCGGAGCTTTAATGATTACGTTTTGTTGCTTTACTGAGATAGCTATCGTTTTTCGCCTACTGAAAACTACTTCGTATTTCATTTTGCCTCCTGTTTTTCTTCATTATATCACAAGAAACAAATTTTGTAAATACTTAATGAAATTCACATATATTATTTAAGCTATTATTTCTTTTATAGTATCCTAATTTTATTTCCGATTCATCATCAAGCTCACACATTTCGGTGGGTATCTCTCCAGATTTTGAACAATAAGGGGCAATCATAATTTTATCGGTATTAAAGCTATTTAAAACCTCATCATAATTAGAAAATATGAGCTTGTCGTGTATAAGTGTCATAACGTTGTCCCATATTTCCAAATGGTTAGGTTTGTTGGCACCTACCGGAATATCGCTTCCTCCGTATCCGCACCATATACCTGCAGTATAATACGGCGTATATCCCACAAAAAGCCTATCTCGATCATTGCCGGAAGTCCCTGTTTTACCGGCGACGTCAATCAATTCTTTAAGCTTTATTTGACGAGCGGTACCGTCTGCAACGACCTCGTATAACAACTGATTCATAATTTGTGTCGTTTCAGGAGAATAAAGTCTTTTTCCTTCTCTATCTTTCTCCAATAGCACCTCTCCGCCGCTGTTATATACTTTTGTATAGCTTCTGCCACTACTGAGAATACCGTCATTAGCAAAAGTTCCATACGCTTCCGTTAATTTTCTCAAAGACTCACCGTAACTTAACTGGCCAAGCGCAAGAGCTGCCGCTCCAATATCACTCACCGTCTCACCTTTGTGGTTTTTATCCGATTTTATCAATGTAAACCCATAATTATCCTTTAAATGATTGAATATTCTATCTGCTCCAAGAATCTGAAACGCTCGTATGGCAACTGTATTTTTGGACTTTTTGATCGCCTCGCAAAGAGTAATATCACCATCGTAAACGTCGGGTGAGTTTTTTGGGTAACCAATTTCCTCGTCTGCGACAATTTTATACTCAACCGGCGAATCGTCAAAGATTGTGGACCAGTGAGCATCGCCGCTTTCAATAAGTGGTGCATATAACGCTAAGGGCTTTAAAACCGATCCGGGAATAATAGGCGCAGTGGCGTAATTAAATAATAATTCCCCACTCTTTTTTCCGGCATTTCCAATTATTCCAAGAAGATCTCCACTACACGGATCTGAAACCACCATAGAATATTTCAAACCATTCTTGAAATTTTCGGACAAATTATCTTCATTAGAAAAGTAATCCTCAAGTATATTCTGTATTTCCGGACTCATGGTGAGTAAAACCTTAGCACCGTTCAACATTAATCTCGCCGCCGCATAAGAAACGCCCTCAAGGTCGCATATATTCTTCAAAATATCGTTATTTGCAGTTTCAATAAACCACGATGATATACCGAACCTTCCATTTTCATCACTCAACTCAAGATTTGTTTGAAGCGCAACCTCGTACTCCTCGAGTGTTATATAGCCAACCTCACGCATAGCAAAAAGCACTTTGTTTCTTTTTTCAATACATCCATCGGGGTTCGAATAAGGATTGTATTTTGATGGCGCATTTGTAATTCCGACTATCGTAGCAGCTTCAGCTATTGTTAATTCATCTGGCTCTTTATCAAAATATATCTCCGAGGCGGCACCTACACCGTAAATTTTTCCCGTCATCGGTACAATATTCAAATATAGCTCAAAAATATCATCCTTGGAATGATTTCTTTCCAAATTGATCGCACGCAAAATTTCCTTGACCTTGCGCCATACGTTATTTTCGTTATCTCCGCTAATGTTTTTAATTACTTGCTGAGTTATCGTAGAGGCGCCAAAGCTATTTCGAAATTTGAGAAAATGATTAATTACGGCGGCAACTGTGCGTTTTACGTTTATTCCTTTATGATTATAATAATCCCTATCCTCCATGGCTATAAACCCTAATTTTATATACTTTCCGCAATCTTCAAAATTCGTCCATTCTCTTACGTTATTGCTTGAGCTTTTATAAACCTCTATGAGCTCGTTATTTATATTGTATGCATAGTAATAAACCGTCTTATCATCCTTAGCGCTTCTAAACAGCTCCTCATCTACGTCGTAGTCTATATTTCTTCTTGCATATATGATAAGAGATCCAAGCGCACCGGAGATTATAATTGAAATCAGAGTTACCGTCAGCGCAAAAACTTTAAAAAATCTTTTCATAACACCTCAAAATAAAAAACGCAGAATGATCGTTGATTAAATCTTATCACTCTGCGTTATATTTATTTTATATTATTTTTGGAAATATCGGAATCAATATGAAACCTTGTTAAGATACAATCCATCGGGCGGCGCTGTCATTCCGGCATTTTTTCTATCGTGAGAATCCAGCACGTTTGTAATTTCCTCAGGTCTCAACCTATCGTATGCAACCTCAATAAGAGTACCAACGATTATTCTCACCATATTATATAAGAATCCGTCAGCGCAAATTCTGATATCAATATCACTACCACATTTATCTATCTTAAGATAAAAAACGGTTCTGACCGTATCTGTTACGTCCGATCCCGGTGACATAAAAGCGGAAAAGTCCTTTTTTCCCACGAGAAGATCTGCTGCTTCTTGCATTTTTCTTATATGCGCTTCGTCAATAGGTTTCGGTAAAAACCACGCCCTACCGAAATAAAACGGATCATATACACGCTCGTTCTTTATTTTATATAAATACTCTTTAGAGACAACGTCATATCTCGGATGGAAATCTGCGTCTGCTTCTTCGGAATAGTACAACGATAGATCATCGGGCATAAAGCGAGCGACAGCAACCGGCAACTTGTCAGCAGGTATTGTAGCGCCATCGGATTCTACCGTTATGCAAAATTCATTCGCATGTACACCTGCATCTGTACGGCTACATCCGGTAACATTGCACGGGTATCCGGTAGCCTGAGCTAATGCGTTACAAAGCTCTCCCTGAACGGTTCTTTTATCGGGTTGCACCTGAAAGCCGTGAAAATCAGTACCAAGATATTTTATTTTTGCGAAATATTTCATCCACGGCCTCCTTCAAATTATATTTTATATAAGAAAATTCTAAACAATGGAGAGGTTATCTCTACTGTATACGGTAAGGTTCGTAAAACAATTACGATAGCAAATACAAGAACAAAAGCGAGCATCCATATAAAGTCCATCGCTTTGTATTCAAGCTTTACAAGCTTTGTTCTGTTTTTGTCACCTCTATAGCATCTGCATTCCATAGCGGTAGCAAGCTCATCCGCTCTATTAAATGCGGAAGCGAGGAGCGGAATAAGGATCGGTATAAGAGCCTTAGCTCTCTTAATTAATCCGCCGCTTGAAAAATCTGCGCCACGAGATTTTTGCGCGTTCATTATTTTCTCGGTTTCTTCAACGAGAATAGGTATAAAACGAAGCGCTATTGACATCATCATAGCAAACGCATGTACGGGCACCTTGATTTTTTTCAGGGGTGACATAAGTGATTCCAAGCCGTCTGTAAGCGCGATAGGGGATGTAGTATATGTCAAAAGGACCGTAGATGACATGATAAACACTATAACTCGGAAGAACATAAAAGCAGCTCTCACCAAACCTTCCTCGTATATTTCAATCATCCAAAACTTAACCAACGGTTCTCCTGCGCCTTTAGTGAGAAAAATATTTAATAACGCCGTAAACAAAAGGATAAATACCAGTGGCTTAACAGCCTTAAAAATAACCTTGAAGGATATTCTGCTCATAAATATCATGCCGATAGTAATTACTGCAAGCATTAATAGTGTTACCGGATTGTTAGCAAGGAATACCGTTATTATGAACAGCACGGAAAGAAGAATCTTTGTTCTCGGATCGAGCTTATGAATAACTGAGTATCCGGGGAAAAACTGACCAAGTGTAATGTCTGAAATCATTTATTTACCCCTTTCATATATTCAATTATTGCATTCTTAACGCCATCAACCGTATAAAGTGTTCCGTTAAGCTGAACGCCTCTGCGAATAAGCTCCTCAGCGATCTTAGAAACAACAGGAATGTCAAGTCCGATATTCGAAAGATCACTTCCCATTGAAAAGACCTCTTCAACCGTTCCACTTTTATATATCTCTGCATTGTTCATAACGACCACGTTATCACAATAGTGTGCCATATCCTCCATGGAGTGACTGACAAGTATAATAGTCATTCCGGTTTCTTCCGCAAGATTTCTCAATCCACCAAGTATCTCGCGTCTGCCACGCGGATCAAGACCTGCGGCGGGCTCATCAAGAACAAGCACCTCGGGATACATCGCGATAACTCCCGCGATAGCTACTCTTCTCTTTTGCCCACCTGAGAGATCGAAAGGAGATTTATCAAGTATATCCTTGCTGATTCCAGTAAATCTAATAGCGTCTAACGTGCGTTTTTTAATTTCATCTTCAGATAATCCCTGATTTCGAGGTCCAAATCCAATATCAGACCATACCGTATCGTCAAATAGCTGATATTCGGGATACTGCATTACAACGCCCACCTTAAATCGGATTTTCGCGATTTCTTTAGGCTTTTCCCAAATATCCGAACCGTTAAGTAATACTCTGCCCTCCGTAGGCTTGTTCAATCCGTTTAACAAGCTCACCAAAGTAGATTTACCAGACCCGGTGTGACCGATCAAACCGGTTATTTTACCTTTCTCGAACCCTATCGTAACGTTGTTGAGAGCCACTTTTTGAAAAGGTGTGCCTCTACCGTAAACGTACGAAACGTTTTCGATTTTTATTATTTCGTTCATTTTAATTTATTTCCTTTTTGCGCTGATTGCAGAAAAAATAGTTTCTATGCATTCAGCTTCATCTATAACTGTGGTATCAACGTCAAAGCCTTCCGACTTGAGCATTTTTACAAGCTCGGTGCTTTGAGGCGACTCAAGACCTATCGTATGAAGCAAATCAACCTTTGAAAACACTTCTTTAGCGCTTCCGTCAAGTATCATTTCACCGTCGTTAATAACAATAACTCTATCAGCTCTCGCAGCTTCTTCCATATAATGAGTTATATTGATAACCGTGATGTTTTCCTCACGATTAAGCTTTTCCATAATTTCGATAACCGACTTTCTGCCATTAG
>JAZOUM010000056.1:0-1181 GCA_045658205.1 Eubacteriales bacterium | reverse complement strand
GGTTGCTACGCAAAGGTTATCAAGCTTGACAAGGAGTCTGAGCCAGATATCTACAACGCTATCAAGCGTGATGCTCTCCTCGAGAATGTAACTGTTGACGAGAACGGTAAGATCGACTTCAACGATAAGAGCGTAACCGAGAACACTCGTGTTTCGTACCCTATCGATCACATCGAGAATATCGTAACTCCTATATCTGCTGCTCCGGCTGCTAAGAATGTTATCTTCCTTTCGGCTGACGCATTCGGTGTATTGCCTCCGGTTTCGATCTTGACTCCTGAGCAGTGTAAGTACTACTTCCTCTCTGGTTTCACCGCTAAGTTGGCTGGTACTGAGCGCGGTATCACTGAGCCTACTCCAACATTCTCGGCTTGCTTCGGTCAGGCATTCTTGGAGTTGCACCCTACAAAGTACGCTGAGGAGCTCGTTAAGCGTATGGAGAAGAGCGGTGCTAAGGCATACCTCGTGAACACAGGTTGGAATGGTACCGGCAAGCGTATCTCTATCAAGGATACTCGTGGTATCATCGACGCTATCCTCGACGGTGCTATCTTGGAGGCTCCTACAAAGAAGATCCCTGTATTCGACTTTGAGGTTCCAACAGCTCTTCCAGGCGTAGATCCTGCAATCCTCGACCCACGCGACACTTATGCTGACGCAGCAGAGTGGGAGACCAAGGCAGCAGACCTCGCTGGCCGTTTCATCAAGAACTTCGGCAAGTACACTACTAACGAGGCTGGTAAGGCTCTCGTAGCAGCAGGTCCACACCTCGAGTAAAAATCGCACGAGCAATTTAGATTGCTTTGTATAAATATCAAACCGAGTGCTTTTACAGTACTCGGTTTTTTGTGAATATTTCACACATATTTTTATTAGTTTAAACTTTTTCAAGTGAAATTCACGAGAAAAATAAAAAAACTCTAATAAAATTTTTTTAACTTTGCGGTAAAATGTGGACTGTTATGGATATTAAGAAACATGTTGTAGCATTAGGATTTGTTCCCAAAAACGGAACAAATGGCATTTATCATAAGATGTATCTTGATTATGCCATAGAGATTGACTTTGAAAAACGAAGCATTAATTACGGTAATGGTATTACCGCAGAAAGTAAGACAACACAAAATTTTTCGCAACCAGAAAATTTTGTAGTGCTTGCGTGTGTAAGTCGGAGGCCAAGC
>JAZOUM010000055.1:0-14525 GCA_045658205.1 Eubacteriales bacterium | reverse complement strand
ATTTAGGCGCATATATTGTCGAGCCTTGAGCAAGGTGTACAAAAAAATACCCCTTTTGGAATACCCAAAATCGGTATGGTAGAAAAACGCTGTTTTTGAGAGGAAAGAAGAACGGTAAATAATAAATAATGAATGATGAATGATGAATAATGAATAATGAATAATGGAGGTATCCCTACGGATATTTTCATCCGATTTATCGGATATCATCGTGCAAACGATTTTTTCCACCTTTGGTGGATATCATCCGTCTCCGATGGATTTCTTTGCGACGGGACGTCGAAGGGCGCCGTCCCCTACCGGTTTCTACCTCAATCCTACGTTATCTTAATTTCCAATTTTTTCTTTTCCGTCCGTGACGGACTCGCGCGCGTGCGCGTTAAACAAACTCTATTATACTGTTTTTTATACTATTTATTATACTATCTATTGTACTATCTAATATACTATCTAGTATACTATCTATTATACTATCTATTTGTTACCCGTTTTTGGTATCACGAATACCCATTTCGGGGCTTCGAATCTTAATTTCGGGTATAGGTTTGCCCATTTTGGGATACCCTTACCCAAAACGGGCTTTGGAATACCCATTTCGGTCCTTGGAATACCCGTTTCGGGCTTTGGAATACCCATTTTGGGGCTTCGTATACCCGAAATTAAGATTGGTAAAGAAAAAAACGAGCGAGGATTAAGGCGAAGGACCTCAATTCTTGCTCGTCTTTTCGTGTGACAGCCACGTCGGCTGTGTTTTATGTATGACTCAGGTTGGTTCCATTTAAAATAGGCGCGCCATACCGCAATCTCGTTTATATCACTTTTTATAAAACTGTGCAGAACAGGATAAGCACGATAAAGAATAAGAAGTTGAACGCGGTGAACTTGAGTATGTATCTGAAGGTGTGTCCGGGCTGATCCTTGCTGTACTCCTTGAAGGTGATAAGACTTGCCAAGGAGGCTATCAGAGTACCTACGCCGCCGATGTTTACACCGAGCAGAAGCTCACGGTAGTTGCTTGTAAACTGTGAGAGTAGTATAGCCGAGGGCACATTGCTTATTACCTGGCAGGAAAGAGCGCTAAACAGCAGAGTGTTCATATCAAGCAGTCCGGAGAAAAAGCTTCTCACGACCTCTATTCTCGCCATATTTCCCGAGAAGATAAAGAAAAATACAAAGGTAAGGAGCAGTCCGTAATCAACGCTCTTGAGCGCCTCACGGTCGAGGAACAGGAGCGCTATCGGTATAACGATGAGTCCTACGATAAACGGGATCGTGCGGAATACTATGAGTATCGACAAAGCGAAGAGTAAAAGATAGATGATAACTCGCGGCATGGGAAGCTCTGCCGCCTTCTCGTTAATCTCAAGCGGCTCTGATTTTACAAACACGAGGCAGAGCAGGGTGATAAGAGATATCGCCACGATAAAGGGCGGGAGCATTATTCTGACGAACTCTCCGTCGGGAATATTGAACTTGGTGTATAAATACAGGTTCTGCGGATTGCCAAAGGGGGTGAGCATACCTCCGAGATTTGCCGCTATGTTCTGCATAATATATGTGAACGCCATATACTTTTCCTTGCCCGTCGTATGAAGCACGAAGTAGCCGAGGGGCAGGAAGGTGAGCAAAGCCATATCGTTGGCTATCAGCATAGAGCCGATAAAGGTGATATACACGAGCGCAAGGATGCATAGCCTGGTGTTTTTAAACTTTCTGATTATAGCCTTAGCCATCGTGTAGAAAAAGCGTATGTTTCTAAGAGCGCATACTACGGCGAGTACGCAGAAAAGACAGGTCAGAGTCTTGAAGTCGAAGTAGCCAAGGTACTCTCTGTCCGGTGGAACTATTATTGACGTGATGATTGCGGCGAGGGCGGCGATGATGACAACCGCGTTCGCTTTCGCAAAGCCTTTTACCTTTGTTTTCATAACGTTATACCTACATATATTTTTGACAGGAGAAGTATAGCAGAATTTGTGAGCTTTGTCAATGAGTAAGGCGATTAATTAGTAAAAATATCTATACGAATTTATAAAACGCGAGTATCGGCGTATATTTGCTTGACTTTTTTTGATGTCGTGTTATAATGATTATAATAGTATATCGAAAAGGAGTAGCACTTTTCGTAGCTACACAAAAACGAAAGGATCAAGCAAAAATGTTACACGATCTTGTAGCGATGATACTCCCTACCGTTATCTCTATACTTGAGATATTGGGAATATTAGTTGTCGTATGGTCATCTCTTCACTCATTCTGGGAATATATTCAGAATGCCTTTATGGAGAAAAATCTTGATATACAAAGCGATCTTGCCAAGGGACTTGCAACAGGCCTTGAGTTCAAGCTCGCCGCAGAGATACTTAAGACGGTGCTTGTCACCAGCCTTGAGGAGCTTTATATTCTCGGAGCTGTAATACTTCTCAGAGCCCTGATGAGCGTACTCATCCACTTTGAGATGAAGGGCGCGAAGCATCACAAGGCGATTGTAGACAAAGTAGAGGAAAACAAGGAGGAGCAGAAATGAAAAAGAAGCCTACTATAGCATTAATGTACGATTTTGATAAAACACTTGCGGATCAGGATATGCAAAACTATGCCTTCATCCCCAATCTCGGTATGACCTCCGAGGAGTTCTGGAGCAAGGTGGAGGGCTTCCGTAAGAAGAATTATATGGAGAGCATTCTCGGATATATGTACTATTCCATGCTCGCCTGCAAGGAGAAGGGCATACCCTTCACAAAGGAGTATTTACGCTCTACGGGTAAGGACGTTAAGTTCTATAAGGGCGTACTTAACTGGTTTGACAGAATAAATCAGTACGGCGAGTCCATAGGAGTAAATATCGAGCATTACATCATCTCCTCGGGTATAAAGGAGATAATCGACGGTTGCGCCATCAACGATAAGTTCAAGAAGGTGTTTGCGTGTCAGTACTACTTTGACGAGAGCGGCGAGGCTATCTGGCCTAAGATAGCTATCAACTACACTCAGAAAACGCAGTACATCTTCCGTATCTCCAAGGCGGCGTATGACGAGACCGACAATAAGAAGGTCAACGATAAGATGAACGACCGTGTTATTCCTTATCGCAATATGATATACTTTGGTGACGGTATAACCGATATCCCTTGTATGACCTTCGTTAAAAAACAGGGAGGCACCTCGATAGCCGTTTATACAAAGGGACAGAAAAACAAGGTTACCGGGCTTTTGCTCGACGACCGTGTAAACTATATCAGCCCTGCGGACTATCAGGAGGGAAGTGACCTCGATACGCTCGTAAAGTGCATTATCCAGGAGATGCAGCTTTCTCACACGCTCCTTTTAAAGCAGCGTCAGCAAAGGCAGAGAGAGTCTAAAAAGAACGTAAACTGAGTGAGTATTGATAGGTTCGCATTGTTAAAAAATAAAGAGGAGAGAACGCTTCGGCTAAAAGACCGATCCGTTCTCTCCTTTTTGCGTTAGGT
Source organism: Eubacteriales bacterium (assembly GCA_045658205.1). Classification (GTDB taxonomy): domain Bacteria; phylum Bacillota; class Clostridia; order Oscillospirales; family CAG-272; genus UBA1740. The sequence goes on along the minus strand of JAZOUM010000055.1, from coordinate 11,055 downwards.
AATATCGGTTGATGAGAGCTTATACTCTATAGCCGCGAAGATGAGGGCGGCGATGCCGTAGCTCCAATTTTTGCCCGTAGGCACGAGCTTATAGCCGAGCTTTGGCAGAAGTGGGAGGGGTATGGTAGGACCGCTGATCTCGGTCATATACACACCCGTGTCACTTATTTCCATAGCGTCTACCACCGCCTTGAATGCTCGCTCGGCTGGCGCAAGGAAGCTTTCGTCAAGGTATCCGCATCTTACTCCGTGCATCCAGCCCGCCGCTATCAGAGCCGTGGCTGACAGCTCACGGTACGACTTATGAGTGAGTAGAGTGTTGAAGGTGCCGTCGGGATTCATTCTCTTCAGGAGCGCATCGCTCGTTTTTCTAAGGAGAACGATTATCTCCTTAGCCTCGGGATGATCCTTGCCGATATTGTCGAGTATCATCGGGAATGCCGCTATAACCCAACCGTTGCCACGTCCCCAAAATACCTTTTTTGGAAAGCGCTTTTTGGACTTTACCCAATAGGAGTGCGACCACAGTCCCACAGTCTCGTCGAGCATCATTGACGCGTACTGCTTAGGCTGCCTTGCGGCAAACTCGGTAAGCTCTCTGTCTGAGGTTTCCTTTGCGTAGAGCGAGGTGAATACGCTGAACATCATTACGCTGTCTATCCACACGCTCTTTGGGTATATCTTAGCCTTCGGACTGCTGCCAAGGTGATTTAAGCAATCAAGGTAAAGTCTCGGCTCATTTCTTATGTAGTCAAGCACCTTTTCGGTGAGTCTTGCGTACTCGGGCGATCCCGTTCTCTTGTACATCGCGTAGGTTATAAGGCCGGGCGCCGCCGTGTCGGACTGATCGACCGTCGGATCCTCCTTTGCCCATATATCGCAGTACCGTGTTAAGAAATCGGTGTATTTTTCGGTATTGTTTGCTTTATCCAGCTCGTCGAGAGAGTAGCCGAGCAGAGCCTCGCCCCACATCCATTTCATCTTGGGGTCCCAGCTTGATACGACAAAGTCGGCAAGCGAGCATACCTTCTCGTAATAGGTCTTGTCAAATTTCATAGCCACCTCATACGATGAGACTTGTAAGCTCGGAATATTCCTTAAGCTCCTCATCGGAGAGCTTATCAAGCTCACCCTGTCTTTTTACGTTAAGGTACTTTTCCACCTTTGCGTTCCTCTCCTTTGACAAAACGTATCTCTTTGCCATAATGAAGCCGAATACCATAAAGATGATGCAGGTCAGAGCCATAACGTACTTTATGCCGTTTTGCGCCGATACGGGCTGAACCGTGAGGTCCGCGTTGTAGCCGGTGAACTCAAGCACAAGGGAGAATACGAATATAACGAGCGCGGAGCTGCTCTTGCGCGCAAAGGTCATAATAGCCGAGCAACCGCCGCTCTGTCTTTTGCCGCTTACAAGCTCGCCCGCGTCTACTGTGTGGGGGAACATGATCCAGCTTGTTAGCTGAGCGCCGGCAAATCCGAGCGCTACGAAGAATACGCATCCGTAGGCGATATAGAGGTTAGAGCCGAATATAGCGAACGCGACGAGCGCAACGACGGAAAGCGGCAGACCGAATCGGTAGATAACGTTGACGTCCACTCGTCTTACAAGCTTGTTGATAAGCGGGAATGCGCAGAGCTGAACGACGATGAATATGCCGAGAAAGACGGTGACGCTACCCTTGGGATTTGTAACGTATGATGCGAACATAGCCACACCCGTGGAGAATACGTCCATACACAACGCCTGTCCGAGATACATACCTACAAGCTGACGGAAGGGGCGTATCTTAAGGGGGTCTATAAGCTCCTTGACGGTGAAGCGTGACTTCTCATTAGGTATCTCTACTCTTTCTCTTACGAAGAGAGCGCAAAGTATTACAGGAACTGCAAAGAGGATGCCGAAGCCTACGCCCACTATGAGATAGAGAGTGAGAACGTCTATCTTGCCGTCCTTGTACATATCAAGCACGATAGAGGGCAAGAGGGTGCATACCGCCGCGCCGACGGTGGAAACTACGAGACGGAGGATATTTGCGCCGTCTCTTTCCTCGCTAACAGCGCTGATCTCGGCGGACATACTGCTATAGGAGACGTTAAACATAGTGGATACGGTGTTGTAGAAGAGGTAGGTAGCCACGCAGTAGATGAACTTCCAGGACTCGGTCATGGAGGTCACCGGGAGGAATATGAGCGCAAATGCTACCGCGAGCATACATCCGGAGGCGAGTATATACGGGCGGCGTCTGCCCATTTTCGTCCTCGTGTTGTCTCCGATTACACCCATCAGGGGATCGCTGATCGCGTCCCATATCTCAGATATGAGAGTAACTATTCCCGCAAGTACGGGAGAGAGTTTTATAACGTTGGTGAGGAAGAAGAAGTAGAGGACTCCGATAAGAGCCTGACCTCCGCCTCCGTATAGATCGGCGAGGGCAAAGAAGCCGCGCTCACCCTTTTTCATTGTTCTGTTTTTTTCTGACATGGCTTACTCCTTATTAGACAATATGGCAAGACAATTTTTATAGCTTTTTGCGATATCCGCCTCGGGCGTGTCGGTTTTTTGCTCGATAACGAGGTATTCCGCGCCAACTCTGATAGCCGTAGGTATCACAAGCTTAAAGTCTATGACACCGTCGCCGATAGGAGCGTTATGCCCCTTGACCGACAGTCCCTTGGCAGAGTGCGACAGGTCTCTTAAATGTACGCCGATAAGACGGCTACCGAATCTTTCTATCTCCTTTTCGGGAGATATACCACAGCCGGCAGTCCAGTAGGTGTCGTGTACGATTCTGATTTTTTCGGTCCTCTCGAGAAGCTCGTCCATTCTCGTTTTACCGTTTGAGAGTCTGACGTACTCCCAGTTGTGATGGTGGTAGGCAAGTGTTATGCCACACTCGGCGTATTTGTCGTACTCCTTGTCGAGCGATGCGATGAAGTCGTAAAATTTATTTTCGCCGCCGAGTATACAGGAGAAGGGGAGCATAGAGATGACGACTCTCTTACAGCCCACTTTCTTGCAGAAGTCTATGATCCTTTCGGACTCGCCAAAGACGTATTTAGGCTTTACCTGTATGGCTGATATTTCAATGCCGTGTTCGGCAACGAGCGAGGAAATCTCCTCTGCATTCTTTAGAGAAAAATCAATTCTTGCTACCTCAAAGCTTTTTATACCGAGCTTTATTAGGGGCAAGTATGCTTCGGTAATGCTCTTTTTCTGTTTTTTTCTTATGGTGAATGTCTGTACTCCGATATTCATTCTTATTCCTCTCTCGTGCCCTTTTCAAAGTTGAGGGTGAGCGTCTTTTCGCCGAAGGAGAGGGAGATGACCTCTGCCTTTCTTTCTACCTTGCCGTCTACGTAGGGATTTTCGTAACGTGCGTAGTTGGTGTCTACTATCTCACCGTTAAGCTTAAAATGCTCATTATACTTTACATCAAAGGACTTTTCTCTCGTATTATACTTGACGGTCATATCCTCGAAGCTAAGATCATTTGAAAAAATTCTTGAGACAAATGCGTCAAAGCTGCCGTCCTCCATAGCGCTTGAAAGCTCGGTGATCCACGCGTGGTTCTCACCGCCCTCGAGTATGAGATCGTAGCGATAGTCTCCGCTCGCCTCTATAAGCTCACGGACGCTGTCCTTGATTTTTGACATATCGAGCTTGATGTCCTCAAGGGATACTCCCGGCATATCGTTTTTGAAGGCGAGGGTTGACTCGCCGTCGGACTTTGCGCACATCATAACGTAGGTATCGCCCTTGCGCGCGAAGATGTAGCCCTCGTCAAGATGCTCGGTATTGACCTCGTCGAAAAGACCTACAGGGAAGTATGCGTGTGTGTACCGGACTATATGGGGCTCGAGCATACCCTTTTTGTCGGGTATGGTGTAGATGGATACGTTTACCGACTCGTCCTGTACGGAGTAGGGGAGTCTGCCGTAGCCTACCCAGTACTGTCCTCTCGTGCTGTTGCGCATTGGCTGCGCGTTGTATACCGTGATGTCACCGGATACGGTGCTTACGTTTATCTGGTGCTGATCTGCATAGTCACCGGCAAAATGCTCCTGCGCTGTGCTCATAGAGTAGTATGCGGTACGGTAGGTATATACGTTGGCTCTCTGTATCGCCTTTCCGTCGGTCGAGGGGTTAAGCATTCCCGACAGAGCGCCAAGGCTGTTTGTCAGGGTGAGAGGCCAAAGGTTTACGAGCTTAAAGTCGTTTAAGAACTCGTTCTTGAAGAGCTTGTTCTTTCTCAAAAATTTTATGGAGTTGTCGATTACTTCGGGATTGGAGAACGCCTCCATGCCCATCTGCATCATCAGCTGATCCACATTTTGTCCGACGAGTCCCTCTGCCTCAAGCTCGGCGAGGGTGATACCGTTGCTCGACTTTATAACGCGAGTCGTTTCCTCGTCACGGAAGATCTCGAGGATAACGTCCGGTACTTTGTACACGCCGCTTTCATACATTCTTCTAAAGCATACGAAGAAGCGGTTGTCGTTTGTGAGATAGTCATCGCCGTTTTCGAGGATGAGGTTAACGTAGGGGCGCAGACGGTTACCCGTGTCGTCGCTCGACTTGTTATCCATATACATTCTTCCGCTTGCGGACACGAACGCGTACTGCGTGTTACCGTCCTTGTCGGTGTATCTGTAGGACTGTGTCGCAATATCGATAAAGATGAGATCCATCACTATCTTCATGCGGTCTACCATATCCTTGTCCTCGGAGGAGGCGAACTGGATGAAGTTAGCCATAGGAGCTATGTCCTCGGGATAGTAGTTGTTGGAGTAATATTCGTTGAAGCCGTAGTAGTATCTCTGATACATCCAGGCATTTATTCTTTCCTTAGCCATCTCGACGTGCTCTTTTCCGCTTTTACCGTCGGCAAAGGTGGCGTCCTGCCATTCCATACCGGCGAGGTACTCGGTGGTGGCAAAGAGTATCTGGTGGTTCTCGCTCCAATGGCACATGCTGTCGGATCTGCCGTCATACTGATCCATCCAGTACTTGAAGCCGGTGAGACATCTCTTTATCTCTTCTTTGTTTACCTCGGCGAGACGATGCTCGTTTTCAAGATAAAAGCGTATCATACCGCAGGCGGTGAAGTCTGCGCAGTCCTCACGCACGTCTATCCTCTCGATAGCTCCCGCGAGGTTCTCGGAGATCAGGGCGGTGTCGAGGAAGTATTCGTCTGTGAGTGTCTCTGACTCATACAGCATCTTCGTCAGCTTTCCGTCGCTGCCTATCTTAAGCTCCGGCTCGTAGGGTTTTATGAGCAGCATATTGTATCCGAGCTGCAAAAGCACGCTGCCGACAAGCGCGAGAAGCGTGATAAGGGCTATTTTTTTGCACATACGTTTCATGATCCACTCCAAAATAACATTATTTTAACGCGTATATTTTACATTGCGCCAATATTTTACCACAAATTGCGACAATAGTCAACATTTTCGCGGTCTTTGTACGTTTTCTTGTAGAATTAATATTCACCACCATACGCTTGTATTGACACAGGGAGATTCCTGTGATAAAATGGGTACAAAAGCGAAAGGATGACGGCGGGAGCCGTGGTGGTAGATATGCAATTTATAAAGGATACGGATAAAATATGCTCCATAGAAGAGCCGGTTGCCGCGCCGATATTCAGAAGGGCGTTTGACCTGTCGGGCAAAATAACGGACGCGGAGCTTAAGATTGCCGTTACCGGCTTTTACGAGCTGTACGTAAACGGAGAGAATATCACGCGCGGACTACTTGCGCCGTACGCCAATAACCCAAATCATATAGTGTACGTTGACACCTACGACCTCGCGCACTATCTTAAGACGGGCAAGAACGCTATAGCCGTCATACTCGGTAACGGATTTATAAATCAGGACGTGGACTCGTGGAATTTTAACACGGCGTCATTCCGCGCGCCATTGTCACTCGCGCTCGAGCTGATTATAAACACGGACAAGGGACGTGTAGAGATATCCTCTGACGAGAGCTTTAAGGTGGCGCCGTCTGCCATACTCTTTGATATGTACCGATACGGCGTTATATACGATGCCAGAGAGGAGAGGGAAGGCTTTGCACTACCGGAATATGACGACTCCGACTGGGAGCGCGCTAAGCCCTGCGAGGCGCCTCGCGGCAAATTAACACCTTCTCGCGCCTTACCTATCAGAGTGAGCGAGGAGAGACAGGCGGTCGGTATACAAAGGCAGAGCGATTTTTACTGCCTCTACTACAAGAATGGCAATCCTATGAAGGAGTGCTACGTCAAGGACGGCTACGTATACGATTTCGGCGTGAATGCCGCCGGCGTATGTAAGCTTAAGATAAAGGGAAAAAGAGGGCAGAGGATAACCGTAAGACACGCGGAAAATCTCGTTGACGGTAGATTTGATATAGGCTCGACTATAACCATAAAGTTGGGTACCGAGCGCACGATAGGTCACCTACAGACCGACGTCTATTACCTGAAGGGAGAGGAAGAGGAGATCTTTATCCCACCCTTTACATACCACGGATTCCGTTACGCTCTTGTCGAGGGTATAAGCGAGGAGCAGGCGACGAAGGACCTCTTGACTTATGAGATTTTTCATACAGATGTAAAGAAAAGATTGCATTTTGAGTGTTCTGATGCTGTTATCAACACTCTTTACGATATGACTTTGCGCGCAGATCTATCCAATTTCCACCATTTCCCGACCGATTGTCCGCATAGAGAAAAGAACGGCTGGACAGGAGACGCGTCGGTAAGCGCGCATCAGCTCCTCTTGGCTTTTGACTGCTCCGAGGCGTTCGGAGTATGGCTCGAAAATATGAGATATGCGCAGACCGAGGAGGGAAAGATCCCAGGCATCGTACCTACCGATACGTGGGGATATGAATGGGGTAGCGGACCTGCTTGGGATGCCGCGATAATTAATCTGCCATACTACAGCTACAGATACGACGGCAGACTCGATATCATAAGAGAAAACGCTGATATGATGGTTAAATATCTGCATTATATCGAGGGGAGAAGAGATGAGCGCGGACTCGTTGCGTGCGGTCTTGGAGACTGGTGTCAGCCGAGAGAGAACGGCGCACCTATATCCTCGCCTCTTGAGCTTACCGACTCTATCCAGGTGCTTGAGATGGCGCAAAAGAGCGCTGTAATGCTATCGGCTATCGGACGCAGAGAGGACAGCGAGTACGCAAAAAGACTTGCAGACAGTATGCGAGAGTCGATACGTGAGCATCTGATTGACCAAAAAAGCGCTATTGCCGCGGGAGCGTGTCAGACCTCACAGGCTCTGGCGCTACGCTTTGGACTTTTTGACAAGGAATCCGAGCCTATCGCATATCAGCGCCTTATCGATATGATAGAGGAGAAGGACGGACACGTTGACTGCGGTATGATAGGTCTCAGACACATCTTCCACGTGCTTTTTGAGTGGGGAGATCCCGATCTTGCGCTTAGGATGATAACGCGCGATGATGCCCCATCCTATGGAAATATGATAAAGCTCGGCGGTACGGCGCTCTTTGAGTCGCTGATACCAAACGGACTTAACGAGTCGCAGAACCACCATTTCTTCGGCGATATACTACACCTGTTCGTGGCAAAGCTTGTGGGTATAAGGATCAATCCGTCTTTAACTAACCCGAGCAGCGCGGTCATATCTCCTATAGTCCCGAAGAGTGTCGATTACGCAAAGGTAGACTATGATTTTGACACGGGTAGGCTGTCGGTTATGTGGAATAAGCTCTCGGACGACAGGGTAAAACTCATCGTAAACGTTCCCAATGGCGTCTCGGCTGAGCTTGTATGGGGTAAGAAAAGACTCACCCTGCCGAGTGGCGAGAGCGAACATACGTTAATACTTTAAAGTGAGGAAAATATGATTTCAAAGGAAACAACAGAGCTTCTTACAAAATTCAGAGACGACCGTAACTGGTCTCAGTTCCATAATCCCAAGGATCTTGCTATCTCGGTATGTCTTGAGGCGGCAGAGCTGCTTGAGATATTCCAATGGAGCGCGGACGATCTCGTCTGCGAGGACAAGCTACCCAAAATCAAGGAGGAGCTGGCAGACGTGTTGAGTTATTGCCTGCTTTTAGCCGATAGATGTGGGCTTGATCCCGATGAAATTATCAGAGAAAAGGTTAAGCGTAACTCAGAAAAATATCCGGTAAGCGCCTCTTACGGCAATAAGGCGAAATACACCGAGCTCAAGGGCAGATAGCCTTTTAAATATTGGAGGAAGTATGAAAAAATAACAATCGCGCTTGTGGTTTTACTTCTTTTATCTTCTCTTATACCTCTTAGCTCTTGCTCGCTCATCTATAGTGAGGTAGAGGCTCCGAGTGAATTCACCGTCAAGGATACTCTTCCCGACGGCGAGGGTAGAGAGGCTACGGTTATACTCCTTGCCGGTCAGTCAAATGCTTCGGGCTGTAGCCGTGACGAGTATCTCAAAAAGGGAGTCACTTCCGAAAAGCACGCAGAATATGAGGCGGGCTACGATAACGTTTATATAAACTACTATGCTACGGGCACGAACGTTTCTGAAGAATTTGTCAGATGCGGGGCGTGTCAGGGAGAGCTCGGCGACTTTTTCGGACCGGAGCTCGGCTTAGCGGAGACCTTGCACGAGTCTTATCCCGACAAGACGTTTTTTATCATTAAATTTGCATGGGGTGGCACTAATCTCTTTGATCAGTGGCTCTCTCCGAGTGGCAACGGTGAGACGGGAGAGCTGTACCAAGCCTTTGTTAACTATACAAACACAAGTCTCGACTATCTCACAAGCAAGGGATACAACGTGACGATTGATGCTATGTGCTGGATGCAAGGCGAGTCGGATTCCTTCTCTCTCAGAACGGCAATAGGTTACAAGAAGAATCTAAAAAACTTTATCCGTGACGTCAGAGATGAATTTGAGTCCTACGCCTCGGATGACGGCATCGCTTTCGTTGACGCTTACATTGCCGATACTCCTACCTTGTGGATACACTACGACCGGGTAAATAAATCTAAGCAAAGGGTGGCGGACTCGTCTCCGATCAACGTGGTGATAGACACGGTGTCCGAGGGACTAACCTGTGTAGCCGAGCCCGAGGAAGAGCCGGATCTTGCGCACTACGACGCGTTAAGTCAGCTTAAGCTTGGTCACCTGTTTGGCAAAGAGGTAGTCGCGTTTATCGATTAAAAGTGAATAAAAAAGTCCGTCTTGGCATTAAGCTCTAAAGACGGACTTTTTGTATTAAAAAATAAATATGAAGGTGTGGTGTAAAAATACGCATTATTTACTCGGCTCTACTTTAAAGCGTTCTTTGTTAAATATAGCGCTCACAACATATCCGAGAGCTAACACAAAGGCGAGTCCGATTAAGTACAAAAGAGCGGAGAGATAGGAGTTATCCACGAGGACGTTGTTGTAGATATTATGCTTTCCGTTTAGTGACAGACCGAAAAATGCTTTGTCAAATATCACGTTTAATAATATCATAACCGCCGCCGCGCCATAGATCAATGAGCTGCTGATGAGAACGTTTTTCTTTGATAGATCAGCCTGTTTGGTTCTGATAAGGTAAATACCAAAGAGTGAGAGGGTAAAGTGTGATATATAGTCGTAGGAAAAATGCAAGTGGAACTTATACCCTATCAGCGCGTTGTATATGCAGCCGAACGTGCTGGAAAGAAACATACCTACCGTAAGAAGAGATATGAGCAGATGTGCGTGCTTTTTAAGTCTCTTTGGTAAGATGAGAATGATCGGCACCATAGAAAACATAAAGGGACTGACATTTGCAACGGGGAGCGTGTTTTGAAAATTCCAATCGTTAAATCCAACGTCGAGATACACTGTCAGACATAGCATAGTGTATGGCAGAAATACGAGCGCCGTAAATATACAGTTGGCGAGTGTGAAGGAACGCGCATACTTCATCAAAAATATACACACGCCATAGATGACGTATAGCGCCAAAAGCGTCAGAATGTAAATAAAATTCATAGTCTATCCCTCGTACATGTGAAATAAAAGTGCTGTTTTTCGCTATTTTAAAATTAGAAACAACTCTACTGTAATTTGATTATAGCATATTTTCTCTATAAATGCAAGATAGAGAGAACACGACGTCCCGCCACAATGAATCTGTTACAGACGGAAGAAATCCACCAAAGTGGAAGAAATCCTTGCAGGATGAAATCCGATAAATCGGGTGAAAATATCCGTAGGAGTACCTCAATTATTCATTATTCATTATTCATCATTCATCATTCATCATTCATTATTTATCTCCCTCCCGGAGGGAGGCTTACGCCACGGCGATTTGTGAATCGCTCCTACGGATATATGTGCCCCGATCTTCAGAATTTCACAGCGTATTTTTTCTTTTCCCAAATTCTTAGAAATTTGCTTGGGAATTTACTCTCAAAATACCTTGACAAACCAATGCACTTGTGGTATTATATTTAGGCGCGAAAGTTGCGCGACTATACGTTTGCGGAATATGCCGAAAGAGTCCGACTCAACAGTAAGCACCGCCTAGGGTGTTCTCCCCGTGTAAAAACAGAGGACGAAAAATTAAAAAGCAGGGGTGTTGGAACTGGCAGACAAGCAGGCCTCAGACACCTGTGTTTTTAACATGCGGGTTCAAGTCCCGTCCCCTGCACCAAAAAATACTGCAGAAAAGGATACATTTTCTGCAGTATTTTTTTATCCAAGTCGCAGACTTGGTATATCATCACGCTTTAGCGTGTATCTCATCAGCCCTTTGGGCTGTATATCATCACCGAAGGTGTATTCCTCTGCGACTTGATGATATACTCGCCCGAAAGCGAGATATACTCGTTTTCGGACGGATGATATGCAATTCCTGCGAAATTGATGATATACAAGGCTACGCCTTGATTTTAATTTTTAAATGTGGTATAATACACTTAAAGAGGTGATATTATGTCAAAGAATTATTTGTTGATATATTCCGAACAGCTTGCAACCGATATTGAGTTGATGTGCCAAAGTATTAAAGCACCTTCAAACACGTTGTTCCAAATCCGCAAAAGTTCA
>JAZOUM010000054.1:0-16722 GCA_045658205.1 Eubacteriales bacterium | reverse complement strand
ATCGTGTTGTTACATATGATAATCCTTCCATAATCAATCTCTCCTCTCCGTCAAATTCTTATTTATCGGTGAGTTTATTATATCACACTATCGTAAATAAATCAAGGCGTAAGCCTTGTATATCATCAATGCAAAGCATTGTATATCACCAACACAAAGTGTTGTATATCATCATTGCGAAAGTGGATACAGCCTACGGCTGATGAGATACGCCTGCGGCGATGATATACACGCTAAAGCGTGATGATATGCCATCGCTTTCGCAATGGATAAAAAAAGAAGTAACTTTTGGTAGACAAAAGTTACTTCTTTTTTGCCATAAACGTGATAAAAGGTCAAAAGGCGAGGTAATTGCGAGCAAAAGGTCAACTTTTTTCTGTGCAATATTGTTTTGCAAACTCTTTCACAACAGATTTTATTGAAAAATCAATTCTACTATCACAAAAATGTTTAATATGCTCAGGAATCTCTTTGTAATAAGCTTCTGCAATACCGCCGGCTATGCACGCTTGTGTATCTGCATCACCGCCAAGAGAGATTGCATTTCTTATTGCGCTTTCGTAATCCGTTGATTCCAAAAACGCAATAATTGCAGGTGGAACACTATAGGATGTACGGCTATCGAATACATGGGTTTCTTTGATAGTGGAAAGCGGTGTTGACAATTTATATTTGAATGTTTTCTCCAAATACGCTTTAATTTGCTCTTTGTCCTCTCCACTTCGCGCCAAAAAGATTGCCGCCGCAACCGCTTGAGCTCCGCTGATTGCTTCACGGTGCTTGTGAGTGGAAAGGCAACTTGCTTTTGCTTGCAAGAGTGTTTGTTCTAACGAATCATATGCGTATCCGATTGGGATAACACGCATCGAAGCACCGTTTGCATAACTATGTCCGTTTCTTGCATACGGATCTTTCGCCCAAGCGGCAAACATATTACCAAATCCGGCGTGCGGGTGATATGAATAATATTGACGGTATTGCGCAGCGTATTCTTTGGTGCGAGAGCGAAGTGCCCATTTGGATATTTCGGAGGGATTGTTGAGAATTGCCTTGCAGACTGCCGCGATCAATACGCTGTCATCTGTAAAAAAGCTGTCTTTGTTAAATTCAAAATTGTAATCCTTGGTACAGTGAACCTCATAATACGAACCAATGACATCTCCGTATATTGCTCCAAACATTACCTCACCGCCTTCCTTTTAATTTTATTTATTATATCACACTTTCGCCAATAAATCAAGGCGTAGCCTTGTATATCATCCGCAACTTGTTGCGGTATATCATCAGACCAAAGGTCTGGATATCATCAAGCCGCAGGAAGATGCACGCTGGCGCGTGATGAGATACAAGGGCGGCGAACCGCCCTTGATGATATCCACGATTGCGTCGTGATGATATGCCATTGCTTTCGCAATGGATAAACAAAAAGAGAACTTTTGGTAGACAAAAGTTCTCTTTTTGTTGGCAGGGGTAGCAAGATTTGAACTTACGAATGAGGGAGTCAAAGTCCCTTGCCTTACCGCTTGGCGATACCCCTATAGCACTTGGTTATTATATCACAAAACTTTTACGTTGTCAAGGATTCTACAAACGTTTTATAAAAGTAAATTATTATATTTTGTTTTAAAAGTGCGTATGCCGTTTAATTTATATATGAAAGTATACCACGCTATGATTTCTATCATCATTTAAAGCATACGTTTGGTGACGCATACGCATTATAGCGTTGCTTGAACTTGGTTTTATCCGTCAAATTAAACTCTATTGAGTGCAACCTTACTACCGAAAAAATATTTATAAATTATTCGATTTTTTTTGAAAAACCTCTTGCATTTTTATTTCCCTTATGCTATAATACTACTTGTCAATTTATGAATAACAAATAATTTATATAAAATTCGACTCGCAAGAGTTAGATTTTAGGGAGGTATCAAAATGGCTAAGTGTAGCGTTTGCGGCAAGGGTGTTACTTTCGGACACAATGTTTCTCACTCTAACCGTAAGACAAACAGAACCTGGAAGCCTAACATTCGTAAGGTTAAGGCAGTAGTTGACGGTACAAGAACTTCTGTATACGTTTGCTCCCGTTGCCTTCGCTCCGGTAAGGTAGAGCGTGTATAAGGGTCAAAAACTCCGCTGATTGAAAGCGGAGTTTTTTGTATTTTAACGTAATATTAATAATATGAAGATAAAAATTGCAATAGTAGACTCACGTATCGATTACGACTCACAAAGGCGGCTTATCCTTTCAGGGTATCACGTATTGACGCTTCCTCCCTTTTCAAAGCTCTCGGAGGCGGTGGCATCACACCCCGATATGCTGATATCAAGAATCGGAAACGATCTAATATCATACGCCGACTACTGTGAGGAGGCATCCTACGTATTCAGTGACCTCTCTCTACTTTTAAAGGGAACTGGCGTAAGGTTTGTTTTTACCGCGGATGAGGTTGGTAACAGCTATCCTCACGACGTCGGACTCAACGCGCTCAGAATGGGTAATAAACTATTCTGCCGTAATGAAAGCATATCACAGTCCCTTAGGGATAGATCCAAAGAGCAAGGAATAGAAATTGTAGACGTAAAACAAGGTTACCCTGCCTGCACGGTCCTTAAGCTTAACGATCACGCCGCTATAACCAGCGACAACGGAATGGCAAGGGCGCTCAGAGACCACGGCATCCGTGTGACTTTAATTGAAAACGGAGGTATTTCTCTCCCCCCTTACGAATACGGATTCATCGGTGGCGCGGGTGAGGTTGACAAGGATAGGTTATTCTTCTTTGGCGATCCCGCCACACATTCTGACGGAGCAAAAATCATTAAAGCCGCAGAGGACGAGGGCTTAAAGATAATAGCTTTGTCAAAGGGCGAGCTACGCGACCTCGGAGGAATCATTTTTACGGAAGGCTACGTTGACTAAGACGGTTAATATCGGCACGAGCAAAATTCCGATAAAACCAAAAATCGAGTATCCAACGTAAATAAAAACAAGTGTAAGAAGTGGGTGTATGCCGAGATTTTTTCCTACAATCCTCGGTTCAATAATCTGCCTTAACACCGTATGAACGACAAATAACAGCAAAAGTCCTATTCCAAAAGGCGTTCTGCCGACAATAAAAGCCCACACGCCCCAAGGGATAAGCACAGAGCCCACTCCTATAACGGGCAATAGGTCAAGCAGCGCTATTAATATAGCCATAATAAGAGGATATGGGGCCTTAATGAGAAACAGTCCGATAAGCATCTCCAAAAACGTGATGAAAAGGATGCAAAGATACGATCTTAAGTACTTCAAAAAGACGCCTAAAAAGCCATCCTTAAGCTTAACGAGCATATCAAATGTCTGCTTTGGTAAAAGTCTTTTTACAGTAGAGTTGACCTGTTCAAGACTTATGGCAAAGTATGCCGAGGCTATGATGCTGACAAGCATGAAAAACAGTGCCTTTGGCACGGCAGATATTATCAGTGAAAGCGCCGATCCGACCGAAGAAAGCATGGATATCGCTACACGGTATAGGGCATCAGCAATATAATCACTGAAATCACCGAAGATCCTTCCAACAATTCCACCCGATCCCACAATTCCGGATATGATCTGCTCGAGCGATCCGTTCTCCTCTCCAAGTCTGGCTAAGAGAAGCCATATCTCGCGTGAAAGCAGCCATATCACAAGCGTCATCACTCCTATCAATAGGGCGTAGATAAGTATCGTGAGTACAAGTCGTAAAACAGCTTCTTTGATCCTCAGTCGCTCGGATAAAAACGCGGCTATTGGACGTATAGCGAATGCGATAAACCAACCTATCAGAAACGGCAAGACGTATATAAAAACGTGCTTTAAGAACAAATATGAGAGAAGAGACGCGCCAATTATCACTACGACAAGATCGGCATATCGTCTTATTTTATCATAATTCATTTAATACTCCAAAAAATGATGTAATAAATTATATCCAAAAATAAGATTTTTTAACACACGAAAGGAAAAAGATATGGTAATCATCGAAATGGAAAACGGCGGCAAGATCGAGCTTGAGCTCTATCCCGAGCATGCTCCCAAAACTGTCGCTAACTTCAAGTCTCTCGTTAAGGAAGGCTTCTACAACGGTCTGACCTTCCATAGAATCATTCCCGGATTTATGATCCAGGGTGGCGATCCCCTTGGCAACGGTATGGGTGGCTCTGACAAGAAGCTCGTAGGGGAGTTCCGCGCCAACGGTCACAACAACCCCATCAAGCACGAAAGAGGCGTTATCTCCATGGCGAGAGCTTACGATCCCAACTCTGCATCCAGCCAGTTCTTCATCATGCACAAGAACGCTCCTCACCTTGACGGACAGTACGCGGCGTTTGGTAAGGTCGTATCCGGTATGGAGGTAGTTGACGAGATCGCGTCTATCCCCACCGACTACTCCGACAGACCCAAGATCGCGGTTAGAATTAAGACTGTTACTATAGTTTAAAAATAGAAAAGGTTGATCCTTATGCTCACTTAAAAGCACTTGGATCAACCTCTTTTATTTTTGCGTTTATATTACTTGGTAACAGCCTCGGGATGCTTCTCAAGAATTACAGAGAGAGCCTCCTCGTCTGCGCATACAACAACCTCGCCCTTGAAGAACTGAAGGATAGATGCGGGAACCTCGGGAGTAACGTCACCGAAGAGAGACTTCTCAAGCTTCTCTGCCTTGCCCTTACCAAGAGCGATGAGAAGGATTTTCTCTGCGTTCATTATCTGACCAACGCCCATAGAAAGCGCCTGAGTAGGAACGTCCTCTCTCTTCTCAAAGAAACGAGCATTAGCATCAATGGTAGAATCGGTAAGATCTACAAGACCGGTGCCCTTAGAGAAATAGGAAGCAGGCTCGTTAAAGCCGATGTGACCGTTATTTCCGATACCGAGAACCTGGATATCAACGCCGCCCATAGAAGATACTACGTCGTCATATCTCTTGCACTCTGCCGCAGGATCCTTTGCAAGACCGTTGGGAAGATTGGTGTTAGCCTTATCGATATCAACGTGGTTGAAAAGATTATGGCTCATAAAGTAAGCGTAGCTCTGATCGTGATCTGCAGAAAGACCTACGTACTCGTCAAGGTTTACACTTCTTACGTTTTTGAAGCTGATCTCGCCCTTTTCGCATCTGGAGATAAGCTCCTTATACATTCCGATGGGAGAGGAACCGGTAGCGAGACCGAGAACCGCGTTAGGCTTACTCTTAAGAAGAGCGGTTATTTCATCCGCAGCATTTACACTTGCGCAATGGGGGCATTTGCCGTAAAGAATCTTAATCATCTTTTTTCTCCTTATGTATACTCTTTAATTAATAATCAGCAGTACTTCTTAACGATAGCCTTCATCTCGTCAAGCTGAGCCTCCATATCGGATACGAGCTTGAACTGGTTGCGGCATCTGTCAAGGTTGTGAGAGGGTCTGTGGATTCTGAAATAGGTATCGCCGTTGAGATAATCCGCAAGGAATCTCATACCGCACTCAAAGGTCATCATAATAGCGCCGATGGGAAGCATCTCAAGCTCACCCTCGGTAAGTCCGCCCTTAGCTCCCTCGATAAAGCCCTTAACGTAAAGCTCGTAAAGAGAGATATCAAAGTTAACCTTAGAAAGATCGGTCTCATCCTCAAGCGCTGTAGTAGCGCCGAATCTGATGGAATCACCAAAATCGTTTACGGAGTAGCCGGGCATAATGGTATCAAGGTCAACTACGCAAAGCGCCTTGCCGTTATTTGTGTCGAAAAGAATATTATTGAGCTTAGTATCGTTATGTGTAACGCGAAGAGGAAGTCTGCCCTCCTTGTGCGCTCTCTCAAGAGTACCTGCAAACTCGCATCTCGCCTTAGCGAACTCAACCTCTGCGCCAACCTCTGCAAGTCTGCCCTTTGCATCGCCCTCAACAGCCTCCATAAGCTGACGGTATCTGTCGGGGGTGTTGTGGAAGTTAACGATGGTCTCGTGAAGAGTTTCCGCAGGATAGTCGCGGGGCATATACTGGAAGTCACCGAAGGAAACAGCGCTGTCGTAGAACTGCTCGGGTCTCTCTACCTTATCGTAGCCGATTGAATCGGTAACGTAAACGAGAAGACGCCAATACTGACCGTCCTCATCGATAGTAAAAGGCTTACCGTCCTTTGCGGGAATAGCGTTAAGAACCTCACGGAGAGGATCACCACCCATTTCCTCGATCTTCTTTCTGATAAACTTAGTTACGCCAACGTAGTTTTCCATAAGGAGATCGGGACGCTTAAATACGTTCTTGTTAATTTTCTGAAGAACGTACTGCACACCGTTATCCATAGTAACGAGTCTTGTATCATTGATATGACCGTTTCCAAAGGGAATGTACTCTGCAACCTTGCCCTCTACCTCGAAAGCGGCAACAACATTTTCAATAGCAACCATAATTATTTATTCCTCCATAATTCCAAGTAATCCTGCGCCGATGATTCCGGCGTCGTTTTTATAAACCGCAGCCTCAACGCGGGTTCTCATATCCTTCGTACCGAAGGAGGTATACTTAAGTCTTTCGCGAAGGGGACGCATAAGCTCCTCGCCCTGTCCCGATATTCCACCGCCGATACAAACGACCGATGGCTGGAAAATATTAATGATATTGGCAATACCGATAGCAAGATAGTTGACAAAGTCGTCGATAACCTGTCTTGCGGCGAAATCCCCATTAGCATTTGCAATAAACGCTGTGCGACCGTCAACACGATCGATGTCGCCCTTGACAACGTCCCACATATTACTGTCGGGATAGAGCTTCATCATTCTGCGTGTCTCATGCACGAGCGCAGACGCCGAGCAATAAGCCTCAAGACAACCGCGAAGTCCGCACGAGCATCTTCTGCCGCCTACGTCGATAACCATATGACCAAGCCCTGCGGCAAAGCCGTTAAAGCCCTCCCATATCTTACCGTTGAGAATTATACCGCCACCGATACCGGTGCCGAGTGTTACGGCTATCAGAGATTCCTCTCCAACGCCACAGCCCCATTTCGCCTCGGCATAAGCCGCCGCGTTAGCGTCGTTGGCAACGAACGTGGGTCTACCTGTAAGGCGGTTTATTATCTCGCCGAATTTTTCATTGGTCCAACCGAGATTAACCGCATCGATAACCACGCCGGAGCGTACGATGCCCGGAGTAGCAACACCTATCCACTCAACCGAGTCAAGAGATATTCCCTCTTCCTCACAGAGCAGAACGCAAACGTCCTTGATATCCTCGGAAATTTCCTCGCAGGGACGTGGCGCGCGCGTTTTAACGCTTTTTTTGCGAAGTATGACCTTGCCGTCAAGGTCGATAAGTCCGACGGCGATATTCGTGCCGCCGAGATCTACGCCTATACAGTATCTCATATTCCCCTCTTATTTTAAATATTCTATAATAATTATAAACTATGTTATTGACAATTTCAAGGTAAAATTGTATAATATTTTGTAGAATAGAACATTTTTTCAAATTATTTTACAAACTTGGAGAGTCAGCGATGACAAAAGAAGAAATAATTTCGGTATTAGCCGAGCTTTATAAAATAACAGGCTTCAGAGTATCTCTTCACGGAGCGGATTACAGTGAGATCGCCGCATATCCTACAAAAAAACGTGACTTTTGCCGCATGGTCCACAAGGATCCTATTGAATACGAAAAATGCGTGGCGTGCGACAAGGCGGCGTGTAAGAGAGCGCTCAGCGAAAAAAACACGCACATCTATACATGTCGCTACGGCTTTACCGAAGCGGTAAGCCCTCTTTATAACTTCGGCACACTGACAGGCTTTCTTATGATGGGACAGGTCTTTGAGACCGATGCCGACGGCAATCATCTGCATCCCGAGGTAAAAAACATCAAATCGCTCGGTGAAGAGATGATATCCCTCGCGAAGGAAACGCCCCTCGTAGATGCCGATATGGTGCGCTCTTACGTCAAGATAATGACAATATGCGCCCAGTACCTTACCCTGTCAAACGCAATCCCGTCAACCAAGCAAACCGTGGCGGAGATGGCAAAAAAGTTTATCTTTGACAACTACAAATCCAAGATAACCATATCGGATATCTGCGATGAAATAGGCTGCTCAAAGTCCACTCTCATAACTGGATTCAAAAAGGAATACGGCACGACGGTCAACAGCTACATTAATGAATTAAGACTCGGAGAGGCTGTAAATATGTTGAAAATGGGAGACAAACACATCGGCGAGATAGCGAGCGCGACCGGATTTTCCGATCAATCCTACTTCTCAAAGGTATTTTCCGCCAAATACGGTATCCCACCGAGTGAATACGTAAGCAAAGAAAAATAATACAAGGTGACAAAATGAAAATTTTACATACATCAGATCTGCATATAGGCTCTCCTCTGACCTCAAGGCTATCGCCCGAGAAGGTGAGAGAGAGAAAAGGAGAGCTACTCCTCACTTTCGAAAAAATGATCGAGGAGGCCGTCTACCAAAGGGTAAGAATATTCATAATAGCGGGAGACCTTTTCGACAGCGAGAGAATCACCGGCTCCACCGTCTCGCGAGTGCTCGGCGCGATATCTAAATATCCGTCCATAGACTTCCTCTATCTGTCGGGAAATCACGAAAAAAACGCGCTTACAGAATGCGGCGCTTCCCTGCCGGAAAACTTAAAGCTCTTCGGTGAGGATTGGACCTACTTCGATTACGGTGACGTCACGGTAGTCGGAAGAACCGAGATATCTCCCGATATGTTCTCCTCGCTTAAACTTGATTACGCGAAAATCAACATAGCCGTTCTGCACGGCGCCTTATCAGACGCTAAGTCAGGAGGAGAAATAATCGGTAAGCGTGAGCTTGAAAAAACGCATATCGACTACCTTGCGCTCGGACATTACCACAGCTATTCCGCCGAGCAAATAAGCGACACGGGTATAGCCGTGTATTCCGGAACTCCCGAGGGCAGAGGCTTTGACGAGGTGGGAGACAAGGGCTTTGTGCTGATAGACACCGACTCAAGATACGCGCGACACAGCTTCTGCAAATTTGCAAAAAGAACGCTCCGCATAGTAGACGTAGACCTCACGGGCGCTATGGGACGCGCCGATGTGGATATGCGTGTAGATTCTTCACTTTCCGGAATATCTCACACCGATCTTGTAAGACTCAGACTCTGCGGCAAAAGGATCCCCGAGCTGTTCCCCGACGAGGACGCTATAAAGGCAAGATGGCAAAACGCGTTCTACCACTTTGAGATCAAGGATGAATCGGGAATACGAATAGATCCAAACGACTACAAATACGATCGCTCGCTCAAGGGCGAATTTATCCGCCTCGTAACCTCGAGGCCCGAGCTGACGGACGAGGAAAAGGACAAGATCATAAAAACCGGACTTGCCGCGCTGATGGGCGAGTGCGACGAAATATAAGGAGGAGCAGATGCGAATAATTAAATGCTATATAGAAAACTTCGGTCTGTTCCACACAACCGAGTTTGAGTTTTCAAAAGGGCTGAACTGCTGCGTATCCGAAAACGGAACGGGAAAGACTACTCTTACCGCATTCATTGAGGCTATGCTCTACGGCATAGGAGATACGAGAAAGCAATCTCTTGACGACAACCCAAGAAAAAAATATATGCCATGGCAGGGCGGTCGCTTCGGCGGATCGCTTACCGTAGAGGCAAACAAGAAAAGATACGTTATAGAGCGCAGCTTTGGAGCGCGTCCCGCGGATGACACCTTCCGACTCGTTGACGCGGACAGTGGCAGAGTATGCGCCGAGCACGAAGATAACATCGGCGAGAGCCTCTTCGGTATAGACCGTGACGGCTTTTTGCGCACCGTATTCCTTTCGGAAAAGAATCTGCAAGGCAAAAACGAAAACAAATCCATATCGGCAAAGCTATCTGACTTGGTCGGAGTTGACGGAGACGTCGGTGAATTTGACGATGCGTTAAAGCTGCTTGAGGAAAGACGTAAATTTTACTTCAAAAAGGGTAACACGGGCGAGATCGCCAACGTAAAGGAGCGCATAAACGAAGCGCAAAGACGTATAGATAACGTAACACGCCTTGAGGATGAGGTAAAAAACGGCGAAGGAAGGCTTCGAATTTTACGCTCTGAAAAATCTAAACTCCTCGCCCTTGACTCCGAGCAAAGATCAAAGCTCGACGCTATAAAAAGACAGCGCGACAGAAGCGCAAACGAGCAGACGTATATCGCCATGAGAGCCGAGGTTGAAAAAGAAGTTAAAAGGCTTGACGAGGTAAAGAGCTTCTTCAAAAACGGCGTACCGACCGCCATCGAGATCGACGCCTCGCGAGACACCTACAACGAATCGAAAAGGCTACGCGCAGAGGCGATGACCGAGCGCGGAAACGAGGAATTCGCATCGCTTGGCGAGTTCTTTAAAAACAGCACAGACTTTGTAGAGATCGCGGAGGTAGAAAGAGCGGCGGAGCTTGCGGAAAACAATACTCGTGAGATTCAGGCCATAGATAATCTTGCGGATCCTCGCTCTATAAAAATGCGCTCACTCTTCCGATCCGAGCCACCTTCAAAGGAAGCTCTTGAACGAGCAAAAAATATGAGGCGCGGCGGCAAAGGATTTAAAAAGGCGATATTTACCCTTATCGGAATTTTGATGGCGGCAATAGGCGCGATCATCGGAGGAACGGTTGGATACATCGCATCAGCAGTCGGCATAATTGTAGCTATAGTATCCGCGATTCTAATCAAAAAGCCTTCAAAAAGCAAAGAACTATTGTCATTTATCCGTGAATACAGCGATTGCGAATGCGGTTGTATAGACAAATCCCTCGCGGATATCGAGGCAAAGCTTACGGAATACAACACTCTTTCGATAGAGAGAAGTCAAAGGCGCGAGGAGCTATCTGATGAGATCTCCGAGCTTACGATGACTGTATACTCCTTCCTTGGTAAGTTCCCTATAGTAGACGCGGATTCTCCGCTCGACTCGGTAAGACAGATCAAGCATAAATACGCAAAGTTCTATACCCTCGGACAAGAGGGCGCTTCTAAGGAAAGTAACAAATTATCCAAACTGCAAAGAAGCGACGAGCTTGCGAAAAGCGCCGAGTCCTTCCTATTGAGATTCCCCACGGTCTCTCCCTCTCCGTTTGACGAGATACGTTCAAGACTCAACGAATACACCTATCTTTCCGCAAGTGTAGCAAGACTTGAAAGAGAGTGCGACGTCTTTGCAGTAAGACACGGTGTAACCGGCAAGATCACCGAAGGTGAGCTTGATAAGGAAACAGCTATAAACGGCGCTATACGAGAGATAACCGAAAAAATACGTCTCCTTACCGAGGAGGAGACCTTGCTTGAGCGAGAGCTGAACTTGGCAAGAGCGGAGATCGAAAAGAAGGACGAATATCAGATGAGTAAGGATGAGCTTGAGGAGCTTTACCGTAAACACGTGGACAGCCTTGACGTGATCAAAAAGACCTCCTTCTATTTAAAAGAGGCGTGTGACAACATCACCTCAAAGTATCTTGGCAAGACCAAGGAAAAGTTCGAAGAATATTCCTCCCTGATCGCCGGAATAGATGGCGAATACGCTCTTAACACAAGCTTTGAGCTATCGAGAACCGAGCGAGGAGAATCTCACGGAATAGAATCCTACAGCCGCGGAACAAGAGATCTTTACGCTCTTGGATTAAGACTTGCTCTTGTCGATGCGCTCTATGAAAAGGAAACGCCGTTTATCATACTCGACGACCCGTTCGTCGCGCTGGACGACGCTAAGCTCGAAAGAGCGAAAACAATGCTTAAATCTCTCGGAAAAACAAAGCAGATACTCTATTTTACTTGCGCAAAATCAAGAGCTATCGAATAATTAAAAAGCTAAAAGGACGGGATAAGCCGCAACGCAATTCCGTCCTTTTCATATACTGTTATGGGGATATAAGGCGCTAATGCGCTGACAAACGCCAACCGAAGCAAAAAGCCAAAAGGCGCGCAAATCTGCGTTCTTCGTGTATTTTTTTGTCTTAAGTTGGATAACCGTCCCACTAAACAGCAAAGGATAGCTAAAAATGGCAACATTTACGAACCAGGCGACGCTGATCTACAACGGACGCGCCACCTCATCAAACGTAACGACCGGCGAGCTGTTAAACGGTGTCACGATCGTTAAGGAAGCGATCTCGAGCGACTATACAAGCTCGGGTAACGTAGTATATCTTGTAACTCTTACCAATTCTGGCGGCGCCGTAACTAACGCGACGCTCACCGATGACCTCGGAGCATATACCACGACAGGCGGTACGCTGTATCCCCTTAACTACGTTACCGATTCTCTTAGGTACTATCAAAACGGAGCTGTAGCAACGGGCGCCACCGCGGTAGGTGGTCCGCCTCTGATCATAACCGGCATTAATATCCCCGCGGGAGGAAACACTCAGCTTATATACGAAGCTGCCGTCACGGAATATGCGCCCTTTGGCATAGGCGCAACCATCACCAACGTTGCTACACTCACAAACTACGGTATTCCGGAGGAAATATCCGACACGGCAACCGTCGGCGCAAGAGAAACGGCGCTTCTGACGATAGCTAAGGCTATATGTCCCGATACCGTCACCGATAACGGTACTCTCACCTACACCTTCATCATACAGAACTCAGGCAACGTAGACGTAAGCGCAACCGACGACCTTGTAGTAAACGACGTATTCAACCCGATACTCAACCCCATAACCGTCACCTATAACGGTACGACCTGGACCGAGGGGGTAGAATACACCTATGATGAAGCTACCGGAACCTTTGCCACACTCCCCGGTAATATAACCGTTCCTGCGGCAACCTATAACCAGGATCCCACAACAGGTGTAATAACCACGACGCCGGGAGTTGCCGTGATCACCGTAACGGGAACAGTATAAGCTCGAACGAACTATAAAAAAACTCCACCGCAAATAAAAGGAGAGAGCAGATCGGTCTAAGTGCCGAAACGCTCTCTCTTTTACTGTAAAGCTCACGACGCTATTATCTTGACGCGTCACGTCTCGCTTATTTTTTCATTTCCTCAAGTATCATCTTAAGAAGATCCTCTGTCGTAGGATTCTCAAGTCGCTCGAGTCTCGCCTTTTCCTCAGCCTCTGCCTTCGCCTTCTCAGCCTCGGCGAGCAAGCGAGCCTTTTTCTCAGCCAAAAACTTCTCGATATTCTCCTCGGTAAGCTTGATACCCTGCTTTTTCATCGCCTTGATATCATCCTTGGTAGGAATATCGCTAAGGAAATCGGTGATCATCTTTTTCTGACTGTCGCGCAAAGTATTAACCATTTTAACTATGGTGAAGAGAACCACAGCAACGAGGAAGAAATTGATAACGGCGTTGATAAACGCGCCCCAGTCTATATAGATCGACTGCGTAAGATCGGGATCGGTAGTACCTTCAAGATCTACTCTAATAAGGAAGGTATAGACGTCACTCAAGGAATTGGCGCCGAATATAAGCGTCAACAGATAATTGATTATCGGCTTGAGAATATTATTGCTTAACGCATTGACGATAGCCGTAAACGAGCTACCTACGATAACACCGACAGCCATATCTACGATGTTGCCTCGCATGATAAATTTCTTAAATTCAGCTGTTATCTTCTTCATACCCGTTCTCCTTTTTTATTTTTCCTGACCTAAGTCGTAAACGGATCTTACCTTGAGACCTCTTTTCAGCTTTTCGATCGTAGTCATTCTGCTTGATCTGATACGTACCCTGATCGGAGCCTTTCCGCTTATATCAAAATAGTTTTTGTCCAGCTCTGCGTCGACGCCGTCGAAGGAAAGCTCCACGCCCTTAGCATAGCAATCCGAGGATACTGCGGCTACATATTCCATACCGTTACCCGAAATATCAATCTTAAAATTAGGCTTTAAGAAGTTGAATCTTTTGGTTTTTGTAAACAAATATGTACTTACGGACGCTTCATTGCTCTTATCAGCCACCGAGTAATATAGATAGTATTCTCTCTCATGTCCCTTGATAACGCTACCGAGATCCACGTTATGCACCTCAAGATTTGACGATGCTCTCGCTCTTATCGGGAAGGAATCGCGGAATATGGGCTGATTCTTATTATTGAGTATCTGATAGGTAAATATACCGACGTAGTCAAGGCGCATATCGTTGGATACGATAAACTTAACTCTCGTTCCGTTTTGCACAGCGGATATTCTTACCGGTGAGAAAAATGCTCTCTCATAGTAATGAAGGGGCTTCTTATTGCCGTAGTAATCTACGCCGGATGGAGAAAGCGACGGCCACGAGTCATTCATACGTCTCATAAATATCGCCATAGGCTTGGTCGTTTCTCTTCTCGCCGCTTCAACGTCAGCCATAGACAAGACCGCGGAGCTAAGTCCCATAGTATATGAAAGCTCGTTCATGCCATTAGCGTGAGGATATAAGGAATAAGCCTTGGTAAGCATAGTCATAACGGAATCCTCATCGGCTCCGTGCTGTTCAAACACCTCAGAGCCAAGATTTCTCTCGCCCTCCACGGCAAATTTTGTCACGGTGTCGTAGGTGGGAAGCGAATCGTGTCCTATTCTGACGATTTTATCGCGGCACTCTCCCTTAAGGTCAAATACGTTCATACCGTCAAAGCCCGAGATGCTGCGTAAGATCGCGCCGTCGGTGTCACAAGCCGCTACTTTCGCTAAGCTCTCGCTACCGAGAATAACGCAGGTTGACGGATGATGAGCTATTCTGGTGAGATTGTCGCAAAGCTCACGTCTTACGTTATCGCAAAGAGCTTCTGTAACGGTGGCGCCGTTATCGCAAAACGGTATGTCGAGCCACACGGCAAGTCCAAGCTCATCGCAGGCGTCAAAGAAGTAATTATCGGGGTAATACCCACTACCGTGTATAAAAATCGAGTTAAAATTAGCGTGCTTTGCCGCCTCAAGCAAGGCTCGGGTGCGCTTTTCGGTAAGGCGGGAAAGGAGGATATCCTCGCTCATATATTCGCCGCCCATTGCAAGCATACGCTCACCGTTAACCAAAATCGCGGGCTTATCGGAATCGCGGGATATTGAGACCGTGCGAAGTCCTATGCGTATCTCCCTTGTGTCCTCAAGGTCACTGTCTGAATAAAGATTGACCGTGAGCTTATAGAGATTCTGCATACCGAGACCGTTTGGCCACCATAGGTTAGGCTCGGTAACGGTAATACTTCCCTCTCCTCCGACAAATCCGCAGAAATAAACGTTACCCGCGGGAGACGTAAGAGTAGCTACTGCTCGAGAAAGCTCATCATATCCTATAGTGCTTACCGAAAGATCAAGTCGCACGGACTTATCGGTGTGAGTCTGCTTAACTCTGACGTCGGATATTATCTTATGATTGAAGGCGAGTATTTCTACTCGTCTGAATATTCCCATATCGGCAAACTCTGGCGTTCCTTCATTGCCGAATGCAAAGCACGACTTACGAGCGTTAGCTCCCTTAGTTACCGGTGAAAAGACAAGTCTTAATCTGTTTTTACCTATGACAAGCTTTGTTTTTACATCAAAATCATAGGTGCGGTGCATATTGTCGATAAAGCCGACCTCTCTGCCGTTGATCTCAATACGGCAAAGAGTATCGATACCGTGAAAACGCAAAACTACGTTCTTCATAGACATAATCAGGGGCGTTATTTCAAAATCGGAATAAAATTCACATCCCTTGCTCGAATATACAGCCGCCTTAGCCGCGTTATCGGATACAGAGGGATCGCCGATGATCCCGTTATCATACAAAACCGAATACAAAGAGCAAGGCGATTCGCACGCAAGATCGCTGCGACCGTCAAGACTTAAATTAAAGCTCTTTATCTCCTGTCTGACCATTTTATACTCCTTTTGCGAAAAATTGGTATGATTTTTGCCCATTTTCGCTCAATACACGTTTGTTAAACTATATTTTACCACAAAATGCATATTTTTTCAACTATTTTTATAATGTAAAAATGCACAAACCGAGTCGTTTTTTTTTGTTCAACCAACCAAAATTGCAGCATCGCGTCAAATACGCCGTCTTTTCTATTGAAATATTTAATGTTATATGTTAAAATAAGATGCATAAAAATAAAAAAAGGAGTTCGATTATGAAACTCAATAAGATTTTCTATTTGATTCTGGCGCTCGCTATGGTATTTTCTCTTGCATCCTGCCAGCTGTTTCAGAGAGTAACAAATAAGTCTGAAACCTTTACCGTAGAATTCAACACCGACGGTGGTTCTGCTGTAGAGAAGCAGGAGGTAGCGAAGGGCGAGCTCGCAATAAAGCCTGAGGATCCCACTAAGGACGGCTTCACCTTCCTCGGCTGGTTCTTTGGTGACGCACAGTGGAGCTTTGATACTCCCGTAACCGAGAACCTCACTCTTACCGCTCGTTGGGAATCCAACGCGGCTGAGTGTAAGCACGTTGACAAGGATGACGACAACAAGTGTGACACCTGCGGAGCTGATTTCTCCGACGGCTACACCAGATACAGCATCACTTATATGGACGGCACCACCAAGCTTCGTCTCACCCCCAACACCTACAACGTAGAGAGCAAGGGCCTTGAGCTTCCCGCAGCTCCCGAGAAGGCGCACTTCATCTTCATCGGCTGGTACGAGGATGCCGCTTTCGAAAAGAAGGCTGAGAGCATTGACGTTACCGCGGCGCGTAACCTTACCTTCTACGCTAAGTACGAGCCCGTATCCTACACCATCACC